>DATHWJ010000140.1:0-5557 GCA_035460745.1 Ideonella sp. | reverse complement strand
TGGGGACAGTCCGCGAAGCGCCCTGTCCCCTCTGAATAGAAGGGGCCGTCGCTCACCTGTGCCGGTTCTCGAAGGTTCACCCCGTGGTCTGGTCACCGCGGGGTTGAAAAGAAGCTGCTGTCGGCCAACAAGCATCCCGAGCCTGTTTCGGGGTCGCCGGCAGGAGTCAACTAAAAGGAGCAGTCATGCCCAAAATGAAGACCAAGAAGAGCGCGGCCAAGCGGTTCCGCGTCCGTCCGGGTGGCACCGTCAAGCGCGGTCAGGCGTTCAAGCGCCACATCCTCACCAAGAAGACCACGAAGAACAAGCGCCACCTGCGTGGCTCTGTGAACGTGCACGAGACCAACATGGGCCACATCGCACAGATGATGCCCTTCGCTGGCCTCTGATCTTCTGACGGACTGAAAGGAAACCTCCATGCCTCGCGTCAAACGTGGTGTAACCGCACGCGCTCGTCACAAGAAGATCCTGGCCCTGGCCAAGGGCTATCGCGGCCGTCGCAAGAACGTCTTCCGCATCGCCAAGCAGGCGGTGATGAAGGCCGGGCAATATGCCTACCGTGACCGCCGCACCAAGAAGCGGGTGTTCCGCCAGCTCTGGATCGCCCGTATCAACGCGGCTTCGCGTTCACTGGGCCTGACCTACAGCAAGTTCATGGCCGGCCTGAAGAAGGCCTCCATCGAAATCGACCGCAAGGTGCTGTCGGACATGGCCATTCACGATCCGGCAGCTTTTGCCAGCATCGTCGACAAGGTGAAGGCTCAGCTCGCTTGATTCTCTCCACGGCTTGCGTCGGCTTCGTTTGAGGTCGGCCGGGCCGGTCAGGCATTCGAAGGCCGTCACCTCGGGGACGGCCTTTTTTCTTTTTTGCTCCCGCTCAATTCAGTCCTTGCAAAGATGAACGACCTCGATCAACTGGTGGCCGGTGCCGAAGCCGAGTTCGCAGCCGCGGCCCTGCCGGCCGAGCTGGAAAACGCCAAGGCCCGCTTTCTCGGCAAGACCGGCCGCGTGACCGACCTGCTCAAGGGCCTGGCCGCGCTGTCGCCCGAGGAGAAAAAGACCCGCGGCGCCGAGATCAACCAGACCAAGCAGCGCATCGAGGCCGCGCTGAACGCGCGCCGCCAGGCCCTGGCCGACGCCGAGCTGCAGGCGCAGCTCAAGGCCGAGGCGCTGGACGTGACGCTGCCCGGCCGCCACCGCGGCACCGGCGGCCTGCACCCGGTCTCGCGCACGCTGGAGCGCATCGAGGCCATCTTCGGCTCCATGGGTTTCGACGTGGCCGACGGCCCCGAGATCGAGGAAGACTGGTTCAACTTCACCGCGCTGAACACGCCGGCCGACCACCCGGCGCGCTCGATGCACGACACCTTCTACGTCGATACCCAGGGCGAGAGCGGCGGCCACCTGCTGCGCACCCACACCAGCCCGATGCAGGTGCGCTACGCGGTGCAGCACGTCAAGAAGCACGCGGCCGCGATCTCGGCCGGCGAGACCATGCCCGAGATCCGCGTCATCGCGCCGGGCCGCACCTACCGGGTCGACAGCGACGCCACGCACTCGCCGATGTTCCACCAGTGCGAAGGCCTGTGGATAGGCGAGAACGTCAGCTTCAAGGACCTGAAGTCGGTCTTCACCGATTTCCTGCGCAACTTCTTCGAGACCGACGACCTGACGGTGCGCTTCCGCCCCTCGTTCTTCCCGTTCACCGAGCCCTCGGCCGAGGTCGACATCGCCTTTGCCAGCGGCCCGCTGAAGGGCAGCTGGCTGGAGGTGGCCGGCTCCGGCCAGGTCCACCCCAACGTCGTGCGCAACTTCGGCCTCGACCCCGAGCGCTACATCGGCTTCGCCTTCGGCATGGGGCCGGACCGCCTGACCATGCTGCGCTACGGCGTCAACGACCTGCGGCTGTTTTACGACGGTGACCTGCGCTTCCTGTCGCAATTCAAGTAACCCCATCGCGCCGACCCGACCCCACACCATGCAATTCCCTGAATCCTGGTTGCGCGAGTTCTGCAACCCGCCCCTGTCGACCGAAGCCCTGGCCGAGCTGCTGACCATGGCCGGCCTGGAAGTCGAAGAGATGCGCCCGGTGGCGCCGCCCTTCAGCCGCATCGTCGTCGGCGAGATCCTGGAGGCCGAGCAGCACCCCAACGCCGACCGCCTGCGCGTCTGCAAGGTGGACGCCGGCGAACACAGCCCGGGCGGCCCGCTGCAGATCGTCTGCGGCGCGCCCAACGCGCGGGTCGGCATCCGCGTGCCGGTCGCGCTGGTGGGCGCCGAGCTGCCGCCAGCAGATGACAAGACTTCGGACGGCAAACCCTTCCTGATCAAGCTGGGCCAGCTGCGTGGCGTCGAGAGCCAGGGCATGCTGTGCTCGGCCAAGGAGCTCAAGCTCTCCGACGACCACGGCGGCCTGCTGGAGCTCGCGGCCGACGCGCCCCTGGGCGCCGACATCCGCGCGGTGCTGAGCCTGGACGACACGCTCTTCACGCTCAAGCTCACGCCCAACCTGGCGCACAGCCTGTCGGTCTACGGCGTGGCGCGTGAGGTCTCGGCGCTGACCGGCACGCCGCTGCAGGAGCCCGGCTTCCCGCCCGTGCAGCCGCGTCTCGACGACCGCCTGCCCGTCAAGGTCGAGGCGCCTGATCTCTGCGGCCGCTTCTCCGGACGCATCGTGCGCGGCGTCAACCCGCAGGCCCAGACCCCCGCGTGGATGGTCGACCGCCTGGCGCGCTGCGGCCAGCGCTCGGTCTCGGCGCTGGTGGACATCTCGAACTACGTGATGTTCGAGTTCGGCCGGCCCTCGCACATCTTCGACCTCGACAAGATCCATGGCGGCCTGGTGGTGCGCTGGGGCCGCGAGGGCGAGACGCTGAAGCTGCTGAACGGCAACACCGTGACGCTGGACGCCCAGGTCGGCGTGATCTCCGATGACCAGCACGTCGAGTCGCTCGCCGGCATCATGGGCGGCGACGCCACGGCCGTCTCCGACGACACCCGCAACATCTACATCGAGGCCGCGTTCTGGTGGCCGCAGGCGGTGGCCGGCCGCTCGCGCCGCTACAACTTCTCGACCGACGCCGGTCACCGCTTCGAGCGCGGCGTGGACCCGGCGCTGACGGTCGAGCACATCGAGCGCATCACCCAGCTCGTGATCGATATCTGCGGCGGCGCCGAGACCGTCTGCGGCGCTATCGACGACCAGACGCTGAGCCTGCCCGAACGCAAGCCGGTGGACTTGCGCGTCGCCCGCGCTGCCAAGGTCATCGGCATGCCGGTCACGCAGGACGACTGCAGCACCGTGATGCGCCGCCTGGGCCTGGCCTTCACCGAGGCGCCGGGCGTGCTCAGCGTGACGCCGCCGAGCTGGCGCTTCGACATGACGATCGAAGAAGACCTGATCGAAGAAGTCATCCGCGTGATGGGCTACTCGCGCCTGCCGGCCACCGCGCCGCTGGCGCCGGTGACCGCGCGCGTGCGCCCGGAGAGCTCGCGCAGTGCCTTCGCGGTGCGCCGCGAGCTGGCCGCGCTGGACTACCAGGAAACCATCAACTTCAGCTTCGTCGAGGCGCGCTGGGAGCAGGAGCTGGCCGGCAACGCCCACCCCATCCAGGTGCTGAACCCCATCGCCGCGCCGCTGGCAGTGATGCGCTCCAGCCTGGTCGGCAGCCTGGTCAGCGTGCTGCGCTACAACCTCGCGCGCAAGGCGGGCCGGGTGCGCGTCTTCGAGCTGGGCCGCGTCTTCTCGCGCGACGCCAACGTGGCCTCGTCCGACCGCAGCGTGGCCGGCGTCGCCCAGCCCATGCGCGTGGCCGCGCTGGCCTACGGGCCGGCCGCCGGCCTGCAATGGAGCAGCAGCGACAAGGCGGTCGATTTCTTCGACGTCAAGGGCGACCTCGAGGCGCTGCTGGCGCCGCGCCGCGCGAGCTTCGTGCCCAGCGAGCACCCGGCGCTGCACCCCGGCCGCTCGGCCGCGGTGGTGGTCGATGGCGCGCTGATCGGCCATGTCGGCGAGCTGCACCCCAAGTGGCGCCAGGCCTACGAGCTGCCGCTCGCGCCGGTGCTGTTCGAGCTGGATCTCACGGCCGTGCAGCAGCGCGAGGTGCCGGCCGCGCGGGCCGTGCCTCGCCAGCAGGCGGCCGTGCGCGACCTGGCGCTGGTGGTCTCCGAGAAGGTGGCCCACAGCGCGCTGATCGGTGCGTTGCGCGACGATGCCGATGGCCTGGTGCGCAGCGCCACGCTGTTCGACATCTACAAGCCGGCCCAGCCGACGGCCGACATCGGGCCCGGCGAGCACAGCATGGCGGTGCAGCTGGCGCTGCTGGACGACAGCAGCACCCTGACCGACGAGCGCATCGCCGCCGCGGTGGCGGCGGCCGTCGAGCGCGTGCGGGTTGCGTTTGCTGCGCGTCTGCGCGCCTGAGTTGGCTTATCGTGGCAAAGATCAACGACAACACCGCATGAACGACAACACCGATCCCAGCCGCCTGGCCGACCGCGTGATCCTGCCGTCGCTCGAGACGCCGACGCTGACCAAGGCCGAACTCGCCGAGCTGCTCTTCGAGCGGCTGGGCCTGAACAAGCGCGAGTCCAAGGACATGGACGAGGCCTTCTTCGAGATCGTCAACGAGGCCCTGGTCACAGGCGACGTCGTGAAGCTCTCCGGCTTCGGCAACTTCTCCATCCGCGGCAAGAAGTCGCGCCCGGGGCGCAACCCGCGCACCGGCGAGGCCATCCCCATCAAGGCACGCAACGTGGTCACTTTTCACGCCAGCCACAAATTGAAGGCGGTCGTACAAGGCGACATCCCCCCGGCGGAAGAGTTCGAGTAAAGTTTCAGGACACCGCTCAAGCACGTTGTTTTAAATGGAAGATGGGGACCCCAACCGCCTGCCGGCGATCCCGGCCAAGCGCTACTTCACGATCGGTGAGGTGAGCGAGCTGTGCGGCGTCAAGCCGTACGTGCTGCGGTACTGGGAGCAGGAGTTCACGCAGCTCCGCCCGATGAAGCGGCGCGGCAACCGGCGCTACTACCAGCACCACGAAGTGCTGCTGATACGCCGCATCCGCGACCTGCTGTACGACCAGGGCTTCACCATCAGCGGCGCCCGCAATCGCCTGGTCGATCACGGCCCACCGCCGCCGGACGAGACGGGCGACGAACGCATGGACATGGCGGCCCACGAAGCGGCGGCTGCCGCCAAGGCGCCCATGGCCATCGGGGCCGCAGGCAGCGACGCCGCCGCGGCTGTGCCAGCCTGCGAGCCCCCGGCTTCGGGCGATCTGGGCCTGGTTGCACTGCCTGCCAACATGAGCGTCGCACAGCTTCGCGCCGAATTGAGATCGATCAGAGCGGTGCTCGCAGGCTGAGGCCGATTTCCAGGCTACAATGCCAGCTTCGTCGGGGCGTAGCGCAGCCTGGTAGCGCACTTGCATGGGGTGCAAGGGGTCGCGAGTTCGAATCCCGCCGCCCCGACCATAGAAATCAACGGGTTAGCTCTCACAAGGAGCTAACCCGTTTTGATTTGTGGCTCGCAAGCGGGCAAACGGCGCAGCG
>DATHWJ010000139.1:0-5929 GCA_035460745.1 Ideonella sp. | reverse complement strand
CGTTCTCGCCGGCCAGCGCATGCACCTCGCCGGGCAGCAGCGTCAGGTCGACGCTGTCCAGCGCGACCACGCCGGGGTAGCGGCGGGTCAGGCCGTGCAGCGCCAAGGCGGCCGCGGGCGGGGTGTCGAGGTTCATCCTGGGCGCTCGTTCAGCAGCTGCAGGTCACTTGACGTTGGCCGCGGTCACCAGCTCGATCGGCGTCTTGACCCAGCCCTTCAGCGGCTTGTTCTCCTTGCGCGACTTGATGCCGGCGTCGATCGCGTTGGCCGCCATGTCGGTGCCGAACTGGTCCACCGTGGCCAGCACCTTGCCCTGCTTGATCAGCGGCTTGATGGCGGGGATGTTGTCGAAGCCCACGAGCTTGATCTGGCCCGTCTTGCCGGCCGCGTCGATCGCCTTGGCCACGCCGACGGCCATCGAGTCGTTGGCCGCCATCACGCCCTTGATGTCGGGGTTGGCAGTCAGGATGTTGGTGAAGACGGCGTTGGCCTCTTCGGTCTCCCAGTGGGCCGTCTGCGAGGCCACGATGTTGAGCTTGCCGGCCTTGGCGGCGTCCTCGAAGCCCAGCTTGCGCTGCAGCGCGTTGTCGGCGCCGGGGTTGCCCTCGATGATCACCACCTTGGCGCCGGCGCCGACCGCCTTGGCCAGCGCGTCGCCGGCCATCCTGGCACCGGTGCGGTTGTCGGGGCCGACGAAGGCCAGGTCCAGGCCGGCCTTCTTCAGCGCGGCCTGGTCGAGCGCGACGTCGAAGTTGACGACGGTGATGCCGGCCTTGATCGCCTTGGCGATGGGCGCCACCATCGCGCGCGAGTCGGCCGGCGCCACCACGATCACGTCGTACTTCTGGGTGATGAAGTTTTCGACCGCGGCGGTCTGGGCGTCGAAATCGGTCTCGGACTGCATGCCTACGGCCTTCAGCTCGAAGTCGCCGCGCTTTTTCTCGTGGGCCAGCGCGCCCTCGGTCATGTTCTTGAAGAACTCGTTGGCCAGCGACTTCATCACCAGGCCGACCTTGGGCTTGGCCGTCTGGGCCTGGGCGGCAGGCAGCAGGGCCGTGCCGGCGCCGAGCGTGGCGAGGGCCGCGGCCAGGGCAAGGCTGCGGCGGCTGAAACGGGCGGGGCGGGTCGTCATGGGGTTTGTCTCCTCGGGCGGGTGAGTCGTCGGGCGGATCGCCCGTGGTGCTGGCGCAGTGTCCGCGCAAACGTTTGCGCGAACGTTTGCTATTTCAGACCAAGCGGTCCGGGCGGGCCAGAGGGGATACCCGGAGGTGGGGGAGTGTGCGCTCCCAGGCGCGGCGCAGGGAGCGCGCCGCCGGCGGGTCAGGGCGCCGGCATCGTCGCCCGCAGCCGGTGCGGGCCGACCTGGCCGCTCAACTGCGCCTGCTGCCCGGCGCCGGGTTCGACCCAGCGCACGTCCACTTGCGCCTGTTGGCCGCCGGGCGTGGTGAAGCGCAGGGCCGCGGTCGCGGCGCCCGGGCCCTGGGGCCACTGCAGCCGGCCGTCGACCGCGAGGTCTTCGACCCAGCGCGCGGCGCGCAGCTCGACCTGGATGCCGAAGTAGCTGCCCCGCCGCAGGTAGCGCATCTCGTAGCGGCCGCCGCGCAGCAGCGGGCCGCTGCCGTGGCTGCTGCTCTCGGCCCGGTCTATCGCGTCGCCCAGCACCTGCACGGCGGCGGCGACGGATTGCAGATCGGCCTCGGAAACCTGGTTGCCCGGCAACGCCCGGGCCGGGGCCACGTCTGCCACGCGGCGGGCGAAGGCCGGCCGCACCCGGTACGGCGCCACGCGCGCCGCGCAGCCGGTGTCGCCGGCATCGCCGCCGCTCGCTATGAAGCGGCGCGCGATCTCGATGCCGCAGTGGTCGGCCAGCGGGGGCAGGGCGGTCAGGTGGAAGCTGTTGGCCAGCACCACCTGGCGGCCCTGGGGGAACAGGCCGGCGACGATGGCGCCCTCGGCCGGCGAGGTGATGTCGTCGAACTCGCCGGACAGCACCAGCACCGGGATGGCCGGCATCGCCGCATCGGGCGGCACCAGCGGCCCGGGCGGGTGGCTGGCGGGCGGGGCCGGCCAGCGCAGGCAGCCTTCGACCAGGCTGTAGTCCAGCGACATCGCGCTGAACTCGTCGATCGTGAAGGGCGCGTAGGTGCCGGGCTGGTCGCGCTGCTGCGCGGCCTTCAGCGCGGCCCATTGCCGCTGGCGCAGCGCGGGCGGCAGGCGCATGTCGTAGACCTGCGCCACGTCCTGGCAGTTGACGGCCCAGAACAGGCCGGCGCTGTAGTAGCCGGGCGAGAAGCTGGCGTCGCGCGACTCGGAGTAGGCCAGCGTCTCGGCCATCAGGCGCAGCAGCGGCAGCCGGTCGCCGGCCAGGAAGGCGCGCGCGGCCGGGTCCAGCTCGCGGTTCACCGCGACGGCGGGCGCGGCGGTGAACATCACCAGCGCCAGCATGGACGCGTCGGCCGTGAACCGGCGCACCAGGCCGTCGGCATCGGCCGCCTCGGCCGCAAACGGCGCTTCGCGCAGCGATTGCAACACGGCGCCGATGCGGTCCAGCGAGCCGCCCGGCAGCTCGCGGCAGCCGGGCGAGCGGGCGCAGCCGAGCTCGAACTTGTCGCGCATCGTGGCGGCCAGCGTGGGGTACCAGGGCGTCTCGCCGCCGACCATGGGGACAGGGTAGGCGCTGTCCAGCACCAGCGTGCGCAGCATTCCGGGGTGGCGGTAGGCAAAGACCTGGCTGAAGTAGGTGCCGTAGGAGTCGCCGTAGAGGTCCACCTTCTCGCGGCCCAGCGCCTGCAGCAGGGCGGCCAGGTCGTCGGCCGAATAGGCCGTGCTGTAGAGCGGCGCGGCGGCGCCCAGGCTGCGGCCGCAGGCGGCGATGTTGGCGAGGGTGGAGGCCTCGGCCCGCTGCAGCGGCTGGCAGTCGATGGCGCGGGTGTGGCCGGTGCCGCGGTTGTCCATCAGCAGCAGGTCGCGCTGGCGCATCAGCGGGCGCATCAGGCCCAGGTACTCCAGGTAGGTGCCGGTGCTGGGGTAGCCCGGCCCGCCCTCGACGGCGACCAGCGTGCCTTCGGCCGGCAGGTCCAGCCGCTCGCGCGGCCAGAGCTCGAAGTAGACCGCGACGGTGCCGGGCAGCTCGCCGGTCGGGTCCAGCGGGCGCTCGAAGCGGGCGCAGTAGGCCGGCTTGGCCGTGCAGCGGGGCAACCGCAGCGAGCCGACCTGCAGGAAGGCCGGCAGCGCCTGGGCCGCGGCCGGCGCGCTGGCTGCCGCAGGGCGGGGCGGCCGGGCGGCGGCCTGCGGCGGCGCCGCCACCGAGACCAGCCAGGCCAGCATCAAGGCACGCAGCAAGTTGGGCATTCGGGGCTCCAGCGGCAGTCCGGTTCGCGAGGGGTCGCGCAGCGCGACGGCACCGGCCCAGGCGCCGGGCGCGGCAAGCTGCGGGATGATAGGCGCCGCGCCGATTGCGTCTCTCGCGTTCACCACCTGCCTACCCACTTTCCCACCCACCTGCCATGCCGCTGGAACTGCCCGTCCCCATCGCCACCGAACGCCTGCTGTTGAGACCGGTCCAGCAGGCCGACCTGCCGGACCTGCTGGTCGTCAACGCGGATGACGAGGTGACGCGGTTCCTGCCCTATGCCAGTTGGCAGTCGCTGGACGACGGCACGGCCTGGCTGGGCCGTGTCGAGGCGCAGCATGCCGCGGGCACCGGGCTGCAACTGGTGATGGCCGACAAGGTCTCGGGCAGGGTGCTGGGCACCTGCCTGCTGTTCCGCTTCGACGCGGGCAGCCAGCGCGCCGAGCTCGGCTACGTGCTGGGCCGGGCGTCGTGGGGCCAGGGCCTGATGCGCGAAGCGCTGCAGGCGCTGCTGGCCACGGCCTTCGGCAGCATGGCGCTGCGGCGCCTGGAGGCCGAGGCCGACCCGCGCAACCTGGCCTCCAACCGCGTGCTGCAGCAGCTCGGCTTCGCCCACGAGGGCCTGCTGCGCCAGCGCTGGATGGGCAAGACGGGGCCGGTCGATACCAACATCTACGGGCTGCTGCGCGGCGAGTGGCGCGCCGAGCCGGTCTGAGGCCGGGGCAGAACCTCGGCCCGGCGGTTTTCGGCCCGTCGGGCCTCAGCCTTTTTGCATGCCCACCAGCCAGGGCCGTATCTCGAACTTCAGCAACCCGGCTACCACCGCCGGATCGCGGCCCGCGAAGTCGCGCACCTCGTCTTCCGTCACGCCTGGCTCGGGGATCATCATGCCGCCCGCGGCACCGTCCAGGAATGGCCCGCCGGCCATCAGCTTGCCCTCCACCAGCCACTGCCGGTAGTGGGCGATGTGCTCGCCCAGGCCTTCCTGCTCGAACAGCGGCACGCCGGCTTGCCAGCGCGGGCCGGGGGTGTGCAGCACCACGAAACGCGGGTCTTTCATCGTTGGCTCCTGTCAGGGCTGTTTGACGGCCGATGTTGGCACCGCCAGTGGCTGGTGGTCGTAGCTGATCACCCGCGTGATCTGCCAGGCGCCCTCGCGCTGCCGCCACAGGTGCATGAACTTGGCGACGCCTTCGCAGCGCTGGGTGGCCAGCTCGCAGAAGCGGTGCGAGCCCAGCTGCACCGCGCCGTAGCCGTCCATCGCATACACCTCCATCGTGCCGGCCACCAGCTCGCGGCGCACCTTGCCGCAGATGTACTTCTGCGTGGCCTCGACAACCGCCTGCCGCGAGACCATCAGCCCGCCCTTGTCGTGATAGAACTCGACGTCGCGGTCGAACATCGCCCCGAACTTGTCGAGCTCGCAGCGGTTGTAGGCGTCGAAAGCCGCCTGGTCCAGCGCCTCGACCGTGCGCGTCAACTCGCCCGCCGTATCTCCCGCAATCCCTCCCGCGGCCGCCGCCAGCGCACTCGCCGCCAGCAAGAGCCCCAGCCCCCATCGCTTGTCCATGTCCGTCCCTCCTAGTGGAAATGCGCAGCAGTATTCCCACCGCCGGCCTGCGTCCGGGCCGCCATGCGACGAACCGCACAACGCCGACCCCGACCCGCGCCTGCGCCCGACGCGCCGCTGAAAACAATGGGGTCAGAGTCAATTTCCGAGCGGCAGGCGGGCGGCTGCGATGCGCTATCGTGCCCCGGTGCCAACCCTCTCCTCCACCCCGACTCCAGCCGCTTCGCCGGCCCTGCCGCCGCAGCGCGCCGTGCGCTTCGACCGCCTCGACGCCCTGCGCGGCGTCGCCATCGTCTGGATGGCCGGTTTCCACTTCAGCTTCGACCTCAACCGCTACGGCCTGATGCAGCCGCCGCAGCAGTTCCTCACCGATCCCTTCTGGACCCTGCAGCGCACCGCCATCGTCAGCCTGTTTCTCTTCTGCGCCGGGCTGGGGCAGGCGGTGGCGCTGCAGGCCGGCCAGCCCTGGACGCGCTTCTGGCGCCGCTGGGCCCAGGTGGCGGGCTGCGCGGTACTGGTGACGGCCGGCTCGTGGCTGATGTTTCCGCAGAGCCCGATCACCTTCGGCGTCTTGCACGGCATCGCGGCGATGCTGCTGATCGTGCGGCTGCTTGCGCCGGCGGTGACGCGCCGGCCCGGCGGCAGCCTGGTCTGGCTGGTGCTCGGCGCGGCGGCCCTGCTGCTGCCGCAGCTCTGGGGCCACCCCTTCTTCGACACCCGCTGGACCAACTGGGTCGGGTTGGTGACTCATCTGCCTTTCACGCAGGACTACGTGCCGGTGCTGCCCTGGCTGGGCGTGGTGATGGCCGGCGTGGCGGCCGGGCAGTGGCTGCTGCCGCACAGGCCGGGCGTGCTGGCCGGTGCCGTGCCGGCGGCGTTGCGGCCGCTGGCGCTGCTGGGGCGGTGGTCGCTGAGCTTCTACATGCTGCACCAGCCTGTCCTGGTGGGCGTGACGCTGGGCCTGGTGGCGCTGGCCCGGCCTTGAGCCGGCGGGCGCCTCCCGGCCC
>DATHWJ010000138.1:0-7347 GCA_035460745.1 Ideonella sp. | reverse complement strand
CGGCACGATGAAGGAGCCGCGCGGGCCGCCGAAGCCCAGCCGCTGGCCGGGCCGGGCCTGGGCCGCCCAGGTGCCGGCCGGGCCGTCGCCATGCAGCACGAACTCGATGTCGAGCTCGCCCGCGGCGTTGTCGACGCGGCGGGGGGTGTAGTCGCGCATGATGGGGCGCGGGCCGCCCTCTTCGGCGGGCACGCGCGAGCCGTCGGGGTTGCGCGCCGGCAGCACCGGCTCGGTCTCGCCGGGCGCTGGCAGGAAGACCTTCACGTGGTCGTCGAACGAGGCGCTGAGAAAGTCGCGCAGGTCGTCGCTGCCGAAGGTGACGCAGAGCAGTTGCGGCGTCACCAGCCGGGTGCGCAGCACCTCGGCGTGGCGGAACTTCAGGGTGTGGCGCACGCGCTGCACGCTGCGGTCGGGGGCGGTGGAGAGAGGGTGATTCATCGACGGGTGGGGGCTTGGTTCTCGATTGCTTGATAATATCAACAATCAACAACCACACTGTTGATACTGTCACCTAAATCTGCCGCCAGCCCGCCCTCCCCCATGCCAGCCGCCACGCCCGACGACGCCCTCGACCACCTGCATGAGCTGATGCACCAGTACCGCTCGCACATGCACGGCCTGACGCGCGACGACGACAACGGCCTGGGCCCGATGGAAGCGCGCGCGCTGGGGTTCTTCGCACGCCATCCCGACGCCACGGCCACCGAGCTGGTGCAGCACTCCCGGCGCGACAAGGCGCAGATCACGCGGCTGGTCAAGCTGCTGCTGGAGCGCGGCCTGCTCGAGGTGGTGCCCGACCCCGCCGACCGCCGCAGCAAGCGGCTGCGCCTGACCGAGGCTGGCCGCGCGGTGCAGCGCAAGATGCAGCAGCATCGCAAGCGCCTGGCCGAACAGCTGGTGGCCGGTTTCAGCGAGCGCGAGCTGACGCAACTGCTGGGCCTGATGAAACGGCTGCGGGAAAACTTCAAGCCCGCGGGCGAAGAAGGCTGACACGCGTCCGCCTTCGATGGCACGCAGGCCGCAGCAGGCTACTGCCCCAGTGGGCCGGCGTGCAGCGCCTGCCGGTCAGACGCGATAGAGCTGCTTGCCTTCCAGCTTGACCCGGTCGCCGATGCGCAAGCCGTCGACGTTGTTGTAGTCGAAGTGGCGCGTGCTGCCGTTGTCGAAGCGGACCACGACGCGGAAGACCTCGTCCTCGCGCTTGTTGCGCTTCTCGACCTCGTTGCCGACCATCGCGCCGCCCACCACGCCCGCACCGGTGGCCAGCGCCCGCCCCGTGCCGCCGCCGATCTGGTTGCCCACCACGCCGCCGATGATGGCACCGATCACGGCACCGCCGCCGCTGGTGCGGGCCTCCTGGCGGACCACCTCGATGTTGTTGACGCGGCCGTACTCGACGCCGTCCGGCACCACCACGGCGGGCTGGTTGTAGACCGTGCGCTCCTGGCGCGGCGGCGAGCCGCAGGCGGTGAGCATGGCCAGCAGGGCGGCCGAGGCGACGGTGGTGGTGACGGTGCGGGTGGTGAGCTTCATGGCGGACTCCAGGGTTTGTGAGGTTCAGCGGATCGTGGCGCGGGCCGGCCGCGCCGGCAACCGGCCATCGCCGCGTGCCGCTGTCGGAGCCGGCCTACGGTTTGGGCGCGGAGCGTCTGTCTGAACGGCTGCCTGCGCCCGCGGCCAGCGTGGCTTCGCGTGGCGGTGTCAGCTTGCCGACCGGCTGCACCGGCTGGGCACTGCGCCTGTCCACCGCGCTCTTGCGCAGCGCTTCGTCGGTATCGACCAGCCCGTGCGTGACATCGCGAAAGGCCTGCTCGCCGACCTCGTGGTTGGGCGCTTCGGGGGCGGCCTGGCTGTCCGGGTGCTGGTCGCGCTCATGGGGCAGATGCGCTTCGCGCCGCGCCGCGGGTTGGGCGTTGCGGGCTCGCCGGTCGTCGCGGGTGAGCGTGACGGTCGGAGCCTCGGAGGCGGTGTGGGTAGGCTGCTTGTTCATGGGGGGCTCGGCCATGCCGGAAACGGGGATGTGGCCAGCTTGGCCGCCGGACTCGGCCGATGGCATCGGCCAGCGCAACGCAGCGCTGTAGGACGAAGCCGCCTTGCAGGCCCCTGTGGGCGCTGTCCGACAGCGATTTCGTCGTTTGCCGATGGCTTGGGCCAAGTGGCGCGCCCACACTGGCCGCATGCCGATGCGTACGCGCATCACCTCGACGTTTTTCGCATCGTTTCCCAAGGAGTCCCTCCATGAACAGCCTCACCCGCCTGGCCACCGCGTCGACCACCGCCGTCCTTGTTCTCAGTTTGACCGCCTGCGCCGGCATGAGCCCGCGCCAGCGGGACACCGCCATCGGAGCCGCCGTGGGGGGCGTGGCCGGCTCGGTGATCACGGGCGGCAGCACGGCCGGTGCCGTCGGCGGCGCCGTGATCGGCGGCGTCATCGGCAACGAGACCGGCCGCAAGCGCTAAGCACGCCCCGCCAGCCCTCGCAAGCCTCACTGCCGAAAGACATCCATGAGCCACCACAAAGCCCTCAAGCTCCATAGCACGGCACCGTCTGCCCAGCCGGACGATGGCGCCGCCCCAGGCAAGCTGCAACTGGACGAGGCCGCGATAGAGCGCGCCCGCGGCAGCCTGGGCGACGGCGCCGTGACGCCCAGCTACGGCCCGTGGCGCGAGCAGATCGTGCAGTTGCTGAACGACTCGCTGGCCACCGAGCTGGTCTGCGTGCTGCGCTACAAGCGCCACTACTTCACCGCCAAGGGCATGGCCTCGCCCAGCATCGCGGACGAATTCCTGGTGCATGCCAACGAAGAAGCTGCCCACGCGGACCGCATCGCCGAGCGCATCGTGCAGCTGGGCGGCGAGCCCGACTTCTCGCCCAGCACGCTGCTGGACCGCAGCCATGCGGGCTACGACGAGTCGTCCGAGCTGAAGGCGATGGTGCGCTCCAACTTGGTGGCCGAGCGGGTCGCCGTGGAGACTTACCGCCAGATGATCGCGCTGATCGGCGACAAGGATCCCTCGACGCGCCGCATGCTGGAAGAGATACTGGCCGACGAAGAAGAGCACGCCGACGAACTGGCCGACATGCTGGCGAACTGAGCGCCTGAGCCGCCGCCACCACAGACCCACGCCGGAGTTTCCGACCATGATGGACCTGCCGCCCCACTCCGCGCCCCCTGTGGGCACGGCTGCAATCGAATGGCTGCATGTGATGCCGCCTGCCGACTCCGCGGACCTCGTGCTCGGCTACGAAGCGGCCTACCCCTTCCTGCAGCCGACGGCTGTGCCGTTGGCTCGCACGACGGGTGCCGACGGCCCGGCCGCTCCGCCGCTGCGCTGAGCCGGCGATCGTGCACCGGGCCGTGGAGTCGCCGATGCCGCCCGCGCCGACGACGCCTGCCACGCCCCCCGCGGCAGGCGACGCCGCGCCACGCGGCTTCGCCTGGCATCGCCTGGCGGCGGTGCTGCGAGGCCTGTGGGCGGCCATCGGCCCCGCCCGCCATCCCGACAGCCTGCCCAGCCGCCACAAGCTGGCGCGCCGCATCGCCCGCCGGCTGGCGCGCCGGGCGCGCTTCGAGCGCATGGAGCAGCGGCTGGAGCAGCGTGTCGGCCGCATCGCCACCCGGGTGCAAGGCTGGGTGGCGCGGGTGCAGGTGGTCGGGCCGGGTGGCCGGCTCTCGGCCGCGGCCAGGCACAGGCTGCTGGCGCAGGCCGGCTCCGAGGGCAGCGAGTTGCTGGCACGCCACCTCGCGCTGCACGCGGGGGCGGGCCGCCAGCCGGCGGCGCTCTACAGCGGCAACCGCGTCGAGCTGCTGGTGGATGGCCCGGCAGCCTTCGAGGCCATGTTCGCCGCCATTGACGCAGCGCGCGACTCCATCTTCCTCGAGAGCTACATCATCGAGGATGCGGCGATCGCCCAGCGCCTGGCCGCGCTGCTGCTGCGCAAGCGCGCCGAGGGCGCCACGGTGCACGTGCTGTTCGACGCCGTCGGCTCCCTGTCCACCGCCGACACCTTCTTCGAACGGCTCAGCGAGGGCGGGGTCGCCGTCTGCGCCTTCAACCCCGTCAACCCGCTGATGCGCAGCGGATGGCTGGAGCGCTACCGCGCCCGCCGCAGCGCGCTGACGCACCGCGACCACCGCAAGATCCTGGTGGTGGACAGCCGCGTGGCGTTCACCGGCGGCATCAACATCAGCGAGGTGTATTCGGCCGGCTCCTTCGGCCGGCACGCCGCGCAGCAGCCGCCGCCGCTGTCGTCGCGCGAGGGCTGGCGCGACACCCAGGTGCGCATCGAGGGGCCGGCCGCGCTGGCGCTGGAGGCGCTGGTGCGCGAGGCCTGGGTCTCGCAGGGCTGCGGCGGCATGCTGCCACCCGCTGCCGCGCGGCCGGATGCACAGATCGCGCAGGCTGAAACAGCGGGGGACAAACTGGTGGCCATCGTCGCGGCGACACCGCAAGACCGCGAGAACCGCATCTATGCCACGCTGCTGTCGGCCATCGACGGCGCCCGGCACAGCGTGCACCTGACGATGGCCTATTTCGCCCCCGGCCAGGAGATGGTGGGTGCCTTGTGCGATGCCGCACGGCGCGGCGTCGAGGTCGTGTTGATCCTGCCCTCGGTGAGCGACTTCGCGCCGGTGCTGCATGCCGGGCGCAGCTACTACGGCACGCTGCTGCGCGCGGGCGTGCAGGTGCACGAGCTGCAGCATGCGGTGCTGCACGCCAAGACGGCGGTGATCGACGGCGAGTTCTCCACTGTCGGCTCGAGCAACATGGACTGGCGCAGCTTCACCGGCAACAACGAGGTCAATGCGATCGTGATCGGCGCAGCCTTCGGGGCCGACATGGCGGCCATGTTCGAGCGCGATCTGCGCGCCTCGCGCCAGGTCACGCTGGCGGATTGGCAGCAGCGGCCTTGGCTTCAGCGCGCCAAGGAGCGTGCGGCGAGGGCCTTCGAGACCTGGTGGTGAGCGCGGCCTGGGTGGGCCGGACGCCCCGACAGCGCTCCGCGGTGCCGTCCTACACCCGTCTCCGCGCTACTCCGATGGGTGCCGGCCCGCTGCGCTCCTAGAGTGGCTGCATCGGATCGACAAGAAGCAGCAGCGATCCGACGAGCCCACATCCCGCCCAGGGCAGGCCTCAAAGCCAACCGGGCAAGCTTCAGGAGATCCCCCATGATTGTTCGTGCCACCCTCGCCGCGCTCGCCGCCGCCGTCTCCCTCGCCGCGTTGCCCGGCTGCGCGGTGACGCGCGGCCAATCGACCGTCGGCGCCTACATCGACGACGCCTCCATCACCACCGCGGTGAAGGCCCGCTTCGTCGAGAGCAAGACGGTCGATGCGTCGTCCATCAGCGTCGAGACCCTGAACGGCACCGTGATGCTGTCGGGCTTTGCCAAGAGCAACGCCGAGAAGACGGCGGCCGGTGCGATCGCCAGCGGCGTCAACGGCGTCAAGTCGGTCAAGAACGAGCTCGCCATTCGAGGCTGAGCGCGGCCAGGCCGTGTCTGGGCGCGGCTGAATCCGCGCCCGACTCCATCCTCACTGTCCAACCCCAACGAAAGGAAGCACCATGAACTGGGAACGTGTAGAAGGCAACTGGAAGCAGCTCAAGGGCAAGGTCCAGGAGCAATGGGGCAAGCTGACCGATGACGACTTCGATGTCGTCGGCGGCAAGCGCGAACAGCTCGCCGGCAAGATCCAGGAACGCTACGGCATTGCCAAGGACGAGGCCGAGGCCCAGGTCAAGCACTGGGAAAGCCGCGCCGACGACAGCTGGTTCACCCGCCACTGAACCCCCGCACACCACGCGCCGCGTGCTGCCGCCCACCGGGCCGGAGCACGCGGCTTTTTTTCGTGGCACATTGACCCGCAGGACCGAGCACCAGGAAGCGCCGTGGAAACACCGCACACATCGACCGGGCCCCATGCGCCCGAAGCCGTGCCGCTCACGGCCCAGTCCGGCCGGCCGGACTGGGCCACGCTGGCCGCGCGGGCCTGGGCCCAGGCGCTGCGCGGCTGGCGCATCGGCCTGGCCGCCGGCACCGGCTTTGCCGATGCGCACGGCATGCGCCACGGCGCCGCGGTCGCGTTCTATGCCGCCTTTTCGATCGCGCCGCTGCTGGTGGTGGTCACCGCCGTGATGGTCTGGCTGCTGGGCGACGTGGATGCGCAGCGCGCGCTGCTCGACGCCGTACAGCAGCTCATAGGCACGCAGGAAGCCCAGACGCTGGCCGCCCTGCTGGCCAACCGCCCTGCCGTGAGCCTGAACCTGCAAGCCGGCTCGTTGACGGGCTGGATCGCGCTCGGCACCACGCTGCTGGGCTCCACCGGCGTCTTCGTCGAGCTGCGCTCGGCGCTGCACGCGATGCTGAGGCAGCCCGAGCCGCCCTGGAGCTGGTGGTATTTGCTGCAGGTGCGCCTGATCGCGGTGGGCGTGGTGCTGGGCTGCGGCTTCCTGCTGTCGATCGCGATGCTGCTGCAAGGCGTCGCGCTGATCGGCCTGCGCAGCGTGGCGACCCGCTGGCCCGTCCTGGAGCCGCTGCTGTCGGGTGCCGAGATGGCCTGGTCCTGGGGCGTGATCACGCTGCTCTTCGCGGTGATGCTGCGCTGGCTGCCCGACACGCGGCTGGCGTGGCGCTGCGCCGTCGGCGGCGCGATGGTGGGGGCCTCGCTGTTCATGGTGGGGCGCTGGGCGATCAGCCTGTACATCGCCAGCACCGCGACGCAGTCTGCCCTGGGAGCCGCGAGCTCCTTTGCGGCGCTGCTGGTATGGATCTACTGGTCCAGCCAGATCTTCCTGCTCGGCGCCGCGTGGGCCGTGGCGCTGCGCGACGAGACCCTCGCGCCGCACGCCATGGCGTGAAGGCCCCGACCCGCCCCGGTAGGAATCGACCGACGCGCCAGCGCGCCCTGCGCCGCTGGCGACCACGCGACGCTGGCCGCAACATGAGCACGCTTCAGGTACACGGACCCGATCGCCCTTGCCTCGCCAGAACCCCGCAGGGTGCCGCGTAGGAAGGGTCCGACACCGCACTCAGTGCTCCTCCCATGACGCCCCACCGCCCGCCCTCCATAATCACCCACACATCCACTCATGCCATGCAGGGTTCTGTGCTGGGCGCATGGTCGCCGGGCCCCAGGGCGCATGCGAGCGTCATGCCGTCATTCTCCCAACAGCCTGCCCTGCAGACCATCGTGCCGCCCCTGCGATGCTTCATCGTCGAAGACAGCCCGGTGATCCGGGAGAACCTGATCGCGACGCTGGAAGAGATGGTGGCGCTGAAGGTGGTGGGCATGGCCGAGGACGAGGAGGGGGCGGTGCGCTGGCTGCGCTCGGCGGGTAGCGAGT
>DATHWJ010000137.1:0-6337 GCA_035460745.1 Ideonella sp. | reverse complement strand
ATGGCATAGGTTTTGAACGTCACGGGAATGCTGGGTTTCGTCCGGGCAGCCTTCGCCGTTTGGTACGCGGCGCGCGCATAGCTGCGCAGCTTGTTGGCCGTCCGGCCCTTACCATCCTCAATGAGGCGGCGCATCATGTCGGCGAAATGCTCTCCGGTGACGTCGCAAGCAGGAAGGGCGGAAACCTCGGGCCAGGCCTTCTTGACGTGCAGTCGGAAGAGGCTTCGCGCGTCCGAGTGGGAGCGGCGACCTAGTGACTGAAGATGATCACAGTAAGCATCCAAAAGGTGCGCCAGCGTGTTGCTGGTGGCGCGCTGCGCAACCTCCTGAGCGATTCGTTTTGCCTCTCGCTCGGCCGCGACGAGAGCGGGGCGGCCGCCTGTGTCTCGATGCGCACGATGCTCGATGGCCAAGGCCTCCGCGGCGCGTGTCGCTGCGACCAGTGAAAAGCCAAGAGCCGATCGGGTTAGGCTCTTCGGTGGTGCCGAGGAGTCGTACATCCCGATCGAGACGCGTTCACTCTTCCCATTGAAGGTGTACCGCCAGTAAAGCGCAACGGCACCCGATTTTTCTTTGCGGGCTTGAAGCGCGCCAGTAGGTTGCACCTTGCCCAGTGTGGTGAACACACCAGGGGCGAGCCCGTGGATCTTTTGTCCGAGGGTTGTCGTAGCCATCGCATGCCTAGGTTCGGTGGCAGACCGTTGCCAGTCTGTTGCCAGATTTTAGCGAGATGACAAGGGATCTGGCGAGACTTAGTTGGAGCGCATGCGCAATAAAATCAAGTACTTAAGCGGATTTGTCGATCCAGGATCATCCCAGAAGGTCTTTCCTTTACGGACTCTTAATCCGTAGGTCGAGTGTTCGAGTCACTCAGGGCCCACCAAAACATAAGACCAGTCAGCGTGACGTGCGCTGACTGGTCTTTTCGTTTTGTGTCTTTTGCTTATACGGCCCGCGCCATTTCAACCCGCCCGCGCCCAAAGCGGAATGGTCTCGAACATCGCCTGCAGGGCGATGGGCTCGGCGATGTGGTCGTTCATGCCGGCGGCTGCAGAGCAGCAGCGCTGCCAGCGCCAGCGAGCCCAGCCTCGCCAGCGGGGGCACCGCACCGCCAGCGATTCAGCATTGCAGCGATGACTGCAGGGCTTGGTTGCGTGGCCGGCGTCCGTGGAGCGGGTGGCCCGGGTCGTTGTAGCCCGGGGTCGATGGGTGGCCGGTGGCCACCAGGCTGTCGATGAAGGCTTCGTCCTCGTCGGTGAAGCGGTACTGCAGCGCCGGCAGGTAGTCGTCCCACTGCGCTTCGGTGCGCGGGCCGGCGATGGCGGAGGTGACCAGCCGGTTGTTGAGCACCCAGGCGAGCGCAAACTGGCCGGCGCTGATGCCGCGCTCGCGGGCGTGCTGCGAGACGCGCTGCGCCAGGTCCAGCGACTCGGCGCGCCATTCGGTCTGCTGCAGGCGGGCGTCGTTGCGGCTGGCGCGGCTGCCGGCCTCCGGCGCCTGGCCGGTCTCGTACTTGGCGGTGAGCACGCCGCGCGCCAGCGGGCTGTAGGAGACCACGCCGATGCCGTAGTAGTCGGCGGCCGGCAGGTGCTCGCTTTCGATCTGGCGGTTGGCCAGGTTGTAGAGCGGCTGGCTGGCGGCCGGGCGGTCAATGCCCAGCGCGTCGGCCGTGCGGCAGAACTCGGCCAGCTTCCAGCTGCGGTGGTTGGACAGGCCGTACGCCCGGATCTTGCCCTGGCGTATCAGCTCTCCCATGCCGCGCACGGTCTCGGCGATCGGCGTCGTGTGGTCCTCGCGGTGCAGGTAGAGCAGGTCGATGTACTCGGTGCCCAGCCGGCGCAGGCTGGCCTCGACCGACTGGATCAGGTTGTGGCGCGAGCCGCCCTGGTCGTTCGGGCCCGGCGTGTTGCCGCTGGCGCCGGCGCCCGGGTGCGGGATGCCGAACTTGGTCGCCAGCACCCACTGGCCGCGCCGCGCCTTGATCAGCCGGCCCACCACCTCCTCGGAGCGGCCGCCCTCGTAGGCGTTGGCGGTGTCGATGAAATTGACGCCTTGCTCGAAGGCCTTGTCGACGATGCGCTGCGCGGTGGCCTCGTCGGTCGGGCCGCCAAACATCATCGTGCCCAGCGTGAGGGGCGAAACCTGGAGGCCGTTGCGGCCGAGGGGGCGGGGAGCGGTGGGATTCATGAGATTGAAGGGCTCGTGTCGGTGGGGTGGGGTGGGGAAACAGGCCTTGGGCCAAAAAAGTTAAGTTTATGAATCAAATAAGTGATTCATATGATGAAAATGAGTGTGCTTTAGTGATGTGGTTGGAAAAAATATTTCTTGCTTTTGCCGTTTGCGCGGCGTGTCAAATCATCCTCGTGAAGCGTGGCGCGGCCGGGTGGGCACGAACAGCGCCACAGGCGCGGAACTGGGCATTTTTAGCGCCTTTGTTGCGCTCATCGCTTTGACGTGGCTCGTTCAACATTTGAAGCAATCGTCTCGACAAAGGGCTCATCTTCCTGAGCGCCATGCCGATGGCTAGCAACATGCCCTCACTCAGCCTTCTACCAGCCGCCGCTTTTCCCTCCCTGACGCATGATGGCGCGCCTCCACCGCCCTCGGCGAGCGGGCTGCGCCTGTCCGGGCTGCACACCACGCTGATCGCCCTGGCCGGCGGCCTCACCACCGGGCTGGCCAGCGGCTGGCACGGCGGCGCGATGGCGGCCGCGGCCGGTCTCGTGGCTGCCGCGCTGTTCAGCGATCTGCGGCGCGCCGCGCGCCAGCGCGGGCCCCGGCCCGAGACAGCGGCCTACCTGGCCAGCACCGAGCGTTTCGGCCGCGAGCTGCTGCCGGTGTGGGTTGGCCAGATGGAGAACTCGCGCTCGCAGATGGAGACCGCCATCGCCGCGCTGACGCAGCGTTTCGCCGGCATCGTCGACAAGCTCGACCAGGCCGTGAAGGCCTCCAGCCAGGCGGCCGGCTCGGCGCCCGGCGGCGGCGCAGGCCTGGTGGCCGTCTTCGAGGACAGCCGCCAGCAGCTCCAGGTGGTGCTGGACTCGCTGCGCCACGCGATGGACAGCAACAGCGCGATGCACGGCGAGGTGCAGGGGCTCAAGCGCTTCGTCAGCGAGCTGCAGCAGATGGCCGACGACGTCGCCAGCATCGCCGCCCAGACCAACCTGCTGGCCATCAACGCCGCGATCGAAGCGGCCCATGCCGGCGACGCCGGGCGCGGCTTCGGCGTGCTGGCGCAGGACGTGCGCAAGCTCTCGGCGATGTCCGGCGAAACCGGCCGCCGCATGGCCGAAAAAGTCGGCCTGATCGGCGCCGCGATCTCGGCGGCGCACAAGAGCGCCGAGCAGTCGGCCGCGCGGGAGGCCGCCGCGGTGCGCGACTCGGAAGCCTCCATCCACGGCGTGCTGAAGCAGTTCCACCAGCTGACCGACGGCCTGGCCGAATCGGCCGACGTGCTGAAGCGCGAGAGCGTCGGCATCCAGTCCGAGATCGTCGAAGCGCTGGTGCAGCTGCAGTTCCAGGACCGCGTCAGCCAGGTCATGAGCCATGTGCGCCACAACATGGAGCTGCTGCCGCCGCTGCTCTCACGCAGCCGGCAGGACTACGAACAAGGCGGCGGGCTGCAGCCGCTGGACACCGCGACGCTGCTGGCCGAGCTCGAGAAGAGCTATGCGATGGCCGACGAGCGCAACACGCACGGCGGCAAATCGGGCCACAGCGCCAGCCACGGTGCGGGCCAGCCCGGCGCCACCGCCGCGCCGGCCGCCGAAGAAGTCACTTTCTTCTGACCCCGGCCCGCCGAACACACTTCGACCGCCGACAGTAGACACCAACAAAAGGGAACCGACACCATGGCCAAGACCATCATGATCGTCGACGACTCGGCCTCGCTGAGGCAGGTCGTCGGCATCTCGCTCAGAGGCGCCGGCTACGACGTGCTGGAGGGCTGCGACGGCAAGGACGCCTTGTCCAAGCTGAAGGGCCAGAAGGTCCACCTCATCATCAGCGACGTCAACATGCCCAACATGGACGGCATCAGCCTGGTGAAGGCGGTCAAGGAATTGCCGGCCTACAAGTTCACCCCGATCGTGATGCTGACGACCGAGTCGCAGGACGCCAAGAAGCGCGAAGGCCAGGCGGCCGGCGCCAAGGCCTGGGTGCTCAAGCCCTTCAACCCGCCGCAGCTGCTGAGCGTGGTGCAGAAGCTGGTGCTGCCATGAGCGGTGCCCACACGCTGCGCATCGAAGGCGAGCTGACGATCTACCGCGCCAGCGAGCTCTGCACCGAGCTGCAGGCTGCGCTGCAGCAGCCCGGCGACGTCGAGCTGAACCTGTCCGAAGTGAGCGAGATGGACAGCGCCGGCGTGCAGTTGCTGATGGCCGCCAAGAAGGCCGCGCAGGCCAGCCAGCGCGAGCTGCGGCTGGTGGCGCACAGCCCGGCGGTGCTCGAGGTCTTCGAGACGCTGGACCTTGCCGCGCACTTCGGCGATCCGCTGGTCATCGCCGCGCCGGCGGCCTGAGCGCCGCCGTTCCCTATTTGTTGCAGAGACCCGAATGAACCTCGACCAAGCCCTGCAGACCTTCATCGTCGAAGCCCGCGAGTTGCTCGACGACATGGAAGACGCGCTGCTCAAGGTGGCCTCCGAAGAGGACCCCTCCGAGAGCATCAACGCGATCTTCCGCGCCGCCCACACCATCAAGGGCTCGGCCGGCCTTTTCGGGCTGGACACCGTGGTCGCCTTCACCCACGTGGCCGAGAGCCTGCTCGACGAAGTGCGCGCCGGCCAGGTGGCCCTGGGTGAAACGCTGATCGAAGTGCTGCTGGCCAGCCGCGACCACATCGCCGGCCTGATCGACGCGGTCGATGCCGGCCGGGACACCGCCAACGACGAACTCGCGCCGCAAGGCGAAGTGCTGAAGGAGCGCCTGCGCCAGCACATGGCCTCCTCCGCAGGCCCCGCAGTGGCAGCCGAGCCCGCGAAGGCCCTGGCCGCGAGCGCTGCCCAGCCGGCCGCCGAACGCGCCGGTGCCGCCACCGACGGCGCCAACCACTGGCACCTGTCGCTGCGCTTCGGCGCCAGCGTGCTGAAGAACGGCATGGACCCGCTGTCCTTCATCCGCTACCTTGGCACGCTCGGCACGATAGACCACATCGTGACCCTGCCGGACGCCCTGCCTGACTTGGACGCGCTGGACCCCGAGTCCTGCTACCTCGGCTTCGAGATCGCCTTCACCAGCAGTGCCGACAAGGCCACTATAGAAAACGTTTTCGAGTTCGTCATCGACGACTGCGCGGTGCGCATCCTGCCGCCGCACAGCCGGGTCGAGCAGTACATCGAGCTGATCGCCAAGCTGCCCGAAGAGCCGGCCCGCCTCGGCGAGATCCTGGTGCGCTGCGGCGGGCTGACCGAGCGCGAGCTGCAGGCGGCACTGCAGACCCAGCAGGACGCCCAGGCTGCACAGGCGCCGGAGCAGAAGATTGGCGCCATCCTGGCCGACCAGGGCAGCGTCGCGCCGGTGGTGATCGCCGCCGCGCTGGCCAAGCAGAAGCAGGTCAAGGAAGCCAAGGCCCAGGAGAGCCAGTCGATCCGCGTCGATGCCGACAAGCTGGACCACCTGATCAACCTGGTCGGCGAGCTGATCATCGCCTCGGCCGGCGCCAACCTGCTCTCGCGCCGCATCGGCAGCGCCGAGCTGCAGGAGCGCCATTCCACCCTCTCCGGCCTGGTCGAGGAGGTGCGCGACAGCGCGCTGCAACTGCGCATGGTCAAGATCGGCGCCACCTTCAACCGCTTCCAGCGCGTGGTGCACGACGTCTCGCGCGAGATCGGCAAGGACATCGGCCTGGTCGTGCGCGGTGAAGACACCGAGCTCGACAAGACCGTGGTCGAGAAGATCGGCGACCCGCTGACGCACCTGGTGCGCAACGCGATCGACCACGGCATCGATTCGCCCGAGCTGCGCCAGGCGCGCGGCAAGCCGGCCCGCGGCACGGTGACGCTGAATGCCTACCACGACTCCGGCAGCATCGTGATCGAGGTCAGCGACGACGGCGGCGGCCTGAACCGCGACCGCATCCTGGCCAAGGCGCTGGAGCGCGGCCTGATCGAGCCCGGCCGCGCGCTGAGCGACGGCGAGGTCTACGACCTGGTCTTCGAGCCCGGCTTCTCGACCGCCGATCAGGTCACCAACCTGTCCGGCCGCGGCGTCGGCATGGACGTGGTCAAGCGCAACATCACCGCACTGCGCGGCAGCGTCAACATCGCCAGCGAAGCCGGCCTGGGCACCACGGTGACCGTGCGGCTGCCGCTCACGCTGGCCATCATCAACGGCTTCCA
>DATHWJ010000136.1:0-9827 GCA_035460745.1 Ideonella sp. | reverse complement strand
GAGCTGCGCGGCGGCTTTCTGGGCCGTGAGATGGTGCACCCGGGCTTCAAAGCGGTGGCGCCCGACACCCCGCTGGCCCAGGCCCTGACGCCGGTGTACCCGGCCAGTGCGCAGCTGCCGCAGGCCTATGTGCGCAAGGCGGTCGCCGGCGGGCTGCAGCGGGCTGACCTGGGCGAGGTGCTGCCGCCCGGCACCGTGCCGCCAGGCCTGCCCTCGCTGCGCGAGGCATTGCTGTTCCTGCACCACCCGCCGCCCGAGACCTCGCTGGCCACGCTGGAGGACCACAGCCACCCGGCCTGGCAGCGGCTCAAGTTCGAGGAGCTGCTGGCCCAGCAGCTCTCGCAGATGCAGGCGCGCAGCGAGCGGGCGCGGCTGCATGCGCCGGCCCTGCGGCCGCACGCTGGCGGCCTGCGCGACCGGCTGCTGCAGGCCCTGCCGTTTGGCCTGACGGCAGCGCAGGCGCGTGTCGTCGTCGAGATCGCGGCCGACCTGGCGACGCCACGCCCCATGCACCGGCTGCTGCAGGGCGACGTGGGAGCCGGCAAGACCGTGGTGGCCGCGCTGGCCGCCGCGGTGGCGATGGACGCCGGCTGGCAGTGCGCGCTGATGGCGCCGACCGAGATCCTGGCCGAGCAGCACTTCGCCAAGCTGGTCGGCTGGCTGGAGCCGCTGGGCATCCAGGTGGCATGGCTGACCGGCAGCCGCAAGGGCAAGGGCCGCCAGCGCATGCTGGAGCGTGTCGCCTCGGGCGAAGCGGCGCTGGTGGTGGGCACCCACGCGGTGATACAGGACGACGTGCACTTCGCCCGGCTGGGGCTGGCGGTGGTCGACGAGCAGCACCGCTTCGGCGTCGCGCAGCGGCTCGCGCTGCGGCGCAAGCTGCCCGCGCAGGAGGGCGCGCTGCCGCTCGAGCCGCACCTGCTGATGATGAGCGCGACACCCATCCCGCGCACCCTGGCGATGACCTACTTCGCCGACCTCGAGGTCAGCACCATCGACGAGCTGCCGCCCGGCCGCACGCCCATCGTGACCAAGCTCTTCGCCGACCCGCGGCGCGACGAGGTCATCGCCCGCATCCACGACGAAGTGGCGCGCGGCCGGCAGGTCTACTGGGTCTGCCCGCTGATCGAGGAGAGCGAGGCCAGCGACGCCGCGCCGGGCGGCGACGGCCGCGGCCGCGCGATGGCCGAGCTGCGCAACGCCACCGAGACCCACCAGGAGCTCAGCGAGGCCTTGCCCGGTTGCAGCGTGGGCCTGCTGCACGGCCGCATGAAGCCGGCCGACAAGGCGGCGGTGATGGGCGCCTTCACCGCCGGCGAGATCGACGTGCTGGTCGCCACCACGGTGATCGAGGTCGGCGTCGACGTGCCCAACGCCAGCCTGATGGTGATCGAGCACGCCGAGCGCTTCGGCCTGGCCCAGCTGCACCAGCTGCGCGGCCGCGTCGGGCGCGGCGAAGCCGCCAGCGTCTGCGTGCTGCTCTATGGCAACCCGCTCTCCGACACCGGCAAGCAGCGCCTGAAGGCGATGGCCGAGACCACCGACGGCTTCGAGATCGCGCGCCGCGACATCGACATCCGCGGCCCCGGCGAGTTCATGGAGGCGCGCCAGTCGGGTGACGCCTTGCTGCGCTTTGCCGATCTCGCCGAGGACTCGGGCCTGCTGGAGCGGGCCCGCAAGGCAGCCTCCGCGTTGATGCAGCAGCACCCCAACGCGGCCGCCGCGCAGATCCGCCGCTGGCACGGCGGCGGCCTCGACTTCATGAAAGCCTGAACCACTTTCATGATCAAACATGACAACCCGTGAACTCCTGCACGGATACAAACCCGGAGCCCTGAGCGCACCCGTTCAACGGCAGGCGGCTACCCACCCGGCGACCGCTTCGGTTTTCTCCCTCCAGCAGCAGGTTTTCATGCAGTACAAACTTCGAAGCATCGTCGCGGCCTGTGTCGTCGCAAGCGCGGGTCTGACCGGCACCGCGATGGCCCGCCCCGATGCCAATCACCCGGCCGTCGCCCGGGCGCTCGCCCAGTTGCAGTCCGCCAGCGTGGCCTCGGCCACCGGCGCCGGCCATGGCTTCCAGTTCCGCGACCTGATCGTCGATGCCGACGGCAGCGAGCACGTGCGCTTTGCCCGCAAGTACCAGGGCCTGCCGGTGATAGGCGGCGACCTGGTGGTGCACAGCAGCGCCGGCGGCGTGCTGCGCCGCATCTCGCAGACGCTGAAGAGCGCGCCGTCGCTGGACCTGGCGCCCTCGGTGCAGGCCCCGCAGGCCCTGGGTGCCGCGACCGCAGCGTTCAAAGGCAGCCTCGGCGAAGCGGGCAGCCCGCAGCGCGTGGTCTACGCCCGCGGCGGCCAGCCCCGCCTGGCCTGGGACGTCAAGCTGATCGGCCAGAAGGCCAACGGCCTGCCCACCCGCGAACATGTGATCGTCGATGCGCACAGCGGCGCCGTGCTCGACCGTTGGGACGACATCCAGAGCGCCGATGCGGTCGGCACCGGCATCAGCTACTACTCCGGCACCGTCTCGCTGCACACCGACCAGCAGGCCGACGGCAGCTACGCGATGCGCGATACCACGCGCGGCGGCCACGAGGTGTATGACCTGAAGGGCAAGGTCGGCACGACCAACGTGATGCTCAAGGGCGACCTGGTGACCGATGCCGACAACGCCTGGGGCGACGGCATACCGAGCAAGACCGGCACCAGCGACGCCGTCGATGCGGCCTATGGCCAGTCGGTGACCTGGGACTTCTACCAGAAGCTGGGCCGCAACGGCATCGCCGACGACGGCCGCGGCAGCTACTCGCGCATCCATTCGGGCACCGGGCCGTTCGGCATCTTCTACAACGCCTTCTGGAGCGACGACTGCTTCTGCATGAGCTACACGCGCATGCTGGACGCCAGCAACCCGGCCCTGCTCGGGCTGGACGTGGTGGGCCACGAGATGACCCACGGCGTGACCGCCAACACCGCCGGCCTGATCTACTCGGGCGAGTCGGGCGGCCTCAACGAGGCCACCTCCGACATCATGGGCAACATGGTCGAGCGCTTCGCCAAGAACCCCAACGACCCGGCCGACTACCTGGTGGGCGAGCAGATGTTCCCCGACTCGCCGCTGCGCAGCATGGTCCAGCCCAGCGTCGACGGCTCGTCGGCCGACTGCTGGTACGCCGGCGTGGGCAACATCGACGTGCACTACTCGTCGGGCGTGGCCAACCACTTCTTCTACCTGCTGGCGCAAGGCAGCCAGTCCAAGAAGGGCGCACCCTCGCCGACCTGCCAGCCCGGCGATACACGCGTGGCCACCGGCAACGCCGTGGTCAAGGGCATAGGCCCGGTCGATGCGACCCGGCTCTACTACCGCGCGCTGTCGCTGTACATGACCTCCGACACCGGCTTTGCCGGCGCGCGCGAGGCCACGCTGACGGCGGCCACGGACTTGTTCGGCGCCAGCTCCAAACAAGCCCAGGCGGTCGCCGCCGCGTGGGCCGCGGTCAACGTGAACTGAGCGCCCGGGCGAGGGTTGCGGCGCGGGGCGGTGGTCCGCACAGCATCGCGCCGCTGCGGCCGGCGCATCTGGCCCACAATCCGGCCGCATGACCCTCACCGAGTTGCGCTACATCGTTGCCGTCGCGCGTGAGCGCCATTTCGGGCGTGCGGCCGAGGCGTGTTTCGTCTCGCAGCCCACGCTCTCGGTGGCGATCAAGAAGCTCGAGGAGGAGCTGGACGTCAAGATCTTCGAGCGCGGCAGCAACGAGATCAGCCTGACCCCGCTGGGCGAGGCCATCGTGCGGCAGGCCCAGTCGGTGATCGAGCAGGCCCAGGGCATCCGCGAGATCGCCAAGCGCGGCAAGGACCCGCTGGCCGGCCCGCTGCACCTGGGCATCATCTACACCATCGGGCCCTACCTGCTGCCCGAGCTGGTCAAGAACGTCATCGAGCTGACGCCGCAGATGCCGCTGATCCTGCAGGAGAACTTCACCGTCAAGCTGCTGGACATGCTGCGCACCGGCGAGCTGGACTGCGCCATCATGGCCGAGCCCTTTCCCGACAACGGGCTGGCGGTGGCGCCGCTCTACGACGAGCCCTTCGCGATCGCGCTGCCCAAGAGCCATGCGCTGGCGCAGCGGCAGGCCATCAGCTCCGAGGAACTCAAGCGCGAGACCATGCTGCTGCTGGGCACCGGCCACTGCTTCCGCGACCACGTGCTGGAGGTCTGCCACGAGTTCGCGCGCTTCTCCAGCGACACCGAGGGCATACGCAAGAGCTTCGAGGGCTCGTCGCTGGAGACCATCAAGCACATGGTGGCCTCGGGCATGGGCGTCACCGTGGTGCCGCGGCTCTCGGTGCCGCCGGCCCCGCAAGACCCGCACTCGCACGTCTGCTACGTGCCGTTCGAGGCGCCGGTGCCGACGCGCCGGGTGGTGCTGGCCTGGCGCCGTAGCTTCACGCGCTACGAGGCGATCGCGGCGCTGCGCAACGCGGTGTACGCCTGCCAGCTGCCGGGGGTGACGCGGCTCTCCTGAAAGAGGCAGGCCCGCCTCTATCAAAGGTCTAGGCACTTTCAATCGATGGTTGCTGATTGATAGAGTTAGACTAATCACTCCCTCAGCCACCGCTTCAAGGAGTCCGACGATGAAGAAGCTGCGCCAATCCCTGGGCCTGGCGGTCAACCTCGGTGGCCTGGCGTTGCTGGGGCAGCAACTGGGCTTGCTGGTCCGCTGACCGGGCCTCGCGCCAGTGCAGCCAGGCCTGCCGCATGGCTGCGCTACATTCGTCTTCAACCCCTTCTCACAGGAGCACCCTGATGGCAAAAGCAAAAAAAGCCGCCCCCGCCGCCACCCCGCGCGTCGGCATCCACATCGGCATCAGCGACAAGGACCGCAGCGCGATCTCCGAAGGCCTGTCCCGCCTGCTGGCCGACACCTACACGCTGTACCTGACGACGCACAACTTCCACTGGAACGTCACCGGCCCGATGTTCAACTCGCTGCACGCGATGTTCATGGCCCAGTACACCGAGCTGTGGAACGCGGTCGACCCGATCGCCGAGCGCATCCGTTCGCTGGGCCACACCGCGCCGGGCTCCTACGCCCAGTTTGGCGCCCTGACCTCGTTGAAGGACGCGCCAGCGGTGCCGCCGGCCGCGCTCGACATGGTGCGCGTGCTGGTCGAGGGGCACGAGGCGGTCGCCCGCACGGCCCGCAGCATCTTCCCGCTGGCCGACAAGGCCAGCGACGAGCCCACCGCCGACCTGCTGACGCAGCGCCTGACGGTGCACGAGCAGTCCGCCTGGATGCTGCGCGCACTTCTGGAAACCTGAAACCGCGGCCGGTTCAGCGGCCGCCGCGCCGCATCGCATGCAGCAGCAGCACGGCGCTCAAGCCACTCAGCGCGGCCGGGCTGGCGTTCAGCAGATCGGCCACCTGGCCGAACACGTGCGGCGTGCTCTGCTGCACATAGGTCGCCAGCTCCAGCACCTCGTCGGCGGTGAAGCGCAGCGCGTCGTCCAGCGTCACGTTCAACCGCTGCCAGCCGGTGCGCTGGCGCAGCGAAGCGAACACGCCGCCCGCCACGGCCACCAGGGCCAGCACGCCCATCGGTTTCAGCAGGCATTCGAGCAGCCGGGCACGCAGCTCGGCCGGCGACTCGGCGTATACATCGGACAGCCACAGCGGCAGCAGCTCGTCGCGGTTGCCTGGGCCGGAGTGGACGGCAGGGACTGCCGCGCCGGAAACGGTCTCGGTCATCTCGCCTCCTTGGGATCGAGTGCGACCGATGATGCCCCGGCCGCGTGAGGCGCAAATGACGCGCCAACCCGCTGGCGGGTAAAGAAGTGTGTGGCCCGCGCACACTGCCCAAGACCGCCGCCCGCGCGCGCCGCCACCACAGCCGGGATAATCACGGGTTTTGCGCTTCGCCACCGGCTCCCGCAGCCCCCGCCCATGTCCGCCGACCCGTCCACCGTCAGCCCCGCCGCCCCGGCCGCCAGCCCGCTCGCCCAGGAGGTGAAGCGGCGCCGCACCTTCGCGATCATTTCCCACCCCGACGCCGGCAAGACCACGCTGACCGAAAAGCTGCTGCTGTTCTCCGGCGCGATCCAGATCGCCGGCTCGGTCAAGGCGCGCAAGGCTTCGCGGCATGCCACGTCGGACTGGATGGAGATCGAAAAGCAGCGTGGCATTTCAGTGGCTTCGTCGGTGATGCAGATGGAGTACCGCGACTGCGTGATCAACCTGCTCGACACCCCGGGCCACCAGGACTTCTCCGAAGACACCTACCGGGTGCTGACGGCGGTGGACGCCGCGCTGATGGTGATCGACGCGGCCAACGGGGTCGAGCCGCAGACGCGGCGCCTGCTGCAAGTCTGCCGTGCCCGCAACACGCCCATCCTGACCTTTGTCAACAAGATGGACCGCGAGGTGCAGGATCCACTGGTGCTGATGGACGAGATCGAGCGCGAGCTGGGCATGACGGTGGTGCCCTTCACCTGGCCGGTCGGCATGGGCAAGTTCTTCCACGGCGTGATGGACCTGCGCGAAGAGCAGATGCGCGTCTTCAGCCCCGGTGAAGACCGCGCCGGCGGCGACGACGAGATCCTCGCCGGCTTGCACAACCCGGCCTACGCCGAGCGCTTCGGCATGCAGTACGAGCAGGCCGAGGGCGAGATCGAGCTGGTGCGCGAGGCCGCACCGCCGTTCGACCACGCCGGGTTCCTGGCCGGCCACCAGACGCCGATGTTCTTCGGCTCGGCGGTCAACAACTTCGGCGTGCGCGAGGTGCTGGACGCGCTGGTCGACCTGGCGCCTTCGCCCAGCGTGCGCCCGGCGATCCAGCGCGAGGTCCGGCCCGAGGAGGCCAAGTTCACCGGCGTGGTCTTCAAGATCCAGGCCAACATGGACCCGGCGCACCGCGACCGCATCGCCTTCGTGCGCGTCGCCTCGGGCCACTTCGAGCGCGGCATGCGGCTCAAGGTGGTGCGCTCCGGCAAGGAGCTGCGGCCCAACACGGTGGTGAGCTTCCTGAGCCAGAAGCGCGAGCTGCTCGACGAGGCCTACGCCGGCGACATCATCGGCATCCCCAACCACGGCGTCCTGCAGCTCGGCGACACGCTGACCGAAGGCGAGGTCCTGCAGTTCACCGGCCTGCCCTTCTTCGCGCCCGAGCTCTTCCGCTCGGTCGAAGTGGCCGACCCGTTGAAGACCAAGCAGCTCAAGGCCGGCCTGACCCAGCTCGGCGAAGAAGGCGCGATCCAGGTCTTCCGCCCGGTGATGGGCACGGTGCTGCTGCTGGGCGCCGTCGGCCAGCTGCAGTTCGAGGTGGTGGCGCACCGGCTGGAGCACGAGTACGGCGTCAAGGCCCGCGTGATGCCGGCCCGCTACAACGTGGCCCGCTGGGTCACCTGCGACGCGGCCGACGGCGGCGACAACGAGCTCAAGCGCTTCATCGACGGCAACAGCCACCGCATGGCCTACGACGCGGTGAACGCACCGACCCTGCTGCTCGAATACGCCGCCGAGCTGCGCGCGATCGAAGCCAACTGGCCCAAGATCAAGTTCCACGCGCTGCGCGAGCATGCGGGTCTGGTGTTCCAGAAGCAGCTGGACGGCTGATGCGCTGCCGCGGGCGGCGGTCGGGTCACTCGTCGAACAGATCGGCGTGGCTGCCGGCGCGCACGAAGTTGATGGCGCCGTCGTCCAACTGGTAGATCAGCAGGAAGTCACCGCCGACGTGGCACTCGCGGTGGTCTGCCCAGTCGCCTTTCAGCGGGTGGTCCAGCCACTCCGGGCCCATCGGGCCTTCGTTGGCAATCAGCAGCAACATGACCTCCTTGAGGCGGCGCATGTCGTAGCGGCCGGATCGCGAGAGGCGCTCCCAGTCCTTCAGGAAGGCCTTGGTGCAGGCTGAGCTGCGCGGGGGCGCGGCGCGCTTACTGGCGGCGGGTTTTTTCGAGCTCATCGAAAAGCGCGTCAGCGTTGCCCAAGCCGGCGCGGCGAGCGGCCATCATCGCGCGCGATTCCTCGATCGCGGCACGCGTCTCGGCATTCGGCACCTTGAGTTCGAGCGGGAACGCCTGGTCGGCGACCACGCGGCGCAAGAAGAGGCGGACCGCGTCGGAGACCGTCAGGCCCAGCGCTGCGAGCGCCTGCGTGGCCTGCTCCTTGGTGTCGTCGTCCACCCGTACATGAAGCATCGATGTTTGCGCGGCCATGTGCTGAGGGCTCCCGTTGCCAGAATGCTCATTCTGTATCTCATTTGAGATACGGTCAAGCCGCTTCTGCCCAAGACAAGGAAGGAGTCAGGATCCGGCGTTGGCCGCCGGCCCCGCCGCCGCGGCCTGGATGGCCGCTGGGTCCACCTTGCGCAGATAGGCCGGGATGTTGCGCCACAGCGTGTGGTAGCCGTAGCCGCCGTCCAACATCTCGCTGCGTGCGTCGTCCTTGCGCCAGCCTTGTTCGGTCATGCGGTAGAGCGCGCTGATCACGCCGGTGCGGTCGGCGCCGTGCAGGCAGTGCAGCAGCACCGGGCCGGCTTTCTGCGCCTCGCGGATCGCGCGCAGCGCGTCGGCCACCTGGGCGTCGTTGATGTTCCAGGTGTTGATGGGGATGCGCACCAGCGCCAGCCCCGAGCCTCGGAAGATCTTCTCGTCGTCGTTGAACGAGCGCAGGCTCACCACCGTGCGGATGCCGAGCTTGCGCAGCGCGGCGATGTCGGCGCGGCGCGGCTGGGCGCTGCGGTAGAGCGTGGGCGTGATGCGGTGCAGGTTCTTCACGCCGGCCTTGGGAAGCGGCTCCGCCCAGTGCACGGGGCGCGGGCCCGGCGTGCCTTGCGCCAGCACCCCGCGGCGCGGCAGCGCGAACGACAGCCCGATCAGCACCGCGCGGCGGCGTGCGGCACGGCGGCTGGTCATGGCACCGCCTTTGGTGCGCGCGCCACCCAGGCGAACAGCGCCGCCGCGCCCAGCAGGCCGAACCAGTAGTCGATAGGTGCCCCCAGCCACCAGCGCTTGTGCCAGGCGACGTGCGCGGCGTCGAAGCGCGCCCAGCCGTAGTCCGGGTTCAATACGAACCAGGCGAAGTCCTCCACCACCCAGAACAGCATCAGCCCGGCCAGCGCCTGCGCCGCGGCGCGCCACGACCAGCGCCCGCTGAACGCCAGCGGCGCGAAGAACACCAGCGCCATGAAGCTGAAGACCCAGGCGTGGTAGCCGGTCAGCTCGCGCCCGCCCCAGAAGACGTCCAGCGCCCAGTGGCCGGCGATGCGCCAGGTCGGCAGGTCGGCGGCCCAGCCGGCCGCGCCCTCGATCTGTATCTCCACGTTGGCGAAGAACAGCGCCATCACCAGCACCCAGGCGATGTAGCCCGGCAGCACGCGCCCGGCAGCGGCCGCCGCCCTCACGCGGTGGCGCCCAGCACCCGGCCGAGCACGGCGGCCGCGGCGTCCGGCCGGCCCAGCACACGGCAGCGCGCCGCCATCGCGGCGAGCGTCGCGGGCTGCGCCATCAGGCGCTGCAGCTTGTAGGCCAGCCCGATCGCGTCGTAGGCCAGCCAGGCGGCGCCTTCCTCCAGCAGGTAGGCCGCGTTGTGCTCCTCCTGGCCGGGGATGGGCGAGACCAGCAGCATGGGTTTGCCCAGCGCCATGCACTCGGAGATCGTCAGCCCGCCGGGCTTGGTGACGACAAGGTCGGCGGCCCTCATCAGTCGGTGCATCTCGTTCGTGAAGCCGACGGCGACGAGACGCCCGGCGTGCGCCGCGGCGAGCGCATCGAGCGCAGTCTTGGCCGCCTCGTTACGGCCGGCCACCGCGAGGAGCTGCGTGTCGCC
>DATHWJ010000135.1:0-23688 GCA_035460745.1 Ideonella sp. | reverse complement strand
CCACGCGAGGGCGGGTCGATCAGCAGCGTGTAGGCACGCTGCAGGCGGCCGTTGGCCCAGGAAAAATCGAGGATCAGGTCGACGAAGGGCTCTGAGACCGCCCGCTCGCCGGTGACGCGGATGTAGGGCTTGCCGTCGGGGCGGCGCGCCAGCGTGGCCTGGGCGCCCATCAGCACCGGGTTGAAATCGACCCCCGCGGTGCGAAAGGCTTCGGGCGAGGCCACCGCGCTGCGCAGCGAAGCGGCTTCGTCGGCGGTGAGGTTGGTGATGTCGATCTCGGCCCGCAGGGCTTCGCCGAGCGCGGATTGCACCGTGAGCCGGCCCAGGCTGAAGGCCAGCGCGGGCAGGTGGACGAGACACAGCGCCGCCGCGGCGATGGCTGTCAGCGATGCGCCTTTGGCGTTCTTGGCGCCCTTGGCGATGCCGCGTGCGGTGAATGAGGGGTATTTCAAAGCGTCTCCCGAACGCGTTCGGCGAGCTTGTCACCCTGCCCGCCGCAAACGACCGTTTTCCCTGCCGTCCTTGCCGCAACTTGGCCGGCGTGGATCAAAGAAAACACCATAACATCAAGCATATACGGCGCCAAGCTCACGCAAAGCGTGACGTTCGGTCGTTTCCACCCCTTGATTCCCGGCGAGCGCGGGCCCTGTTGCCGGCCGGCAACGTCGGCCCGGTGCCGGTCACGCCTGGAGCAGGATGCGCAGCATGCGGCGCAGCGGCTCGGCGGCGCCCCACAGGAGCTGGTCGCCGATGGTGAAGGCGCCGACGTACTCCGGGCCCATCGCGAGCTTGCGCACGCGGCCGACGGGGATGCTCATCGTGCCGGTCACGGCCACCGGCGTCAGGTCCTTGACCGTCGCTTCGCGGGTGTTGGGCACGAGCTTCACCCAGGCGTTGTCGGCGGCGATCATGGCCTCGATGTCGGCCACAGGCACGTCCTTCTTCAGCTTGAAGGTCAGCGCCTGGCTGTGGCAGCGCATCGCGCCGACACGCACGCAGAAGCCGTCGACCGGGATAGCGGCGGAGCCGAAGCCTTCGCCCTGGCCGAGGATCTTGTTGGTCTCGGCCATGCCCTTCCACTCTTCCTTGGACATGCCATTGCCCAGGTCCTTGTCTATCCACGGAATCAGCGAGCCGCCCAGCGGCACGCCGAAGTTGGCCGTCTCCTCGGCCGAGAGGCTGCGCTGCCTGGCGATCACCAGGCGGTCGATCTCGAGGATGGCGCTCTTGGGGTCGTCCAGCAGCGGGCGCACCGCGGCGTTCAGCGTGCCGTACTGCGTCAGCAGCTCGCGCATGTGCTGCGCGCCGCCGCCGGAAGCGGCCTGGTAGGTCTGCGTGCTCATCCACTCGACCAGGCCGGCCTTGTACAGCGCGCCCACGCCCATCAGCATGCAGCTCACCGTGCAGTTGCCGCCTATCCAGTTGCGCCCGCCCTTGGCCAGCGCGCTCTTGATGACCGGCAGATTGACCGGGTCGAGCACGATCACCGCGTCATCGGCCATGCGCAGGGTCGAGGCCGCATCGATCCAGTGGCCGGCCCAGCCGGCGGCCCGCAGCTTGGGGAAGACTTCGCTGGTGTAGTCGCCGCCCTGGGCGGTGATGATCACGTCGCAGCGCTTCAGCGCGGCCAGGTCGAAGCCGTCCTGCAGCACGGTCTCGTTCTTTGCCATCTCCGGGGCCTTGCCGCCCGCGTTCGAGGTGGAGAAGAAGAGCGGTTCGATCAGGTCGAAGTCGCCTTCGGCCTGCATGCGGTCCATCAGCACGGAGCCGACCATGCCGCGCCAGCCGACGAGGCCGACCAGGGGGTTCTTCACGGGAGCCATTTCAGTTCGCCTTTTTACGTAGGTGCAGTGTTCCAGAGGGCCCCGGCTCGTATCGCCGGGTTCTGGGGTGCAGGGGCGAGACGAACCGGAGCTTCTAGCTCTTAATGGTTTTGGTCGCGGTCTTGCTCGTGAGAGCTGCCACCACCGCGTCGCCCATCTCGCGTGTGCCCACCTTCTGGGTGCCTTCACTCCAGATGTCGGGCGTGCGGTAGCCGGACGACAGCACGGCGCCCACCGCCGCTTCGACGCGGTCGGCAGCTTCGGGCTGTTGGAGTGAAAAACGGAGCATCATGGCAGCGGACAGGATTGTAGCCAGCGGGTTCGCGATTCCCTTGCCCGCGATGTCCGGCGCGCTGCCGTGGCTGGGCTCGTAGAGGCCTTTGTTGTTGGCGTCCAACGAGGCGGACGGCAGCATGCCTATCGAGCCGGTCAGCATCGCGGCGGCGTCGGAGAGGATGTCGCCGAACATGTTGCCGGTGACCACCACGTCGAACTTCTTCGGCGCCTTCACCAGCTGCATCGCGGCGTTGTCCACGTACATGTGGTCCAGCGCCACGTCCGGGTACTGCTGGTGCACTTCGGTGACCACGTCCTTCCAGAACTGGAAGGTCTCCAGCACGTTGGCCTTGTCGACGCTGGTGACGCGCTTGCCGCGCTTGCGGGCGGCCTGGAAGGCGACGTGGGCGATGCGCTCGATCTCGGGCCGCGAGTAGCGCATGGTGTCGAAGGCTTCTTCGGCACCGGGGAAGTGGCCGTCCACCGCGGTGCGGCGGCCGCGCGGCTGGCCGAAGTAGATGTCGCCGGTCAGCTCGCGGATGATCAGGATGTCCAGGCCGGAAATCAGCTCGGGCTTGAGGCTGGAGGCGTGGGTCAGCTGCTCGTAGCAGATCGCGGGGCGGAAGTTCGCGAACAGGGCCAGGTGCTTGCGCAGGCCCAGGATGGCCTGCTCGGGGCGCAGCGGGCGGTCCAGCGTGTCGTACTTCCAGTCGCCGACGGCGCCGAAGAGCACCGCGTCGGCCGCCTTGGCGAGGTTCAGCGTGCTGTCGGGCAGCGGGTGGCCTTTAGCCTCGTAGGCGGCGCCGCCGACGGGGGCGTGCTCCAGCTCCAGCGGCAGCTCCAGCACGTTCAGCACGCGCACGGCCTGTTCGACGATCTCGGTGCCGATGCCGTCACCGGGGAGGACTGCGATTTTCATGGGTGTGTCGGTCTAGAAATTTCTGGAAGCACGGTTCAGCTCAGATCACCCGCTGGGCGAGCCAGGGCATCTTGGCCAGGCGTTCGGCTTCGAAGGCGCGGATCTTGTCGGCATGGCGCAGGGTCAGCCCGATGTCGTCGAAGCCGTTGACCAGGCAGTACTTGCGGAAGGGCTGCACGTCGAACGGCAGCTCGCTGCCGTCGGCCTTGATCACCACCTGGCGCGGCAGGTCCACCGTCAATTGGTAGCCGGGGAAGGCGAAGACCTCGTCGAACAGCTGCGCCACCTGGCTCTCGGGCAAGACGATGGGCAGCAGCCCGTTCTTGAAGCAGTTGTTGTAGAAGATGTCGGCGTAGCTGGGCGCGATCAGCGCGCGGAAGCCGTACTGGTCCAGCGCCCACGGCGCGTGCTCGCGGCTGGAGCCGCAGCCGAAGTTCTGCCGCGCCAGCAGCACCGAGGCGCCGGCGTAGCGCGGCTGGTTCAGCACGAAGTCGGGGTTGGGCTTGCGCGAAGCCGGATCCTGGCCGGGCTCGCCCGGGTCCAGGTAGCGCCAGGCGTCGAAGAGATTGGGGCCGAAGCCCGTGCGCTGTATGGACTTCAGGAACTGCTTGGGGATGATCGCGTCGGTATCGACGTTGTCCCGGTCCATCGGCGCGACCAGGCCCTTGTGGAGGGTGAAGGCTTGCATGGCGGTGTTGCGGAATTTACTTGGACTTCTTGGCGGCGCCTTCGATGGCGTCACCGGCCTTGGAGATGTCCTTGCCGACGCCCTCCACGGTGTTGCAGGCGGCCAGCAGCGTCAGGCTCAGCGTGGCGAGGATCAGCAGCAGCTTGTTCAACATATCTCGACTCCTTTCAGTTGTGTACGCCGCAGAGCGGCACATCCTTTGCGTAACTGCGCCCAGCCAAGTGGCGTGCGCGGAACCGGCTCCGCCGGTCCGCTGCGCGAGCCCCCTCGGGGGGCAGCGACCGCCAGGGAGCGTGGGGGCCTATACAAAACGGCGCACATCGACAAAATGCCCTTGCATCGCCGCCGCCGCGGCCATCGCGGGGCTGACGAGGTGGGTGCGGCCGCCGGCGCCCTGGCGGCCTTCGAAATTGCGGTTGCTGGTCGAGGCGCAGCGCTCGCCCGGCTCCAGCCGGTCGGCGTTCATCGCCAGGCACATCGAGCAGCCCGGCTCGCGCCACTCGAAGCCGGCGGCCTTGAAGACCTGGTCCAGCCCCTCGGCCTCGGCCTGCGCCTTCACCAGGCCCGAGCCCGGCACGACCATCGCGAGCTTGATGTTGGCCGCGACCTTGCCGCCGAAGCGGCGCACCACGGCGGCCGCTTCGCGCATGTCCTCGATGCGGCTGTTGGTGCACGAGCCGATGAAGATCTTGTCGAGCAGGATGTCGGCCACCAGCTTGTTGGGCTCCAGCGCCATGTAGGCCAGCGCGCGCTCGATGGCGCCGCGCTTGACGGCGTCCTTCTCCTTGTCAGGGTCGGGCACGCGCTCGTCGATGGCGAGCACCATCTCGGGCGAGGTGCCCCAGGTGACCTGCGGGCGCAGCTGGCCGGCGTCGATCTCGACCAGCTTGTCGAAATGCGCGCCGGCATCGCTGCGCAGCGTGCGCCAGTAGGCGAGCGCCTGCTCCAGCTCGACGCCGCGCGGGCTGAAGGGCCGGCCCTGCACATAGGCCAGCGTGGTCTCGTCGACGGCCACCAGCCCGGCGCGCGCACCGGCCTCGATCGCCATGTTGCACACCGTCATGCGGCCTTCCATGCTGAGCGCGCGTATCGCCGAGCCGCCGAACTCGATGGTGTAGCCGGTGCCGCCCGCCGTGCCTATCTTGCCGATGATGGCCAGCACGATGTCCTTGGCGCCGCAGCCCCTGGGTGGCGTGCCCTCCACCTTCACCAGCATGTTCTGGGCCTTCTTGGCCAGCAGCGTCTGGGTGGCCAGCACGTGCTCGACCTCGCTGGTTCCTATGCCGTGCGCCAGCGCGCCGAAAGCGCCGTGGGTGGAGGTGTGGCTGTCGCCGCAGACCACCGTCATGCCCGGCAGGGTCGCGCCCTGCTCCGGCCCGATCACATGCACGATGCCCTGGCGCAGGTCGTTCATCTTGAACTGGGTGATGCCCAGCCGGTCGCAGTTGGCGTCCAGCGTATCGACCTGCAGCTTGGAGATCGGGTCGGCGATGCCCTCGGAGCGGTCGGTGGTAGGCACGTTGTGGTCGCTCACCGCCAGGTTGGCCGAGAGGCGCCAGACCTTGCGGTGGGCGATCTCCAGCCCCTCGAAGGCCTGCGGGCTGGTCACTTCGTGCACCAGGTGGCGGTCGATGTAGAGCGTGGCGGTGCCGTCGTCTTCGGTGTGGACGACGTGCTCGTCCCACAGCTTGTCGTAGAGAGTGCGTGCGTTCATGGCTGGAGCGATCTGGCGTGAGAAGGGGGATTGTCGGGCGAAACGGGTTGCGGGGTCATGTCGCGGCGGCGGCCGGGCCGGCGGCAGCGGCGAGCCGTAGCAGCGTGTCGATGAAGCGCTGCACCACCGGCGGCTGCACCGCCTGCTCGCGCGCCGCCACCAGGTAGGTGCGCCGCGCCCAGGGCTCGGCGAGCGGCCGCACGTCGATCGCAAAGAGGCGCGCGAAGCGCTGCGCCACGGCAGCCGGCAGCAGCGCCACGCCCAGCCCGGCATCCACCAGCTGGGCGATGGCGTCGAAGCCGCGCACCTGCAGCCGCGCATTCAGCGTGCGGCCCAGCGCCAGCGCGCGCTGCAGCATCAGCTCGTGCACCGAGGCGCCGATGTGCAGGCCCACGATGTCGAAGTCCAGCAGCGCGTCGAACGGCAAGGGCTCGCTGCCCTGCGCCAGCCGGTGGCCGCGCGGCATCACCACCGCCAGCTCGCCCTCGCGGTAGGGCCAGGCGCGCAGGCGCGGGTCTTGCAGCGGCGGCGCGAAGACGCCCACGTCGGCCCGGCCGTCGGCCAGCGCGAGCTGCACCTCGGCGCTGGTCAGGTCTTCCAGGCTGATGCGTATCTGCGGGTGTTCGCGCGAGAACGCGGCCAGGTCGGCCGGCAGGCATTCGGCGATGGCCCCGGCATTGGCGGCCACGCGCAAATGGCCCTTGATGCCGTGGCTGAACTCCACCACCTCGCTCTCGAGCGCATGCAGCGAGGCGTTCAGGCTGCGGATGTGGCGCACCAGCGCCCTGCCCGCCTCGGTGGTCTCGACACCACGCGCATGCCGCTCGAAGAGCTGCACGCCCAGCCGGGTCTCCAGGTCCTTCAGGCGCTTGCTGGCCGCCGCCAGCGCCAGGTGCTCACGCTCGGCCGCCCGCGTGATGCTGCGGGTCTCGGCGATGGCGAGCACCAGGTTGAGCGTGACGAGGTCGAAGCGCACGGCGGCAGGCGGCGGGCGAGGCCGCGGAGAAGGCAGGGGAGGCAGCAGCGGAGGCGTCCCAGGCTGGCCACCGCCGCGGCCCACGAGGGGTGGCCGTGGGTGCAGGGGTGCGGGGCGGGAGCCGGTGAGATCCCATACCAACGCAGGGTCGCGGCACTATGATGCACGAAGGCTTGAGGCCCAGCAACCGGGAGTCGGCAAGTCAGGCTTCGCGCATCGCGAAGGCTTGCCGCTGCTAAATTGACTCTGACCCCATTTTTCCGCGGGCTAGCGGAAGGGGGCGAGCATGCGCTCCAGCGAGGCGACGAAGGGCATCTCCAGCAGAGGCAGCATCAGCATCATGCCGACCAGGCCTATGCCCATGGTGATGGGGAAGCCGATCGAGAAGATGTTGGACTGCGGGGCGACGCGCGAGATCACGCCGAGCACCAGGTTGACGAACAGCAGCATCGCCACCATCGGCAGGGCGATCCACAGCCCCAGGCTGAAGATCTCGCTGCCCCAGACCTGCGGCTGCGTGGCCCGCAGGAAGGCGAAGGGCTCGGGGCCGACCGGGAAGACCACCAGGCTTTGCACCACCGCGTGGATCACCGTCAGGTGGCCGTTGATCGCGATGAAGAGGAAGGCCACCAGCGTGCCGAAGAAGCGGCTGGTGGCGGTGGCCTGGGTGGCCGAGATCGGGTCGAAAAAGCCGGCGAAGTTCATGCCCATCTGCAGCCCTGCGAGTTCGCCGGCGAACTCCACCGCGGTGAAGACGATGCGCACCGCGAAGCCGAGCGCGAGGCCGACCAGCAACTGCTGTATCACCAGCAGCACGGCGGCGGATGAGTCCAGCGCCACCACCGGCATCTCCGGCGCGATGCCACCGGCCGCGACCGCGATCAGGAACGACAGGCCGATGCGCACCCGCACCGGCACCAGGCGCTGGCCGAACACCGGCATGGCCTGGAACAGCGCCAGCACCCGGATGAAGGGCCACAGCACCGGCGTCAGCCAGGCCATCAGCTGGGCTTCAGAGAAGGTGATCATGATTCCAGAGCGCCGTTGCAGGCGTCTTGGCGGCCCACTGACTAGCCCGCGCCGGTGGCGATCGACATCAGCATCGCGCGCAAATAGTCGACCAGCGTGGTCAGCATCCACGGCCCGGCCACCGCCATCACGGCAACGGCCGACAGCAGTTTGGGCACGAAGGACAAGGTGGCCTCGTTGATCTGCGTGGCGGCCTGGAAGATGCTCACCAGCACCCCCACCACCAGGATCACGACCAGCATGGGCGCGGCCACGGTCAGCAGCATGAGCAGGCCTTGCTGGCCGATGGTGAAGACTTGGGCGGGTTCCATCGAGGCGGGTCTCGGGTCGGGGAAAAGAGGTTCAGGTCGCGAAGCTGGCCGCGAGCGAGCCCAGCAGCAGGTTCCAGCCATCGGCCAGCACGAACAGCATCAGCTTGAAGGGCAAGGCCACCAGCACCGGCGACAACATCATCATGCCCAGCGACATCAGCACGCTGGCCACGATCATGTCGATGATCAGAAAGGGGATGAAGATCAGAAAGCCGATCTGGAAGGCGCTTTTCAGCTCGCTGGTCACGAAGGCCGGCACCAGCACCTTGAGCGGCACGTTTTCGCCCTTGATCGCCGGGTCCAGCTTGGCCAGCTTGGCGAACAGCTCCACGTCGGACTGGCGGGTCTGCTTCAGCATGAACTCGCGCATCGGCACCTCGCCGCGCTTGAGCGCCTCGTCGAAGGCGATCTGGCTGGCCGAGTACGGCGCCCAGGCCTGGTCGTAGACCCGGTCGATGGTGGGCGACATCACGAAAAAGGTCAGGAACAGCGAGAGCCCGACGATCACCTGGTTTGGCGGCGCGGCCTGCGTGCCCAGGGCCTGGCGCAGCAGCGAGAGCACGATCACGATGCGGGTGAAGCCCGTCATCATCAGCAGCACCGCCGGCAGGAACGACAGCGCGGTGAAGAACAGCAGCGTCTGGATAGGCACCGAGTAGCTGTTGCCACCGGCGCCCTGGCCGATCAGCAGCGGCAGCGTCGGGGGGGTGGGCGCCACCGGCTGGGCCTGGACCAGCGCCGGCAGCAGGCTGATCGCCAGCGCCGCCAGCACCGTCAGCACCACCGGCGTCCAGGGCCGCTCCGGGCGATGCCGGTCACCGTGCATGGTCGTCTCCGGCGCCGGCGCTGCCGGCGTCGCCCGCGCCCTTGCGCCAGCGTGCGATCAGCTGGCTCACCGAGGTGGCGTGCGGGGTGTGGATCATCTCGGGCACTTCGGCCGGCGCGTCCAGCGTGGTCAGCGGCGTGATGCGCTCGCCGCTCACGCCCAGCACCAGCCAGCGCGAGGCCGCGCCCTGCATCAGCTCCACCACCACCACGCGCTGCGAGGGCGAGAGCGAGAGGCTGGAGACGGTGCGCAGGATGCCGTCCTGGCCGGCGCCGCGGTAGCCGCTGCGGCGCAGCAGCCAGAGCGCCAGGGGGATCAGCGCCACCACCGCGAAGAAAGCGAGCAGCGGCATCAGGGAAGAGGTCGGCACGTCAAGAGCTCCAGGTGCTTCAGGTACGGCTCAAGCGGCGCATGCGCTCGCTCGGCGTCACGATGTCGGTCAGGCGGATGCCGAACTTGTCGTTCACCACCACCACCTCGCCCTGTGCGATCAGGAAGCCGTTGACCAGCACGTCCATGGGCTCGCCGGCCAGCGCGTCCAGCTCCACCACCGAGCCCTGGGCGAGCTGCAGGATGTTCTTGATCGGGATGCGCGTGCGGCCCAGCTCCACGGTGAGCTGCACCGGGATGTCCAGGATCATGTTGATGTCGTTGCCGGCTCCGGGCACCCCGCTCGTGCCGGTGGGCGCGAAGTTGGTGAACGAGGCCGGCGCGACCTGCTCCATCGGCGAGGTGACCTCGCTGGCGACATTGCTGCTGCCCTTGGACTCGGCCAGGGCCGCAGCCCAGGCGTCGGCCATGTCGTCTTCGGCTTCTTCAGCTGACATTTTGGTCTCCAAGCCAGCTCGTGCGGGAGCCGGTCAACAGTCGGTCGATCTTGATCGCGTAGTGGCCGTCGGAGGTGCCGTAGTGGCACTCCACCACCGGCACGCCGTCCACCTTGGCCTGGATCAGCGGCTCGAGGTCGAGCTCGATGAAGTCGCCAGGCTTCAGGGCCAGCAGTTGTTCCACGGTGGCCGGTGCCGAGCCGAGCTCGGCCACCAGGTCCACCTCGGCGGACTGGATCTGCTGCGTCAGCAGCTTGACCCAGCGCTTGTCGGGCTCGGTCGAGTCGCCCTGCGTGGTCGAATACAGCACGTCGCGGATGGGTTCCAGCGTCGAGTACGGGATGCAGAAGTGCACCGTGCCCGAGCTCTCGCCGATCTCCAGCGTGTACGAGGTGGTCACCACGATCTCGCTCGGCGTGGCGATGTTGGCGAACTGGGGCTGCATCTCCGAGCGCTGGTACTCCAGGTCGAGCGGGTAGATGCCCAGCCAGGCGCGCTTGTACTCGGCGATGATGCAGTCGACCAGCCGCTCGATGACGCGCTGCTCGGTGAGCGAGAAGTCGCGCCCCTCGATGCGGGTGTGGAACTTGCCGGCGCCGCCGAACATGGCGTCGATCACCGCGAAGACCACGCTCGGGTCGCAGACGATCAGCCCCGAGCCGCGCAGCGGGCGCACCGAGACGATGTTGAAGTTGGTCGGCACCACGATCTCGCGCAGGAAGGCGCTGTACTTCTGCACCTTGATGCCGCCGATCGAGACCTCGGGGCTCTTGCGGATCATGTTGAACAGGCCGACCCGGATGTTGCGTGCGAAGCGCTCGCCGATGATCTCCATCGTCGGCATGCGGCCGCGGACGATGCGCTCCTGGCTGGACAGGTCGTAGCTGCGTATGCCGCCGACCTGCACCTCCTCCTGCTCGAGCTTCTGGCTCTCGCCGGTGATGCCTTGCAGCAGCGCATCGACTTCGTCCTGGGAGAGGATCTGTTGGTTCATGAAAGACCGACGACGATGGTCACTGGATGATGAAGCTGGAGAACTGGACCGATCTCACGGGAGCGTCGTCGGGGTCGTCGTAGGCGCGGCGCTTCTTCTTCTTGCGCGCCGCAGGTGCCGAGGCAGCCGCCTCTTCTTCCTCTTCGTCTTCGTCCTCGAGGTCGAAGCCCATGGGCCGCACGGCTTCGCGCAGCACCTGGCGGGCCAGCCTCTCCTTGCCTTCGGCCTGCAGCATCTCCTGCGAGGTCTTGTGCGAGAGCAGCAGCAGGATGTTGTTGCGGATGGCCGGCAGGTAGGCCTTGATCTCGTCGGCCGCCTTGGCGTCGTCGACCTGCAGCGTGATGCCGATCTGGGCGAAGCGGTCGGACTCGCGGTCGGCCAGGTTGACGACGAAGGGGTCCAGCGGCACGAAGACCGGCAGCACATGCGGGTCGACCTTCTTGCGTTCCTTCTTGGCCTTCTTGGGCGCGTGCTCGCCCTCGGCGCCGTCTTCCGCCTCGGCGTGCTCGGCGGCGCCTTTCTTCATCATCAAGACCGCCGCACCACCGCCCAGCGCTGCCAGCAGCAGCACGGCAGCGAGGATGACGATCAGCTTCTTCTTGCCCTTCTTGGGCCCGGCATCGCCCGCGGGGGCGGCAGCGGCGGCAGCAGACATGGACGGCTCCTGAATCCTGTTCGCTCAACCGGCGCGGCCAGTGCGTCAGGCACGGCCGGAGGTTGATGTCGAGGTGATTATTGAGAGCCGGGGCGCCACCCGAAGCCGGGAAAAGAGGGCAAATTCACACGGTCCCCGTGCAGGGCCGGCAGCCCGCGCAGGCTGCGCCGAGCCGCCCAAGGCAGGTGCGCTACCCGCTTGGCGGGTGGGGCCGGTACCCCGGCACCGGGTGCCCCGTCCTTCAGGCGTACATGTCCAGCAAGGCGCGGGGGTTGACGGGCGGGCGCGGCAGGGGCGCCGCGGCGTCGGGACCGTCGCTGCCGGCGCCGCGCAGCCAGGCGCTCGCCTGGCGCGCCTGGGCCTGCGGGTCGCCGCCGCCGGAGCGGCCGCCGGCCGTCTGGTCGGAAACCTGGCCGCCTGACATCGCCAGGCCCACGTCGCCCAGCGCCTCGGCCAGCTGCGGCAGGGCCTGCTCCAGCGCCTCGCGGGTGCTGGCCACGTTGGCGCCGAGCTCGATGCGGGTGTCGCCGTCGCGCAGCGCGATGCGCACGTCGATGGGGCCGAGGTCGCGCGGGTTGAGCTCCAGCTGCGCGTACTCGACGCCTTCGTTCATCCAGGTGCTGAGCTGCGCGCCGAGCGCGGCCGGGAAGGCCTCGCTGCCCGGCGACGCAGCGAGCGTGGCGTAGGCATCGGGCACCGCCGGCAGCGGCGCAGGCTGGGGCGCGGTGGCGACGGGGGGCGCCTCGCCGGGTGCGGCCAGGCTGGGCAGCACGCCCTCGACGCTGACGGCCGCGGTGTTCTGCTGCGGCGCCTGCAAGGCCGTGGTCGCCGCGACGGTGGCCGAGGCGGCATCGACGCTGCGCGGCTCGGTGGCCGCCAGCAGGCCGGCGAAGCTCGCGCCGGCCGCCGTGTTCTTCTCCGCCGCGTCGTCGCCCACGCCGCGGCTCGCGCCTTGGCGCGCCTCGCGGCCCCGCTCCGCGCCCAGCGCCGCCTGGCGCGCCTGCGCGCGGCCGGCGCTGAGCATGCGGCCCAGCGCATCGGCGCCGTGGCTGCCCTTCAGCCCCATCGCTTCGGGGACCATGTCCTCGGCACCGAGCTGCAGCTTGCTGGGCAGCTTGCGCGCGGCCTGGGTCTCGGGTTGGTCCTCGCCGTCTTCGGGTGCGGCGTCGGCTTCGTCGCCGCGCGCTTCGGAGCGCGCCGGGCGCGCGGCGTCGGCGGCCGGGTTGGTCAACCCCAGGCCGGCCTGCGCGTCGGTGCCGTCGCGCTGGCCGCGCAGCAGTTGCGCAAAGGCCGAGCTGGCGTTGTCGCTGTCGGCGCGGCGGCCGGCATGGCGAGAGCGGCCGGCTTGCGACGAGGCCGGATTGACCGGTTGGACGGGCGTGGTTTCCAGTGCCATCTTGGGTTCAACTCCTCAAACTGAAGCCAGGTGCTGGCGAGCCGCCCAGACCAGGCGTTGCGACGCTTCGTCGCTGATCTTCTGGTCGCGGCGCTGTACCGCCAGCTCGGCGGCCAGCAGGCGCCGCTCGATCAGCTTGCGCACCGTGGCGACCTTGATCTCGCGCTTCTGCAGCCGGGCCCGCGCGGCCAGCTGGCGCTCCTCGGCCATGCGGGCGCTGTGCTGCTGGGCCACGATGGCCTGCTCCAGCCGCTCGACGAAGCCCTGGTAGTAGCGGATGATCTCGATGGGCGCCGAACGGGCGAACTGCGCGGCCCAGCGCTCGCGGTATTCGGCGCGGTAAGCCACCAGCGACTCGGCCTGCTGCTGCGCCAGCTCGACGGCGCGCTGGCTCTCGCGCCACTCGGTCAGCGCGACATCGCGGCGGTCCTGCTCGCGGCGCAGCAGGGTGTGCAGGATTTGCAGGCGGTTCATCGCGGTCCTTCGGTCTAACGAGTGTCAAGCCCCGGTGCCGTCAGGCGCCCGGGTTCAAGGCGAGCAGTTGGCGGCGGCTCTGCTCCAGGCCGGCACGGTCGTGCATGTCTTGCTGCAGCAGGCGCATCAGCTGCGGGTTCACGCGCACCGAGGCGTCGAGCTCGGGATCGGCGCCCGGCGTGTAGGCGCCCAGCTGTATCAGGTCGCGCGCCTTGTTGAAGCGGGCCAGCCACTGGCGGGCGCGGCGGGCGCCTTCCAGGTGCTCGCGCGGCGCCACGGCGGTCATCACGCGCGAGATCGAGCGCTCGACGTCGATGGCCGGGAAGTGGCCGCCCTCGGCCAGCTCGCGCGAGAGCACGATGTGGCCGTCCAGGATGCCGCGCGCCGCGTCGGCGATCGGGTCCTGCGGGTCGTCGCCCTCGGTCAGCACGGTGTAGAAGGCGGTGATCGAGCCGATGCCGTTGAGCCCATTGCCGCTGCGCTCGACCAGCTGCGGCAGCTTGGCGAAGCAGCTCGGCGGGTAGCCCTTGGTGGCCGGCGGCTCGCCGATGGCCAGCGCGATCTCGCGCTGCGCCATCGCATAGCGCGTCAGCGAGTCCATCAGCAGCAGCACATGCTGGCCACGGTCGCGGAAGTGCTCGGCGATCGCGGTGGCATAGCTCGCGCCCTGCATGCGCACCAGCGGCGGCGCGTCGGCCGGGGCGGCCACCACGACGGCGCGCTTGAGCCCGTCTTCGCCGAGGATGTCCTCGATGAACTCCTTCACTTCACGGCCGCGTTCGCCGATCAGGCCGACCACGATCACGTCGGCCGCGGTGTAGCGCGCCATCATGCCCAGCAGCACCGACTTGCCGACGCCCGTGCCGGCGAACAGCCCCAGGCGCTGGCCGCGGCCCACGGTGAGCAGCGCGTTGATCGCCCGCACGCCGGTGTCCAGCGGCTGGCGCACCGGGTCGCGGTCCATCGCATTGATGGGGCGGCGCAGCATGGGCTCGTTCAGCACCCGCTGCAGCGGGCCGCCGCGGTCCATCGGCGCGCCGTGCGCGTCGACCACGCGGCCCAGCAGGCCGGCGCCCATGGGCAGGTGCAGGCCGCGGTCTTCGGTGCGGCGCCAGGGGTGGTTCTCGGCCCCGAAGCGCGGCGGGATCTGCGGCACCGGCAGCGGCACGACCCGCGCGCCGTTGGCCAGGCCCTGCACTTCGCCGGTGGGCATCAGGTAGGCGCGGTCGCCGTTGAAGCCCACCACCTCGGCGGTCACCGGCACGTCGCCGGGCCCGCCGACGGCGCAGACGGCCCCGACGGGCGCACGCACGCCGGCGGCTTCCAGCACCAGGCCGGTGACGCGCACCAGCGAGCCTTGCATTTCAAGCGGCTGCGGCAGCCTGGCGTAGTTGCGCAGGTCGCCCAGAAAACGGTTCCAGCGCTGGTCGCGGAGGGTCATGGCTGCCCCCCGTCTTGCGTGGGCTCCGGCGGCTGCACTGCGGCCGCCTCGGCCGCCTTGGGGCGGCTGGGGGCCGGCGCCGCGGCGGCTGGCTCCAGCGCCAGCGTCCTGCCGAACACCGCTGCGGCCAGCGCCCAGCGGCTCTCGATCTCGGCATCGACCTGGCCCAGGTCGGACTCGACGACGCAGCCGCCGCGCGTGATCGCCGCGTCGGCCAGCAGCAGCACGTCGCGCGCCTGCAGCGCGTCGCCGGCACCGGTCTTCACGAGGTCCAGGTCCAGCGGGTTGAGCCGCAGCCGCAGGTGGCGGGCCGACATCATCACCGCGCCGATGGCCTCGCGCGCCACCTCGGCCACCATCTCGGGGCGCTGCTGCAGCTCGCTGCGCAGCACCTGGCGCGCCAGCAGCACGGCGGTGTCGGTCACGGCCTCGCCCATGCGCACTTCCAGGCCCTGGATCTGCTCGTCGAAGGCCGTCACCAGCAAGCCCATCTGCGCGCTGATCTGCATCGCATGCTGGCGCTTGGCGGCCTCGAGGGCCTCCAGGCCGTCGCGGTAGCCGTCCTGGTAGCCGAGCTGGCGTGCTTCCAGCACGCGGGCCTGCCACTCCTCGTCGGTCGGGCCCGGCGGCGGCGCGGGCGGCGGGGGCGGCGGCGCCACCGGGGCCTTGGTGGCGGCAGCGTGGAGGCCGTGGCCGCCGCTGCCGGCGAGGCCGGCGAAGGCGTCGGGCATCCAGGCGGCGAAGTCGGCCAGCTCCTCGCGCGGGATGAAGCGCGCGTAGTTGGCCGGCTTGGCCGTGCCGCCCTGTGGCGGCGGCACCGGCCGCGGCCCGCCCTTCTGGCTAGAGGAAGTCATCGGCGCCTCCGGTGGCCAGCACGATCTGGCCTTCATCGACCAGGCGGCGCACGACCTTCAGCATCTCCTTCTGCTCGGACTCGACCTCGGAGACCCGCACCGGACCGCGCGACTCGAGGTCTTCCCTCAGCGTCTCGGCGGCGCGGGTGGACATGTTGCGGAAGACCTTCTCGCGCAGCTCCGGCGTGGCGCCCTTCAGCGCCAGGATCAGCGACTCGCTCTGCACTTCCTTCAGCAGCGCCTGGAAGCCCTTGTCGTCGAGCTTGTTCAGGTCGTCGAAGGTGAACATGTTGTCCATGATCCTCTGGGCCAGCTCGTTGTCGGCTTCGCGGATGTAGTCCAGCGCCGAGGTCTCGACCGACGAGCCCATCATGTTGATGATCTCGGCCGCGGTCTTGGCGCCGCCCAGCGAGGCCTTCTTCAGCCGGTCGCCGCCGGCCAGCACGCGGCTCATCACCTCGTTCAGGTCCTTCAGCGCCGAGGGCTGGATGCCGTCCAGCGTGGCGATGCGTATCAGCACCTCGTTGCGCTGGCGCTCGGTGAACGACTTCAGGACCGAAGAAGACTGGTCGTAATCCAGGTGCACGAGGATGGCGGCCACGATCTGCGGGTGTTCGTTGCGCAGCAGCTCGGCCACCGAGCCGGCGTCCATCCACTTCAGGCTCTCGATGCCTGTGGTGTCGCTGCCCTGCAGGATGCGGTCGAGCAGCAGGTTGGCGCGGTCGTCGCCCAACGCCTTGCGCAGCACGGCCTTGACGTACTCGTCGTTGTCGGGCACCAGCATGTGCTGCTCGGCGGCCTCGCCGGTGAACTTGTCCAGCACGCTCTCGACACGCTCGCGCGGGATCACCTTCATCTTGGCGATGGTTTCGCCCAGGCGCTGCACCTCTTTCGGCCCGAGGTGGCGAAAGACCTGCGCCGCCTCCTCTTCGCCCAGCGACATCAGCAGGATCGCTGCGTCTTCGGTGCCTATGTCGTCCATCTTGCTCGTCCGTTCTTGTTGTCGCGTACCGCGTGCCGCCGGCCTCAGGCCTTGGTGGTCTCGCCGTTGACCCAGTCGCGCATGATGTTGGCGACCGCCGCCGGGTTGTCACGGGCCAGCTTGCGGGCAAGCTCGAGCTTGTCGTTGTTCTTGGGCGCTTCGAGCGCCGGCAGGCCGCCTTCGCCGGCAATGCCGGGCAGGGACTGCAGGTCGTCGACCACCGCGTCGAGCTGCCCGCCCTGGGTGTCCTCGGCCGGCGGCGGCGTCAGCGCCTGCCTCACCGAGGGCCGTATCACGCCGAAGATCAGGCCCAGTGCGACCAGCGCCAGGGCGCCCGGCACCGCGCCGGCCCGCACCAGGTCCAGCAGCCAGGGCTGCTTCCACAGCGGCAGCTCGTCGGGCGCCACCGGCGTCTCGATCTTGAACGGCGCGTTGATCACCTTGACCGAATCGCCGCGTTCCTTGCTGAAGCCGATCGCCTCCTGCACCAGCGCGGTCAGCTTCTCCAGCTCTTCCGGCGGCAGCGGCTCGGTCTTGCTCTTGCCCTTGGCGTCGGTGCTGGTGCGGTGGTTGACCACCACGGCGGCGTTCAGGCGCTTGACGCTGCCCACCGCGGCGCGCGTCACCCGCACGGTCTTGTCGACCTCGAAGTTGGTCACTGCCTCGCGGCGTCCGCCGCCGCCGGTGACCCCCGCCTGCGCCGCCTGCAAGGGCGCCGAGGCGCCGTTGATCGGCGCGGTCGCCGGCACCGGCGGCTGGTTGGTGGCCGCGCCGGGCACGCCGGTGGGCGTGGTGCTGCCGCTGTTGGTCGACTCGGAGGTCTGCTGGCTGCGCACGGCGGCCGGCTCGTTGCCCTGGTTGGGGCGGTATTGTTCGGAGGTGGCCTCGCTCTGCGAGAAATCGACCTCGGCGGTCACCGCGGCGCGCAGGTTGCCGCGCCCGACCACCGGCTCCAGGATCTCCTGCACCCGCTTGAGGTAGCCGGACTCGATCTGCGAGACATAGCCGAGCTGCTGCTCGTCCAGGCTCTTGCCGCCGGTTTCGTCGGCGCCGGAGAGCAGCGCGCCGCGCTGGTCCAGCACGCTGACCGCCTTGGGCTGCAGGTCGGGCACGCTGGAGGAGACCAGGTGCACGATGCCGGCGGCCTGGGCGCGGTCCAGCGTGCGGCCGGGGTGCAGGGTCAGCATCACGCTGGCGCTGGGTTTTTGCTGCTCGCGGAAAAAGCCGTTCTGGTTCGGCAGCGCCAGGTGCACCCGGGCTTCTTCGACACCGTCGAGCTTGACGATGGTGCGCACCAGCTCGCCCTCGAGCGCGCGCTGCATGTTGAGCCGCTCCTGGCGGTCGGTCTGGCCGAAGCGGGCGTTGTCCAGCAGCTCGTTGCCGGCCACCGCGGCCTTGGGCAGGCCGGCCGAGGCCAGCTTCATCTTCACGTCATAGAGCTTGTCGGCCGGCACCAGGATGGCGTTGCCGCCCTCCGAGTAGCGGTAGGGCACGTTGAGCTGGGTCAGCTGCGCGGTGATCGCGCCGGCATCCTTGTCCGGCAGGTTGGCGTAGAGCACGCGCCAGTCGCCCTGGCTGGCCCACATCGCCACCGCCACCATGATTGCCAGCACCGCCGCGATGGCGATGCCCAGTTTCATCTTGCTCGCCGACGGCAAGGCCGAGATCTTGCCCACGAACGTGCTGGGCAGCTCGGCCGGGACGAGAGGAACGGTGGTGGCGACGGCGGCGTCCATGAATGGCGGGGGGACTGGGCTCGGGCGGCACGGGTGACCACCCTTTGGTGAAGGACGAGCGATTGTTGGTCACACCCCCTGCCCGCCATGGCGCGAGAAACCTTCCATTCGCCCGGCAGTTCGCATCAATGGCGGCCCAGGCCCGCACTTACGATGACGCCACGCCTCGAACCACCCCCATGGACCTGAAACTCAAACCCTTCGATTTCGCCCAGGCCGTCGCCCGCGCCGGCATGGCGGTCGATGGCACGCCCCTCAAGCGCACCCAGGCCCCGGCCACGGTCGAGAAGCCGAGCTTCCAGAGCGCGATGATCAGCGCCGTGAAGTCGGTCAGCAACTCGCAGCTGGAAGCTTCGCGGCTGCAGCGCGAGCTGCAGCTCGACAACCCGACGGTGAGCCTGGAGGACACGATGATCGCGATGCAGAAATCGCAGATCGGGTTCCAGGCGACGCTGTCGGTGAGGAACCGGTTTGTGCAGGCTTACACCGACATCATGAACATGCAGGTTTGAGGGGGCGGTCTTCTACGCCCTGGCGTCGGCTTTTTGTTTGTGCCGCTCCGCGAGTCGGTTTGTCTTCTTGCCCAGAGCCCGCCGGGTTGCGCCCGGCTGGCGCCTCACTTTCTTTGCGGGCGCAAAGAAAGTAAGCAAAGAAAGCGCCTCAAAACCCATATTTATTTCTCGGTCAGGGCATCGGTCGCTGCGCTCCAGCCCGTGCACCCGGGGCCGTCTCGCCCAGCAGCGGGCGAGACCCTCGCTGGCACGAGGCTGCACGCTCCGCGGCTCGCTCGCGGGTCCAGACAATCGTGCCTCACGCACCACGCCAGCCCCAGCACAATCCGAGTCGAGGTACTCGGAAGAGATGCGCCGTGTCTCGCCCGCTGCTGGGCGAGACGGTCCCGGGTGCACGGGCTGGAGCGTAGCGACCGATGCCCTGACCGAGAAATAAATATGGGTTTTGAGCGCTTTTCTTTGGTTACTTTCTTTTTCGCAAAAAAGAAAGTGACTCGCCGGCCGGGCGAAACCCGGCGGGCTCTCAGCAAGAGAGCAAAGTAACCACGCGGAGCGGCACAACGAACAATGCGGCAAGAGGCGCCGCCCCCGCCCAACCCTAGTCGAGCGACATCATCCGACGCCGCTTCTGCGTGTTGTCGATATAGCGCTGCAGCAGCCGCTGCCCATCCGGGCTCAACCCCAGCACCTCGCAGCCCAGCCGCACGCCGCGTGCCTGCGGCTGGATGGACGTCACGTGGTGAACCCGCAGCCCGGCCCGCAGGCTGGTGTCCACGTCGAGCTCGAACTGCACGCCGTTGACGCTGACGCCCGGCTGCACCATCGGCAGGTCGGCCGGCATGAAAAGGGCGCAGCCGCCCGCGCTCAGGTCCAGCACGCGCAGCTCCAGCTGCATGTCGGGAATGGCCGGGTGGCGGAAGCTGGCGGTCGGGGCACCGCGCTCCAGCGTGCGCACCCGGTAGGCGTTGCGGCGCTGGAAGCGGTAGAGCTGAGAGGGCAGCCGCGCTTGCAGCACGCAGGCCTGGTGGCCATGCACCAGCATGCGGTCGGCGACCTCGAACTGCAGCTTGATCTGGTCCAGGTAGGCCACGGCCATGGCCTCGTCGGCTTCGACCAGGCGGTGCACCGCCGGCGCCATCAGGTCGGCGGCGAAGCCGATCTTGCGCTGGGCGGCGTCGACCATCCACACGGTGGTGCTGTAGGCCGAGCCGTCGGAGCCGTTGAGGTTGACCACCACGTTGCGGTCCATCAGCGACTTCAGCAGGTGATGCAGCTCGACCGGTTCGCGCACGCGGAACTCGGTCAGCGCTTCAGGGTCGCCCTCGCCGTCGAGCGGGGCAGGCCGGGTGTCGGAGAACATGCGGTGATCCCGGGAGAGAGGTGAAACGCCTTCTTCGCGCCCAGGGCGGGGCTCAGTGCAAGGTCTTGCGGCGGCCCGTCATCATGTGGTCCAGGTCTTCCAGCCAGGGCTCGGCCAGGTGGCGGATCTCGGCGTCGTTGAGCAGGATGCGCTGCATGATGCGCGACTTGAGCCTGGACTCGTCGGCCTGCAGCGACTGGTCGCGGGCCGCATGCTTGAGTTGCGAGATCAGCACCGCGCAGGCGCCTTCCAGCTTGACCACCTGGTCCCAGTCGCCGGTGCGGGCAGCGTCCAGCATATCGGCGCTGGCGCGCTCGATCGCCTCGTAGAAGTTCATCAGCGTGGAGCTCATGGTCGGCATTCCGGATGACAGCATGGTGTGATTGTTTTTGGAGGATCAGACCTGGTCGGCGATCGCGCGCCAGGCTTGGCGCAGCGGCTCGACCAACGCGACGCATTCGTCGAGGATGGTTTCGTCGTTGCGGATGTTGGCCTGCGTCAGGCGCGTCGTCAGGTAGCTGTAGAGCGCGCTGAGGTCTTGCGCCAGCGTGCCGCCTTCGCGCAGGTTCAGGCAGGCCTTCAGGCCCTCGTCGACGATGCGCACCGCGCGGGTGATCGCCTTGCCCTTGATCTCTATCTGCTTGCTGCGCATGGCGCCGCGGGCCTGCGCCAGCGAATCCATGTAGCCATCGAACAGCATCTCGACCAGCTTGTGAGGCGAAGCGGTCTCGACGCTGGTCGACACGCCCACCTGGCGGTAGGCATGCGCCATGCCCCCGGAGCGTCCGAACGGCGAAGCGAGAGTGGAGCTGAACATGTTGGCGGCTTGAGAGCAGTGGCGTTGAAGCTTTATCGGCCACGCCCTTGCGGCACTTGAGCCGGTAAACCGTACGGTTTACGCGGTCATTTCCAGCCGGAGGCGCCGGCGCCCGCGCATGAAAAAAGGGCGCCCCGCGGGACGCCCTTCTGGCCTTCTTGCCGCCTCTCGGCAGGCCTCCATCCGGTCTCTCAGTTGTTGTTGAGCCCGTTGATCATCTGCGTCACGTAGGACGAGGTACCGCTCAGGTTGGCCATCACCAGGTCCAGCGCCTCGTACTGCTTGCGCAGGCGGGCCTCGGTGCTTGCCAGGCGCGTTTCCATCTGCTCCTGGCGGTCTTCGTTGTCGTCGATGCGCGACTGGATCGACAGCTCGCTGGTCTCCAGGCTGCCTTCGATGCCGAGCACGTCGTTGCCCAGGTCCTTGAAGCGGTCCATGAAGCCGGAGTCGGTCGAGGTCGTGCCGTCGTTGGACAGCAGCTTGCGCAGCTCGTCCGGGTTCCCCAACGCGGCGGTCAGCTTGGTGCTGTCGCTGGTCAGGTTGCCATCGACGTTCATCGTGATGCCGATGTCCGACAGGCGCGACCACTCCGACGACGCAGTGCTGCCCTCGTTGATGACCCCGCGCAGCTGGCTCTGGAAGCCGATCACGGTGCGATCGCCCTGCATCGTGCCGCCGACCTTGGTGGCGGGGTCGTACTTGGTCTGGTCCTTGATGTAGCTGGCCAGCGCGTTGAACGCCGTGATGAACTCGGTGATCGCCGTGTTGACGGCGGCCGTGTCGTCGGTCACCTTGATGTCGACTGGCGTCAAGCTGACCTTGTTGAGGGTCAGCGTCAGGCCGTCGGAGACGTCGGTCAGCGTGTTGCTGGCGGACTCGACCTCGATGCCGTTGATCTCGGCCCGGGCGTTGGCGGCCGACTGGTTCAGCGCCATCGGCGAATTGGCGTCGGTGGCGTCGAAGGCCAGCGCCGACAAGGCGGTGGTGTTGGGGTCGCCGTCGTCGATGTCGTCGGTGGCGACGATGCGAAAGCCGTTCTCTTCGCCGGTCTCGGCCGAGCGCAGCGACAGGCGCGCGCCGCTGGCGTCGTTGATGATGGTGGCGGTCACGCCGGCGCCGGCGGCATTGATCTGGTCGCGGATGGCCGCCAGCGTGCTTTCGCCCGGGCCCAGCGTCACGGTGATGGGCGCGGCGCCGCTCTTGGGCGTGAAGCTGGCGGCCGGCGGGCCGTCGTAGCTGCCGAGGTCTATCGTCAGGGTGCCGCCCGAGATCAGGCTGGACGAAGAGCCGAAGGCGGCGGACGTCACCGTCTGCGCGCTGGCCAGCGACTGCACGGTGACCGCGTAGTTGCCCGCCGCGGTGGCGCTGGTGGAGGTGCCGCTCACCGCGGTGCTGTCGGACGACGTGAGCGCCGTCTTGCCCCAAAGCGTCGGGCCCGTGAAGGCGGCCGCCTTGTCGCGCATCGTCGCGGTCAGGCTCTGCAGCTTGCCGATCGACGAGAGCTTGGCCTGGTAGTCGGTCACCTCCGCCTGCATCAGTGTCAGCGGCCGGCGCTCTACCGACATCAGGCTGGAGATGATGCCCTCTGCGTCGAGGCCGCTGCCGACGCCCAGGGATGTAACGCTGGCCATGGTGGTTTCCTTCCTTCTGGTCCTATGGGCGGTTTCGGCGAACCCCCGGAGAACTTTAGAAAAAATTGCAAAACGCGCCGCCGGCCGCCGGGGTGCCTGGGCACCCCGCGCGGGCCTTGCGGCGCGTCACGCGGCTGGCAGCGCAAAAGGCGGCGGACGGGCGAGCAGGCGCTGGCCCGGCCGGCGCCGGCTTCAGCCTTGCAGCAGCTGCATGACCTGCTGCGGCAGCTGGTTGGCCTGCGCCACCATCGCCGTGCCGGCCTGCTGCAGGATCTGCGCCCGGCTCATGCTGGCGGTTTCCGCCGCGAAGTCGGCGTCCATGATCCGGCTGCGCGCCGCGGCCTGGTTCTCGACCGATTGCTGCAGGTTGGAGATGATGGCGTCGAAGCGGCTCTGCGTGGCGCCGAAGGTGGCCCGCGTGTCGTTGACCGTGTCCAGCGCGGCGTCGATGTTGTCGATCACCGTCGCGATGGCACCGTTCGTGGCGGTCGCGTCGATGGCCGACGAGGTGCCGGTCACCAGCGTGATCTGCGTGGCCGACTTCATGTCGGTGGTCTGCACGGTGATGATGTCGTCGGAGGTGGTGTTCGCTCCGATCTGGAAGGTCATCGCCGTCGCGTCGGCGCCGAGGATGTTGGCGCCGTTGAAGGTGGTGCCGCCCAGCACGCGGGAGATTTCGGCCTGCAGCTCGACGAATTCCTTGTTCAGCGAATCCTTGTCGGAGCTGGAGTTGGTCGCGTTGCGGGCCTGCACCGCCAGCTCACGCATGCGCTGCAGCGAGTCGCCCACCTTGGACAGCGCGCCTTCGGCGGTCTGCGCCAGCGAGATGCCGTCGTTTGCATTGCGGATCGCCACGTTCATGCCGCGCACTTGCGCATTCATGCGCTCGGCGATCGCCAGGCCGGCCGCGTCGTCCTTGGCCGAGTTGACACGCATGCCGGACGAGAGCCGCTGCATCGCCGTCGCCAGCGACGACTGCGAGGCGTTCAGGTTTCGCTGCGCGTTCAGCGAAGCGATATTCGTATTGATGGTTTGTGGCATTTGAGCACTCCGCAAGAATCAACCACACCCGGCGAACATGCCGGCAATCCAAAAGCGGCGGGTCGCCCCGCTGCTTCCACAAAGCCCGGCTACTGAGTTCACCTGCGTGGGGTGCGTCGCCTTTGTTGGGGGCTGCGCGCCTTTGCCGGTGCTCCGGACCTCGCCTTTCCGGGTAGAAAGACGATGGATCAATTCTGGATACGGGGGCTCGGTCGCAAAAGCGGGAAATGAAGAGATTTCGCCTGCCATCTTGCGGCCGTGGGATGAAAAAAGTCCCGCGGAGCGAACCCCGCGGGACCTGATGTGCCAGGCGCCGCGGCGAGCGGCGACCCGGGCTGCCGCTTGCGCGGCCAGCAGTGTGTTTCGATCAGCCCAGCAGCTGCAGCACGCCCTGCGGCAGCTGGTT
>DATHWJ010000134.1:0-7958 GCA_035460745.1 Ideonella sp. | reverse complement strand
CCAACCTCGGCCGCCTGTCGACCGAAAAGATCATCTTCATCGGCGCCTCCACCGGCGGCACCGAGGCCACCAAGGAAGTGCTGCTGAGCCTGCCGCCCGACTCGCCCGCGGTGATGATCACCCAGCACATGCCGCCGGGCTTCACCCGCAGCTACGCGGCGCGGCTGGACTCGCTGTGCAAGATCCGCGTCAAGGAGGCGGTGGACAGCGAACGTGTGCTGCCCGGCCATGCCTACATCGCGCCGGGCGGCTTCCACCTCAGCGTCGAGCGCTCGGGCGCCAACTACATCGCCCGCGTGCGCGACGGCGAGCCGGTGAACCGCCACAAGCCCTCGGTCGAGGTGCTGTTCGAGTCAGCCGCACGCGTCGTCGGCCAGAACGCCTACGGCATCATGCTGACCGGCATGGGTGCCGACGGCGCCCGTGCGATGAAGACCATGCGCGACGCCGGCAGCTACAACATGTGCCAGGACGAAGCGAGCTGCGTGGTCTTCGGCATGCCGCGCGAAGCGATCAACCACGGCGCCGCCAATGAAGTGCTGCCGCTGCGCCAGATCGCGACCCACCTGCTGGAGCGGCTGCGCTCCACCGCCGGCGCGTCGCTGAACCGCGTCTGAGCGGTGCTGGGCTGGCTGTGCCAGCCCGCGACGCTCAGAGGAACAGGCCTTGCAGGTCGCTCAGGAAGTCGAAGCCGCGGGCTGTCGGCTTGATCAGCCCGCCTGAGGCCGGCTCGAGCAAGCCCTTGTCCCGTGCCTGCTGCAGGCCCTTGGCCATGGCCGAAGGCGGCAGGCCGGTGCGCTCGGTGAACAGGCTCTCCTCGAAGCCGTCCCGCAGGCGCAGCGCATTGAGCATGAACTCGAAGGCCAGCGCCTTGCGAGCGACCTCTTCTTCGTTGGACACCGCGCTGCCCGCCAGCGCCTGCGCCATGTAGGCCGCCGGCTCGCGCCAGCGCACCTGGCGCAGCACCCGGTGCGGGAAGCTCAGCTTGCCGTGCGCGCCGGCGCCCAGGCCCAGGTAGTCGCCGAACTGCCAGTAGTTGAGGTTGTGGGTGCAGCGGTGGCCGGGCTTGGCATAGGCCGAGACCTCGTAGCGGTCCATGCCGGCCGCGGTGGTGGTGTCGATCAGCAGGTCCATCATCTCGGCGCTGGTGTCCTCGTCCGGCAGCACCGGCGGCCTCAGCGCAAACAGGGTGTTGGGCTCCAGCGTCAGGTGGTAGAGCGAGAGGTGCGGCGGGTCGAAGCTCAGCGCGGTCTTCAGGTCGAGCGCGAGCTGCTCCAGCGTCTGGCCCGGCAGCGCATACATCAGGTCGAGGTTGAAGGTGTCGAAACAGGCCGCGGCCTCCTCGATCGCCGCCCTCGCCTGCGCGCCGTTGTGGACCCGGCCCAGCGCCTTGAGCTTGTCGTCGTCGAAGCTCTGCACGCCGATGGACAAGCGCGTGACACCCGCGGCGCGGAAGGCCTTGAAGCGGTCCTTCTCGAAGGTGCCCGGGTTGGCCTCCAGCGTGATCTCGCAGCCGGGCTGCAGCGGCAGCAGCAGCCGCAGGTCGGCCAGCAGGCGGTCGATGCCGGCCGGCGAAAACAGGCTGGGCGTGCCGCCGCCGATGAAGACCGAATGCACCGTGCGGCCCCAGACCAGCGGCAGGCTGGCTTCCAGGTCGGCGCGCAGCGCGTCCAGGTAGCGGGCCTCGGGCAGCTCGGGGCGGTCTTGCTCGATGCGGATGGAGCCGCCGCCCGACGCACCCCGCGGGGCCGACGCCGCGGGCGCGTTGGCGGCCTTGAGCTCGTGGGAGTTGAAATCGCAGTACGGACACTTGCGCAAGCACCACGGCAGGTGCACGTAGACCGACAGCGGCGGCGGCGCGCCCAGTTGCAGGGTGCCGGGGCGCAGGTAGTGGTCGTTGACTTGCATCGCTCGCGGCGCTCAGCGCGCTGGCAGCTGCCAGACGTCGCGCATCAGCTGCAGCATCTGCGCGGCGGCCCGCGCCCGGTGGCTGTGGGCGTTCTTGACCTCGGGCGCGAGCTCGGCCGCGGTGGCCCCCAGCGCGGGGATGAACATCAGCGGGTCGTAGCCGAAGCCGCCCATGCCGGCGCGCTGCTGCAAGATCTCGCCGGGCCAGCGGCCGAAGGCGATCAGCGGCTCGGGGTCGTCGGCCGCGCGCAGCGCGACCAGCGTGCAGACGAAGGCGGCGCTGCGCGAGGCCTGGCCGGCCAGCCGCTGCAGCAGCAGCTGGTTGTTGGCTTCGTCTTGCGCGCGGCGCTGGGTTTCGCGGTCGGCCTCGGGCAGCGAGAGGCTGGCGTAGACGGCCGACTGCACACCGGGCGCGCCGCCCAGCGCATCGACGCACAGGCCCGAGTCGTCGGCGATCGCCGGCAGCCCGCTGAGCCGCGCCGCATGGCGCGCCTTGGCCAGCGCGTTCTCGAGGTAGGTGACATGCGGCTCCTCGGCCTCGCTGACGCCCAGCGAGCCCTGCGTGACCAGCTCGATGGGCAGCGGCGCGAAGAACGCGCCCAGCTCCTTCAGCTTCTTGGCGTTGTTGGACGCGAGCACCAGCCTCATCGCATCAGGCCTTCTCTAGCGGCGCGGCCAGCGCGGCAGCCTGCATCGCCACCAGCGTATTGATGCCGTCGCTCGCGAGCTGCAGCAGGCGGTCCATCTCGACCCGGCTGAAGGCCGCGCCCTCGGCCGTGCCCTGCACCTCGACGAAGCCGCCGCTGCCGGTCATCACCACGTTCATGTCGGTGTCGCAGGCCGAGTCCTCGACGTACTCCAGGTCGAGCAGCGGCGTGCCATCGACGATGCCGACCGAGACCGCGGCCACTGCCTCGCGGATCGGCGAGGCGGCGATCTTGCCCTGGGCCAGCAGCACCTTGACGGCATCTTGTGCAGCGACGAAGGCGCCGGTGATGGCCGCGGTACGGGTGCCACCGTCGGCCTGCAGCACGTCGCAGTCCAGCGTGATGGTGCGCTCGCCCAGTGCCTTCAGGTCGAAGACGCAGCGCAGCGAGCGGCCGATCAGGCGCTGTATCTCCTGCGTGCGGCCGCTCTGCTTGCCGCGGGCGGCCTCGCGGTCGCTGCGGGTGTGGGTGGCGCGCGGCAGCATGCCGTACTCGGCCGTGACCCAGCCCTCGCCGCTGCCGCGCTTGTGCGGCGGCACGCGCTCCTCGACCGAGGCGGTGCACAGCACCCGCGTCTGGCCGAACTCGATCAGCACCGAGCCCTCGGCGTGGCGGGTGAAACCGCGGGTGATGCGCACCGGGCGCAAGGCGTCGGGCGCGCGGCCCTGGGTTCGTTCGTAGGTCATGGTGGGGAGTGTCCTTCGAATGGCAAAAACCCGGCTGCAAGCACAGCCGGGAGGGAATGGGGGAAGCCGCGCGCGCCGGCCCGCGCCGGCGAACCGGAACGCGCCAGCCGGGTCAGCGCCGCTTGCGCGACGAGCGCTGTATGGCCTCGTTGATCTCGCGGATGGAACGCTCGATCTCTGCCTCGTCCATCTCGGCCGGCTGGCCTTCGCCCATGCTGGCCTGGATGGTGGACGCGCAGACGTCGTCGCCCAGCGTCCGGGTGGAAATGCCGCCGCCGGTGCTGATCTCCGACTCGTCGGCGCCCTCCCACTCGACGGCCAGCGCGGTGACATTGTCGCTGTGCGGCCCGCCGTTGCGCAGCGCCCGCTCGACCATCTCGGGCACCACGTCGGACAGCGCGCCCGTGCTCAGCATCTCGACGATCTGGGCGTCGGCGACCGAGCTCCACAGGCCGTCGGAGCAGACCAGCACGCGGTCGCCCGCCTGCAGCGCGAGCGGCCCGCTGGTATCGACCAGCGGCTTGCCCGGGCTGCCCAGGCAGGTGAAGAGCACCGAGCGGCTGAGGTGCCCATCGGCCGCCGGCCCTTGCGCCAGCGTCTGCTGCAGCTCGGTGTAGGAGTGGTCCCGGGTGCGTGCGAGCAGCTTGCCGCCGCGCACGAAGTAGAGCCGCGAGTCGCCGCAATGGGCCCAGGAGACGGTGTTCTCCTGGATCACGCAGGCCACCAGCGTGGTGCGCGGGGTGTCGATCAGCGACTTCTCGGTGGCATAGCGCAGCAACTGGTGGTTGCCGGCCTGGATGGCCTCCTGCAGGAAACGCAGCGGGTTTTTCAGCGCCGGCCTGGCCTCGCGCTGGAAGGCCACCGCCATGGTCTGCAGCGCGATCTGCGCCGCCACCTCGCCCTCCGGGTGGCCGCCCATGCCGTCGGCCAGGGCGAACAGGCCGGCGTCCCGCGTGTAGCAGTAGCCCATCCGGTCTTCGTTCTTTTCGCGGCCGCCCTTGCGGCTGACCTGGTACACCGAGAACCTCACGCGGGCTTCCTCATGCGATGGACTGCTTCTTGTCTTGACTTGTTCGGCGGCCGCGCGCCGCTCAGGTGCGTGCGCCGGTCTTCAGGTTTTCGATCTGGAGCTTGAGACGCTCGGTGAAACTGAGCGTGGTGTAGCGCCGCTCGGTCTCGCGCGAGAGCTCTTTTTGCAGCGCAAACACGCTCTGCGGCCGTGACAGCGGATCGAGTGCCATGCACCACTCCGCCACCTCGATCAGGTTATCCGAATAGGTATTGCGCATGCGGGAGAGAGACATGGGCAAGCGGTCCTTTTCGATGCGCTGCGGCGCGTCGTTGGGCGGGTAGCCCTGCATGCAGGCGTAGATGCAGGCGCCCAGCGCGTAGATGTCGGTCCAGGGCCCGAGCGAGCCGTCGCGGCGGTACATCTCGGGCGCCGCGAAGCCCGGCGTGTACATCGGGCGGATGAAGTTGCCCTCCTTGCTCAGCACCTCGCGCGCCGCGCCGAAGTCCAGCAGCACCGCGCGGTTCTCGTTGGTGATGAAGATGTTGGCCGGCTTGATGTCCAGGTGCAGCATCTTGTGCTGGTGCACGATGCGCAAGCCGCGCAGGATCTCGTCGAACAGCGAGCGGATGGTCGACTCGCGGAAGACCTTCTCGCGCTTGAGCTCGCGGGCGGTGACGATGAAGTCCTGCAGCGTGTCGCCCTGCAGGTAGTTCATCACCATGTAGACGGTCTCGTTCTCGCGGAAGAAGTTGAGCACCGAGACCACGCTGGGGTGCGAGATCTGCGCCAGCGAGCGGCCCTCTTCGAAGAAGCTCTTGAGCCCCAGCCGGTAGAGCGGCTGCTTCTCGGGCCGCACGCGCGGCACCAGCTCGCCAGTCGAACGCTCGGCCAGCGAAGCAGGCAGATACTCCTTGAGGGCGACGAGGTGGCGCTCTGCGTCTTCGGCGAGGTAGACCACGCCAAAGCCGCCGGCCGCCAGTTTCTTGATCACCTGGTAGCCACCGACCACCGTGCCCGCAGGCAACGGGGCGGGTTTGGGCTTTGACATAATGGGGAGTTTTGCTGAGGGCAAAAGCTACATGCCAGTTTACAGCATGACCGGGTTCGCCAGCGCCGCCGCGGCAGCCGCCACAGAGACCGAAAAGGCGGCCGAAACCAGCCCAATTGCCAGCTCTGCCCTGACCCTGGAGTTCCGCTCGGTCAACAGCCGCTTTCTCGACATCGCCTTCCGCCTGCCCGACGAGCTGCGCCAGATCGAACCCGCGCTGCGCGAGCTGCTGGTCGCCGCCCTGCGGCGCGGCAAGATCGAGGTGCGCGCCACCTTGGGCCGCGGCGCTGACGACGGCCTGCCCCAGCCCACGATGGACCAGCTCAACCGCCTGGTCCGGCTGGACGGCATGGTCACCGGCTGGATGCCCAAGGCCGCGCCACTGACGGTGCACGAGGTCTTGCAATGGTGCCGCGGCAACGGGCAAGGCGCTACCGGCCCCGCCACGCGCTTCGACGAACTCGCGCTGCAGGCCGCCCGCGACGGCATCGCCGCGCTCAAGGAAGCCCGCGCCCGCGAAGGCGAACGGCTGGTGCAGATCCTGATGGAGCGCATCGTCAAGCTGCGCGAGCTCGCCACGCAAGCCGCGCCGCTGGTGCCCGCCGTGGTGCAGAAGCAGCAGCAGCGCTTCCTGGAGCGCTGGACCGAGGCCTTGCAAGCAGCAGGCGCCGGCGCCGGCGCCACCGTCTCGGCCGAAGCCGCCCGCGACCGCGCGCTCAACGAAGCCGCGGCCTACGCCATCCGCATCGACGTCGCCGAGGAGCTCTCGCGCCTCAGCGCCCACCTGGACGAGATCGAACGCCTGCTCAAGGCCGGCGGCGAGCTCGGCAAGCGGCTGGACTTCCTGATCCAGGAACTGCACCGCGAGGCCAACACCCTGGGCTCCAAGTCGGCAGCGCTGGAGCTCACCGGCATCTCGGTCGAGATGAAGGTGTCGATCGAGCAGATGCGGGAGCAGGTGCAAAACATTGAGTAGGTTTTCGGGCGGTTGCGGGGCATCCCGCAAGGTCACGTAACCACTTGATCTGAAAGGGATTTCTGCTCCCGAGCCGTCTCGGGTCGTCCCAGGGGATCGCGTCGAAGCGCATGCATTGTGTGGGGGATATTGTGGGGTCCGGAGGTCGGATCTCGTGGTTGTCAGACGAGTCTGATCACCGAACCCCACACGTTCCTCTGGAGAACGCATCGTGACTGAGACCGAAAAGACCGCGACCGACAGGTCGCTGAGATCCTGGCTGGCTGCCGGGCCCGTGGACAAGAGCGTCGGCGATGGCCTGACGTTCGTAGCCAGTGCCGCCTCGGCAGCACAAGGCAAGGCCTCCTGGGTGCTGCGATACCGTTACGGCGCGCGACAGCGGGAGAAGGTACTCGGCCGCTACCCTGACCTGACATTGAAACAGGCACGCGAGAGAGCGCGCGCGGACCGCGCGTTGCTGCAGCAAGGTCACGACCTAGCTGCATTGAAGCGCCAGGCACAGCAGCAAGCGCTTGAGGCAATAGACGTCGAAGAGCTTGGCCGCCTTTGGATGCTGCGCTACATCGAAGGTCGGCACAAACATCCCAACGTCGTCGCTCGCGTGCTGAAGAATCACGTGTACCCCGTCATCGGAAAACTGCCCGCCCGGGAAGTACGGCCCATGCACATCGACCAGGTCCTCACCCGGACCGTTGCCGGAGGCGCCCCAACGGTGGCGAACGACGAATTGCGCTACATGGTCCGGATGTTCGACTTTGCCGTGAAGAGACACTGGATCGAGCACAACCCGGCTGCGAGCTTTGACCTGTCGGACGCAGGCGGTACGGAGCGCTCTAGAGAGCGTTGGCTTGATGCCGATGACCTGAAGGCGCTGGCGGCCGCGATGCGAAGCACCCCGAATTTCGGCCGCATCAACGAGCTTTCCGTCTGGCTGCTGCTTGCGCTTTGCGTCCGAAAGATGGAACTGCTTTCGGCCAAGTGGTGCGACTTCGACTTCGCCGGTAAGGTGTGGACCTTGAAGGACGAGCAGACAAAGACAAAGGCGGCGATCGAGATTCCGCTGGCAGCACCGGTAATCAGCTGGCTGGCGGAAGTCAAAGTGCATGCCTGCGGGAGTGAGCACCTGTTCCCGGCGAGGCGACTGGTGAGGAGTCGATTAGGGCAACCGACCAGGAACCGCTTTGCCCATGTCGGGCCCGACACGCTGAATGTCGCGCTGGCAAGATTGTCCCTCACCGAGGTCGAGCACTTCACCGTGCACGACATGAGGCGAACAGCTCGAACACACTTGGCAGCGCTGGGGATCGACCGGTTTACCGCGGAGCGCGCACTGAATCACAAGCTCAGAGGAGTGGAAGGAACGTACAACCGCCATAACTACTTTGAAGAGCGACGTGCGGCGCTCGGCAAGTGGGCGGACATGCTCCAGGCTGTGACGCGCGTGGACGGCACGAGAAAGCAATCTGTCGGAGAAGATGGCCCGCTGCAAGGCAAACTTGAGCTCGGCGACTCGTACATTGCCAGAGGGCATCCAATCAGGCTGCCTGTTAATCCGTAGGTCCCTGGTTCGAGCCCAGGTCGAGGAGCCAAACAAAACAACAGGTTAGCGACGCAAGTCGCT
>DATHWJ010000133.1:0-16161 GCA_035460745.1 Ideonella sp. | reverse complement strand
CGACATCAAGGCCGGCTGCGGCAAGTGCGGCGCCTGCTCGTCGCTGTCGGTCTACGAGAACTGAACACCCACCGGGAGCTGCGATGACCCCTGCCGCCACCCTCGAAGCCGCAGCGCAGGCCGACGCCACGCCGCAGGCCGACGCCTACTGCGAGCTGAGCACGCGCTTCGCCCCCTGCGAGTTCCGCATCAAGTGGGCCGACAGCGCCTGGGAGCGCCGCAGCGCCCATGCCCTGCGCCGCGCCGTCTTCTGCGCCGAGCAAGGCGTGTTCTTCGGCGACGACCTCGACGCCATCGACGAGCGCGCCCAGCCCATCGTCGCCATCGCCTGCGTCGGCGGCCTGCACGACCAGGTCGTGGGCACGGTGCGCATCCATGAGGCCGAAGACGGCCTGTGGTGGGGTTCGCGGCTGGCGGTGCACCCGTCGTTCCGGCGCGTCGGCCGCATCGGCGCGACGCTGATACGGCTGGCGGTGAGCAGCGCGCACGCGCGAGGCGCCTCGGTCTTCCTCGCGCATGTGCAGCGGCAGAACACGCCGCTCTTCGAGCAACTGCACTGGCGCGTGCTGAAGCCGGTCAGCGTGCACGGCCGGCCGCACGACCTGATGCAGGCCGACCTGAACCACTACCCGCCCTGCCACGACCCGATCAGCGGCTACGCCGTGCAGGCGAGGGCGGGTGCATGACGCTACAGCAGCTCTGCAGCGCGCTGCGCGCCAGCCGCGGCTTCGTGCACAAGCGCGACATCGGCGGCGTGGTCGGGGCGCTGGCGGCCAGCGTCGCGATCAAGGCGCCCGGCATCGGTGCCGCGGTGCCGGTGGGCGACGACTGCGCCGCCATCCCCCTCAGCGACGCCCAGGGCGGCGAGGGCTACCTGCTGCTGGCCATCGAAGGCCTGGTCGAGGACTTCATCGCCCGCATGCCGTGGTTTGCCGGCTACTGCAGCGTGATGGTCAACGTCAGCGACATCTATGCGATGGGCGGGCGGCCCATCGCCGTGGTCGATGCACTCTGGAGCACCGGCATCGACGCGGCCCAGCCCATGCTGCAAGGCATGGCCGCCGCCGCCGAGCGCTACGGCGTGCCCATCGTGGGCGGCCACAGCAACAACCAGAGCCTGCGCGGCCAACTGGCCGTGGCCATCCTCGGGCGCGCGCAGCGCCTGCTGACCAGCTTCGACGCCCGGCCCGGCGACACGCTGCTGATGGCGGTGGACCTGCGCGGCAGCTACCAGGAGCCCTACCCCTACTGGAACGCCTCCACCGGCGCGCCGGCGCACCGGCTGCGGGCCGACCTGGAGATCCTGCCCTCGCTGGCCGAAGACGGCCTGTGCGATGCCGCCAAGGACATCAGCATGGCAGGCGTGCTCGGCACCCTGCTGATGCTGCTGGAGTGCTCCAAAGTGGGCGCCACGGTGGAGCTCGACCACATCCCGCGGCCCGACGAAGCCTGCGGCGACGAGGCCTGGCTGCGTTGGCTGAGCGCCTTCCCCAGCTACGGCTTCGTGCTCAGCGTGCGGCCGGCGCAAGCGGGCGAAGTGCAGCGGCGCTTCGCGGCGCGCGGGCTGGCCTGCGCGCCCATCGGGCAGGTGCAGGCCTCGTCGCGGCTGCTGCTGCGCCAGGGCGGCGACGAGGCCGTGCTGTGGGACACCGCCGAGGCGCCCTTCATCTGCCCCGCCGCATCGCCGGAGGCCGCCCATGCGTGAGCCACCGCTGCAGGGCGCGCCGCTGCGGGTGGCGCTGCTGACCCACTCGGTGAACCCGCGCGGCGGTGTGGTGCACACGCTGGAGCTGGCCAGTGCACTGCACGCCGCCGGCCACCGGGTGACGGTGATGGCGCCCGCCGCGCCCGGCCAGCGGCTGTTTCGCGAGCTGCCGTGCGAGCTGGTGCTGATACCCGTGCCCACCGCACCGCGCGACGTCGCGGCGATGGTGGGCGAGCGCATCGCCGCCTGCGCCGCCTTCTTGCGCGCGAACGTCCGCGGCAGCGACTTCGACGTCTGGCATGCGCAGGACAGCATCACCGGCAACGTGCTTGCCGTGCTGCGCGACGAAGGCCGCCTCGCCGGCTTCGCCCGCACCGTGCACCACCTCGACCCCTTCGACGATCCCCGCCTGGCCCTCTGGCAGCAGTGCGCGTTCGCCGAGGCGCGGCAGGTGCTGTGCGTCAGCCGCCTCTGGCAGCACACGCTGCGCGACGTGCACGGCGTCGAGGCCGCGCTGGTGCCCAACGGTGTGGACCTGCAGCGCTACTCGCCCCGCGCCACGCCGCAGGACGCGGCCGTCGCGCTCGCCCACGGCCTGCGCCCGGGGACCCCGGTGTTCCTGAGCGTGGGCGGCATCGAGGAGCGCAAGAACACGCTGCGCCAGCTCGAGGCCTTCATCGCGCTGCGCCATGAGCTGCCCACCGCGCAGCTCGTGATCGCCGGCGGCGCGAGCCTGCTGGACCACGACGCCCATGGCGCCCGCTTCCACGCGCTGCTGCGCGCCAGCGGCCTCGCGCACGACGCCGTGCGGCTCACCGGCCCGCTGTCCCATGCCGACATGCCCAGCCTGTTCCGCCTGGCCGACGCGCTGCTGATGCCCTCGCTGCGCGAAGGCTTCGGCCTGGTGGTGCTGGAGGCGCTGGCCAGTGGCACGCCGGCCGTGGTGTCGCGCATCGCGCCCTTCACCGAGCACCTGCAGGGCACGGCGCAGCTCGCCTGGGCCGACCCCACCGACGCCGGCTCCATCGCCCGCGCGATGCGCGAGGCGCTCGCGCTGCCGGACTTCCAAGAGCCGCCCGCCGTCTGCCGCCAGCACGGCTGGGCCCGCAGCGCCGAGTGCCATGCCGCGCTCTACCGCGCCGGGCTCGCCGTCGCCGCCGCCGAGCCCGACCGCGCGCTCTGCCACCTCACCGACTGACCCAAGGCCCACCCATGCCCGCCATGCACTACCGCCTCCGCTGGCCCGACGAGACCGAAGCCACCTGCTACTCGCCCTCGCTGGTGATCAAGGACTTCTTCGCGCCCGGCGCCGCCTACCCGCTGCCCGAGTTCCTCGCCCGCATCCGCGAGGCCACCCACATCGCCAGCGAGCGCGTGCGCGCCAAGTACGGCTTCGCCTGCTCGATGGCGCACGACCAGCTCGGCGAGATCGAGCGCACCGCCGCCGCGTTTGCCGGCCAGGGCGGTGCACAAGTCCAGGTCCTGTCTTTCGACGAAGGAAACGCAGCATGAGCCCCTCCCCGCATCCCGAGCACCGCAGCGTCGCCATCGTCGGCGGCGGCCAGGCCGGCCTGTCCATGAGCCACTGCCTGCAGGCGCTGGGCGTGGACCATGTCGTGCTGGAGAAGCACCACGCGATGCACACCTGGCAGACCCGGCGCTGGGACAACTTCTGCCTGGTCACGCCCAACTGGCAGTGCCAGTTGCCCGGCCACCCCTACGACGGCCCCGACCCGCACGGCTTCATGAAGAAAGACGAGATCAACGCCTACCTGGCCGGCTTCCGCGAGCGGGTGCTGGCGCCGCTGCGCGAAGGCGTGGCGGTACAGCGGCTGGCGCCGGCGCCGGGCGGCGGCTTCATGCTGCAGACCTCGGCCGGCGAGCTCAGCGCCGGCCAGGTGGTGGTGGCGGCGGGTGGCTACCACCTGCCCATCGTCCCGCCCATGGCCCAGCGCCTGCCGGCCGAGATCGTGCAGCTGCACTCCGAGCAATACCGCAACGCCGCGGCGTTGCCGCCCGGCGCGGTGCTGGTGGTGGGCTCGGGCCAGTCGGGCGCGCAGATCGCCGAAGACCTGCACCTGGAGGGCCGCCAGGTCTATCTCGCGGTAGGCGAGGCGCCGCGCTGCGCGCGCTTCTACCGCGGCAAGGACGTGGTCGACTGGCTGGCCGAGATGGACTACTACGACATGCCGGTGCAGCAACACCCGCTGCGCGAGGGCGTGCGCGACAACACCAACCACTACGTCACCGGCCGCGACGGTGGGCGCGACATCGACCTGCGCAAGTTTGCCGCCGAGGGCATGCAGCTGTTCGGCGCGCTGCGCGACGCCGGCGCCGGCCAGCTGCGCTTCGAGCCCCAGCTCGCTCGCAACCTCGACCATGCCGACGAGATCTACAACGGCATCAACGCCTCCATCGACAAGTTCATCGCCAGGCAGGGCATCGCGGCGCCGCCGCCCAGCGTCTACCAGCCGGTCTGGCAGCCGGCGGCCGAGCGCGAGACGCTGGACCTGGCGGGCAGCGGCATCGCCAGCGTGGTCTGGTGCATGGGCTTCCGGCCCGATTTCAGCTGGATAGACGCCCCGGTCTTCAACGGCCGCGGCTACCCCGGCCACCTGCGCGGCGTCACCAGCCAGCCCGGCCTGTACTTTCTCGGCCTGCCGTGGCTGCACACCTGGGGCTCGGGGCGCTTCTCCGGCGTGGCGCGCGACGCGGCCTACCTGGCCGAGCAGATCGCCGCCAGGGCGCGGCAGCCGGCGGCGGAGGCCGTGCTGGCCGCCTGAGCCCGACTGTCAATCGCCCGTCTTGTTGCGCACCCGCTCGGCCGCCAGCACCAGCGCTTCACCGGTCACGCCGCCTTGCGGGTAGACCGCAAAGCCGGTTTGCACCGTCAGGCTGAGCAGCATGCTGCCGATGCGGTAGGGCATGTGCAAGGCCCGGGTCAGCCGCTGCTCGACGTTGCGGGCGGTGGCTTCGGTGGCGTCGCGCAGCACCAGGCCGAAGCCGTCGCGGCCGACGCGCACCACGGCGTCGGTGGCGCGCACGCGGCTGCGCAGCCGCAGGCCGGCCTCTTGCAGCAGCTGGGTCCGCAGTGCGGCAGCGTGGCGGTCGTGCGCCAGTTGCACGTTGGCGATGCCCAGCGAGAGCACCGCCAGCGGCACGCTCCAGCGGCGGCACTCGGCCAGCTGCTGGTGGACGAAGGCGCCGAACTGCGCGGCGTCCGCCATGTAGGGCAGCGGGGGCAGCGCGGAGACGCGCGGCGGTGGGGCCGCTGGCGCGCTGGAGGGGGCAGCGGCGGTGGGTTCGGATGTCGGCTCGGTCCTGTCAGGCTCTTGCAGCATGGCATCGTGTCCTTGGGTGTCCATGGGTGTCCCTCAAAGGGCCAGCCCCGGGCACAGGGGGCGGTGGGTGTGTCGGGTGAAGAGATGGAAGCTGCGGCTGGGCTGACAGCGCTTCCCCCCTGGGACAGCCGCTGGCTTCCACCCCCTCATTGCTGTAGAACGCAGTCCCGGTACGAAACCCGACATCGCGGCGAAAAAAACTTCGCAGGCCGGCCGAGCTCGCCGCCGGGCAGGGGCCCGGGGAGTCGCCGCAGCCGTCACAGGCGCCGGCCGCGTGTGGCGGGTAGAGTCGCGGTCTTGGCGCTTCGCGCCTGGCTCGTCGCCGACGCGGCGAGTGCCAAGCCTCCAACCCGCTGCATGTCCGAAATCACCCTCCTGCTGCGCGCGGCCGGCGCTGGCGACCGCCAGGCCGCCGACCGCGTCGTGGCGCTGCTGTATGCCGACCTGCGGCGGCTGGCGCGCAGCCGGCTGCGCCGCTCGGGCGACGTGACGCTGCTCGACACCACCGCGCTGGTGCACGAGTCCTACCTGCGCATCCAGCGGACCGACGAGCTCGACTTCCCCGACCGCAACCACTTTCTCGCCTACGCAGCGCGGGTGATGCGCACCGTGGTGGTGGACCTGGTGCGGGCCAGCCAGGCCGAGCGGCGCGGCGGCGAGGCGGTGCATGTCACGCTGAATACGCTGGTGGGCGATGCGGCCTTCCGCCACGAAGACGAGATCCTGCGGGTGCACGAAGCGCTCGAGGAGCTCTCGGCGGTCGACCCGCGGCTGGGCCAGGTGGTGGAGATGCGCTACTTTGCCGGCCTCTCCGAGGTCGAGATCGCCGAGGCGCTGGGCGTGACCGAGCGCACGGTGCAGCGCGACTGGCAAAAGGCCCGGCTGTTCCTCTCTACCGTGCTCAAGTGAGCGCCCGCTCCGTCGCGCCCATGGACCCCGCCCGCTGGGCCCGCCTGAGCCCGCTGCTCGACGAGCTGCTGGACCTGGACGAGCCCCAGCGCAGCGCCCGCCTGGCCGAGCTGCACGCCAAGCAGCCCGAGCTTGCCGACGAGCTCGAGGCGCTGCTGGGGCGGCTGCCGGTGCTGGACGCCGAGGCCTTTCTCGAAACGCCGGCGCTGCCGCCCGAGGCCAGCCTGGCCGGCCAGGTGGTGGGGGCCTACACGCTGGAGCGCGAGCTGGGGCAGGGCGGCATGGGCAGCGTCTGGCTGGCGCGCCGCACCGATGGCCGCTACGAGGGCTTCGTGGCGATCAAGTTCCTGCATGCCGGCCTGCTGGCCCGCGGCGACGCCGAGCGCTTCGCGCGCGAAGGCAGCATCCTGGCGCGGCTGGCCCACCCGCACATCGCCCGCCTGATCGACGCCGGCGTGATGCCGGGCGGCGCCCAGCCCTACCTGGTGCTGGAGTACATCGACGGCGTCACCATCGAGCGCTACTGCGAGCAGCATGCGCTGGACGCGACGGCGCGGGTGCGCTTGTTCCTCGGCGTGCTGGCCGCGGTGGCCCACGCCCACCACCGGCTGATCCTGCACCGCGACCTCAAGCCCTCCAACATCCTGGTGACCGAGGCCGGCGAGGTCAAGCTGCTGGACTTCGGCATCGCCACGCTGCTGGACGACGGCGCGCAGGCCGCCGCCGCCAGCGAGCTGACGCAGCGGGCCGGGCGCGCCTTCACGCCGCAGTACGCGGCGCCCGAGCAGCTGCAGGGCGGCGACGTGACGACGGCGACCGACGTCTATGCGCTGGGCGTGCTGTTGTATGTGTTGCTGGGCGGTGCCCATCCGACGGCGGTGCCCACCGACACGGCGCTGAACCAGCTGCGTGCGGTGGTCGAGCACGAGCCCCGGCGCCTCTCCGAGGCGGTGCTGCGCCTGGGCGGCCCGGCGGCGGCCCGGCGCGCCCGGGTGCTGCGCGGCGACCTGGACACCATCGTCGCCCGGGCGCTGAAGAAGGCTCCCGCCGAGCGCTATGCCAACGCCGAGCAGCTCGCCGACGACCTCGGCCGCTACCTCAACGACGAGCCCATCGCCGCCCGGCCGGACACGCTGGCCTACCGGCTGGCCAAGTTCGTGCGGCGCTACCGCGCGCTGGTGGTGGCCGGCAGCGTCACCATGCTGGCGCTGAGCGCGGGGGCCGGCGTGGCGCTGTGGGAGGCGCGCGAAGCCAGGCTGCAGCGGGTGCAGGCCGAGGGCCTGATCGAGTTCATGCTGGGCGATTTGCGCAAGAAGCTGCAGCCGGTGGGCCGGCTGGACGTGCTGGACGCCGTGGGCAGCCGGGCGCTGGCCTACTACGCGGCGCAGGACGCCGACCGGCTCGACGCCGATTCGCTCGGCCGCCGGGCCCGCGCGCTGCACCTGATCGGCGAGATCGCCGAGCAGCGCGGCAGCCTGGACCAGGCCTCCAAGATGTTCGAGCAGGCGGCCGAGAGCACGGCCGAGCTGGTCCAGCGCCACCCGCAGGACGGCCAGCGCGTGTTCGACCACGCACAGAGCGTGTACTGGGTGGGCTACATCGCACGGCGGCGCGGCGAGGCCGGCGCGGCGGCGGCGGCCTTCGAGCAGTACCTCGCGCTGGCGCGCCGGCTGGTCACGCTGGGCCCGCACAACCTGGACTGGCGCATGGAGAGCGCCCATGCCGGCGTCAACCTCGGCGTGGTGCGGCTGGAGGCGGCGCTGCCGCAGCAGGCCTTGCAGGCCTTCAGCGCCGCCGAACGCGTCTGGCGCGAGGTGGCGGCGGCGCAGCCCGAGTTCATCATCGAGCTCGCCAACACGCTGGGCTGGGTGGCCAAGGCGCGCGAGGCGTTGGGCGAATACGGCGCGGCGGCCGAGGCCCAGCGCGACAAGATCGAGGTGATGCGCCAGATGCCGGACGCCGGGCGCGACCGCAACTCGCAGCGCCTGCTGGCCAACGCCAGCTACGAGCTCGGCCGGCTGCAACTGGCCCAGGGCGAATACCGCCTCGCGGCGCAGACGGCGGGCCAGGGCGTGGCCGGCTTCGAGGCACTGCTGGCGGTGGACGACAGCAACATCGACTGGCACGCCCAGGCGATGTTCGCCCGCCTCGGCCTGGCCGAGGCGCAGCTCGCGGTGGGCGAGCGCGCCGCGGCCCGCGCGGCGATGGCGCGCGCCGAAGCCGACCTGGCGCGCCTGCTGGCCACCGACCGCACGCGCAGCAAGTGGAACATCACGCTGAAGGGCCGCCTGCTGCTGCTGGAGGCGGCGCTGGACGAAGGCGCAGCGGCCCGCACCGCCGCGCTGCAGGCCGCGCTGGAGGCCTACCTGGGCGTGGTGCAGCACGACGAGGCCGCCGGCAAGCCGCTGGACCCGGAGCAGACCTGCATTGCCTCGGCCGTGTCGCTGGCGCTCGGCGACCTGCTGCTGCGCGGCCCGGGCGACCCGGGCAACGCGCAGGCCCAGGCGCCCTGGCGCAGTGCCGCGCAGCGGCTGGAGAAGCCCGCCGCCACCGGCGATCTGCCGGCGATGACGCTGCTCGCGCAGGCCCGGCTGCGCCTGGGCGAAGCTCAAGATGCGCGGGCGCTGGCCGAGAAAGTGGGGGCGTCTTTTTATCGCCATCCGGCCTACGCCGACCTGCGGCAGCGGCTGGCCCACTGAAACCACAAGCTCAAGGCAGTACCCATGGACTCCAACAAGATCAAACAAGTCGCCGTCACCGTCAGCGAGACCGGGCAGATCACCTGCACGCCCAGCCAGGCCGTCATCAAGGGCAGCAACGTGCTGCTGACCTTCAATTTGCTGACGGCCGACTACGCCTTCCCCAGCACCGGCGCGGTGGTGGTGGCCAGCGGCGGTTCGCAGTTCCCCTACCCCTGCTGGACGGTGGATGCCAACACGGCGGTGCTGTTCGACGTCAACACCGTGGTGGCCGACTACAACTACACGATCACGGTGGTGCAGATCGACAGCAGCGACCGGCTGCACATGGACCCCTCGATCCGCAACGAAGGCTGACGCAGCACCCGCCGGGCGCGGGCCGCTCGAGGCCCCCCGGCATCAGCGCCGCGCGGCGCGCCGGCTGATGCGGTAGGCCGCGGCGGGCGGCACGTTCAGCAGCACCGTGCCGACGCGCGAAGCGCGCAGGTCGAGGCGCTCCAGGATGGCGCGCGGCACGGGGCAGCGCGGGCCGTAGGTGAACTGGTAGAGCGCGCCATCCGCGCGCAGGCAGCCGAAGGCCGCCTCCAGCACCGCCAGCACCTGGCGCGGCGACATCGACAACAGCGGCAGCCCGCTCACCACGGCCCCGACCGAGGCCGGCTCGAACAGGCCGGCCCGGCGCAACCGGGTGGCGTCCATGCGCAGCACCCGCGCTGCCGGGAAGCGCCTTTGCAGCCGCTCGGCAAAGGCATCGCAGGACTCGACCAGGGTCAAGTCCTTTTCCTTGACCCCCCGGCTCAGCAGCGCCCGCGTGAAGGCCCCGGTGCCCGGGCCGAGCTCCACGACGGGGCCGCTGCGGCCGGTGATCTCGTGGGTCATCACCCTGGCCAGCGCGTCGCCCGAGGGGGCGATCGCGGCGACGCGCAAGGGGTCGGCGATCCACGCGCGAAAAAAGGGCCAGGTTTCTGAGAAGGTCATGCCAAGTCGGTGATGAGGACCGCGCAGGATATAGGTTGAGAGGCCGCAAAACCGTGCTGCTTACGCCTTGAGCGGTTTGATGCATTCATCCTGCCAGCACTTCCCGGCCCATTTCGGTGAATGGTGTCAAGGCCGTTCGAGCCGGGCCAGCGCTTCTTCGGCCAGGCGCTTCGTGAGCTCGCCGGCGGGCAGCTCACGGCCCAGGCTGGCGGCCTGGCCCGACCACAGCGACATGAAGTCGCCCGAGCCCTGCGCTTCAGCCTTGGTGCGCAAGGGCGCCAGCGCGCCGCCCGCGAGCGGGAAGGCGGGCGCCAGGGAGGAGATGGGCCCCAGCTCGCGCATCGCGCGGTTGACGATGCCGCGCGCCGGCCGGCCGGTGAACAGGTTGGTGAGCGCCGTCTCCAGGGCCTGCTCGCTGCGCAGCGCCTGGGCGTGCGGTGCCGGCAGGCGCGCCTCGGGGCAGAAGAGGTAGGCCGTGCCCAGCTGCACTGCGCTGGCCCCCAGCGCAAAGGCCGCGACGATGCCGCGCGCGTCGGTGATGCCGCCAGCCGCGATGACCGGCACCTTCACCGCATCCACCACCTGCGGCACCAGGGCCATGGTGCCGACCTGGGTCGAGAGATCGTCGGAGAGGAACAGGCCGCGGTGGCCGCCCGCCTCGGCGCCCTGGGCGATGATGGCGTCGCAGCCCCTGGCCTCCAGCCAGCGCGCTTCGGCCACCGTGGTGGCCGACGAGATCACCTTGGCGCCGGTGGCCTTGACGCGGGCCAGCAGCGCCGCGTCCGGCAGGCCGAAGTGGAAGCTCACCACCTCGGGCTTGTAGGCCTCCACCAGCTCGCAGCCGACCGGGTCGAAGGGCGCCCGGCTGGAGGTGGGGATGGGCCCCTCCGGGTCGACACCGAGCTCCAGGTAGAAGGGCCGCAGGCGCTGCCGCCAGGCCTGCTCGCGCGCGGCGTCGAAAGGCGGCGGCTGGTGGCAGAAGAAGTTGAGGTTGATGGGCGCGGCGGTGTGCTGGCGGATGGTGGCCAGCTCCTGCCGGGCCTGCTCCGCGCTCAGCAGCGCGCAGGGCAGCGAGCCCAGGCCGCCGGCCTGCGAGACGGCGATCACCATCTCCGACCAGGAGGGCCCCGCCATCGGCGCCTGGATGATGGGCAGCTCGATGCCGAAGAGGTCGAGGATCGCGCGCGAGGGCCAGCTGATGGGCATGGTGGGTCTCCGGTGGCGTGGAAGTGCTTCGCCATCCTAGCCCGCGCGGCGACCAAAACACGCACGCGCCGGGCCCGTGCGCTTGCAGCCTCACTGGTTGATGACGGCTTCCATGTACTTCTCGCGCAGCGAGAGCTCGGCCGGCCGGCCGGCGGCTGGCTTGCCCGGCTTGGCCGCATCGGCGGCGGGCCGCCCGCCGGCGGGGGCGTTGTTGTCCACCACGTTGACGGTGCCGTTGGCGATGGCGAGCAGCAGCACGAGCGAGAGGCCGAGAAAAAGGGTCTTGACGGTCATGGGCGCGTCGCGCCGGCGCGCCGGCGTGCGGACATCAAGCCTCCATCCCTGTCTCGCTGGCCGCAGCCACGGTGACCCGCGGCCCAAAACTCGTCAGGTGCGAGAGCGTCTTGTTGTGGTGGGCGATGATCTGGGCGGCCGACAGCACGCCGTTGTCGAAGGTTGAGTGCCCGTCTGCCACGAGGGCGAGGTGGTAGCCGAGCGAGAGGGCGCGGCGGACCGTGGTGTCGACGCAGAAGTCGCTCTGCAGGCCGCAGACCACGAGACGGGTGACGCCCTTGTCCGCCAGCAGCTGGCGCAGCTCGGTCTGGTGGAACGAATCCGGCGTGGTCTTGCGAACCCGGAGGTCGCCGGGGCCTGTCGAGAGCCCCGCGGCGAGCTGCCAGCCGTCGCTGCCGAACTGAAGCGGCCCCTCGTCTTCTTCGTGCTGGACCAGGACGACCGGCAGGCCCGCGGCTCGCGCCCTGGCGCTCACCGAATTGATGCGGTCCAGCACGCGGCCGATCTCAAAGGCGGCTTCCTCGCCCGCGCACATCGCGTGCTGGACATCGATGATCAGGAGGGCAGTGGTCATGTGTGTGCGATTCAGGGGTTGCGAAGTTGCGCAGGGCCGTTTGCACGGCCTCAGAAAACGATGTCCTGGGCCGTGGGGTGGACGACAAGTTCGTCGATCCGTACATGGGGCGGAGCGCTCAGGGCATAAAGCACCGCCTGGGCGATGTCTAGCGGCTTGAGATGCAAGGCTCTTTCGGAGGCCCCGGGCGTTGCATCGTTGAAGTAGGTGTCGGTCATGCCCGGGCGAATCTCCGTCACGCGCAAGCCGAAGTCTGCACCCTCGTGTGCCAGCGCCTGGGTCAGCGCGCGCTGTGCAAACTTGCTGGCGGTATACAGCCCGCCATGGCTGAAAGTGCGGGTGCTGACATCGCTGGTGATGTTGATCACCTGGCTTCCCATCCCGGCCAGGTGCCTGCGCCTGAAGTGCGGCACAAAGCACTTGCTGGCCAGCAGCAGCCCCAGCACATTGGTGTCCATGACGCGCCTGTAGTCGGCGACGCTGGTGTCCTCTATCGGCGCAAAGCATCCGATGCCCGCGTTGTTGATGAGCGCGTCGGCGCCGGCCGCCATGGCCGCATGGGCGAACTCGACAACGCTGGCTTCGTCGGTGACGTCCAACGCAAGGAACTTGGCGCCCTCTACATGGAGGTCGCCGACAGAGCGGGCCCCGCCGATGATGTAGGCGCCCTTGCCTGCGAGCAGTTCGACGATGGCCAAGCCGATACCGCGGCTGGCACCGGTGACGGCCACGGTGCGGCCGGCCAGGGGCTTGGGGGTTTCTTTGCTGCTCATCATTTCATCGATCGGTGGGCCTGGAAGTGGCTGGTCTCACGTCTTCTGCGCCAGAAGTGCCCAAAGGAAATTCTCCCCGAACGGGGGGCTCTCGGCGCTTGGCTCCTCCATGGGGCGGATGACACGAAGCTGCAGATCCCGGGAACTGGCACCTGGGTGTCTGCATTTGATTGCCAAGCAGGGAACTCACTGCCCCGGAGGGGGCTGCCAAAGTTCGACCTTGTTGCCCTCTGGGTCCATCACCCAGCCGAACTTCCCGTAATCGGAATCGTCAGTCTTCTCCAGGACCTTGCATCCTTCGTCCCGAAGCGCCTGCAGTACAGCGGCCAAGTCTTCGACGCGATAGTTGACCATGAAGGTCGACTTGCTTGGTGCGAAGTGCTCGCCATCGGCGGCGCCTATGGACCACACGGTCGTTCCGTTTGTCGGATTGCCCGACGCGTCCGCCCATGTGAACGCAGTGCCACCCCATTCTTGGACGTCGATGCCCAAGTGCTGCTTGTACCAAGCTCGCAATTCGACAGGATCCTTCGCGTTGAAGAAGATCCCTCCGATACCTGTGACTCTCTTCATTTGAACCTCCGGAGTGCGGCCAAGCTGGAGCGTACTGCGTTTGCGAAGCCTGACGTTGAAGATAAGGGATTTGCCAAGAAGATATCGGCCCTTTTATTCTTGCCTGTTCCTTGCTTGTGCCTTGCCCTTTAGTCTTCGACCTGCCGCAGCAAGTGCCGTCAGATCGACATCATCATCGACAGTGACCAGAAGGTCAATGTCCTTGGGTTCGGGTTTATCGGTTGTAAGCGAATCCAGTAGTCCGATGCTTCGCACTCCCACAATGGTCGTGGCGTGACGGACAAAGACAAGGCGCTCATGCAAGAGAAATCTACGGATTTCAGTGCCGATCGAATTGAATGACGACGGTGCCACGCTTTTCCGCTCACAACATGCCAATGTTGACGACGAGCGGATGGAGCCGTGCAGCGGTTTTGGGGTCCGGATGATCGACGGGCTGGGTGTTATTGGTCAATGATGACCAACGTGCCGTGACTGCCTGGTGCCACCGCGTGAGGGATGCCTGCTGGGACGATGAAGATCTCGCTGGCTTCGACAGACACGATTTTGCCTTCGATCTCGAGTTTCATTTGCCCTTCGAGAACAAGCAGTGCCTCGACAAACGTATGAACTTCGTTTGGATATGATGAACCATCCATGCGAACCACTTTGACATTGGCCCCGGCGGCCTGGCCGACGATCTTGGACCTCCACGCCAACGCGAGTGCGCTGGCCTCATTCTTCAGGCTTATCTTGGTCATTTCGATAGTGTAAGCAAGGCTTGAATTGACCGAGCATGAGCCTCACGCTGAAATTCCATCACGGTGCGCTCGTGACGCCTATCGTTCGAGGTTAGGGGGGGCTGCGGCAGGCAATTCCCCTTGACCGAGTGGTCGGACGGCACTGCGGTAGTGTCGCTCAGTCGATGAATGTCCAAGTGTCTGCGCCATCGAAACGGCGAACCTGAACAGACTCTTGAAGACGCGGATCAAAGTTGTTGAGGTTGACACCATGCTTGCCACCGGGTTCCGGCGCGAGTGGCTCCCAATGCGTGACGCACCCGCAGGTCTTGCAACGCACATTGCGCAGCGTCTTGTCGCCCCAGATGTACTCGGCGGTGTTTTCCGGATGTCCCTCTATTCGAACCGTCCCGAACTCGTAATACGCCCAGAGTCCGCCACTGCGCCTGCAGAGGGAGCAGTTGCACCTGGTCGCCTTCTCGGGCGCTGACGGCAGCGTGAGGCGAACTGCACCGCAGTGACATGAACCTTGCAGCAGCTGTTTCTCGGTCATGATGGACTCGCTTGGATTCTTGTGCGGCTTGACGTTCGACGTAAGGGGCTGGCCGCAGGCCAGTCCCCTTGGCGGAATACGAAGGGACTTCCCACCTTCCAGAAGCGGTGTCGAAGCGCCAAGATTGAATTGCGAAGATCAATCTGAACCTGAAAGGGGGAAGCCCATGAGCGAGATTACACGAGCGCAGATCGCGCGGATAGGTGCGGACCTGGCCAAGCGAGTGATTCAGTTGCACGGGGTGGACGGCGCGGAAAAGCGTGTGGCCACGCGCGCAGTCAAGCGAGACCAGTTCCTGGCGTGGTGCGCGCAGCTGCCTGCCGGGTGTGTGGTGGCGATGGAGGCGTGCTCGAGCGCCCACCACTGGGGGCGCAAGCTGCGAGAGCTGGGATTGGATGTCCGGCTGATCGCGCCGAATTTCGTCACGCCGTACCGGCTGGAAGGCAAGTCGGGCAAGAACGACGCGACCGATGCGGCGGCGATCTGCGAGGCGGCAGGCCGCCCGCACATGCGGTTCGTGGCAATCAAGAGCTGCGAGCAGCAGGGCGTGATGAGCCTGCACCGGGTGCGAGAAGGGCTGAAGGAAGAGCGCACGGGTTGCATCAACCGCATCCGCGGCTTGCTGGCTGAGTTCGGCTTGGTGTTCGCGCAGAGCCCGCAGGCCTTGAGGGCGGAGCTGGCCGACGTGATAGAGGATGCGAGCAACGAGATGAGCACGCTGGCGCGGCGGGTGTTGCAGCGCGCGTTCGACCACTGGCGAGAGCTGGACGAGCACCTGCGCTGGTGTGACAGCCAGGTGGGGCAGCACGTGCGCAGCACGCCGGCGGCCAAACGCGCGGCCAAGGTCATCGGTATCGGTGAACTGGGCGCCTCGGCGTTGGTGGCCGGCGTGGGCGACTTCAAACAATTCAAGAGCGGCCATCAGTTCGGTGCCTGGCTGGGTCTGGTGCCGAGCCAGAACTCCAGCGGTGGCAAGGCCAGCCTGGGGCGCATCACCAAGCGCGGAGACGACTACTTGCGCACCCTGCTGATCCAGGGCGCCAAGTCGGCCGTGATGAGCGCGGGCAAGCGCGACGACCCGATCTCGCGCTGGCTGGTGCAGCTCACCGCCCGGATAGGCTGGCAAAAGGCGTGCGTGGCGATGGCCAACAAGAACGCCCGCATCCTGTGGGCGGTGATGACGCGCGAGCGGGGGTACGACGCCCAGCACGTCAGCATCAAACCGCAGGCCAGGCAGTCGCCGGCGCAGTCCGCCGCTGCACCGCCATCCATGACAGCAAGCTGCCAGGCCTGAGGGCTGCGGCCGCCGATCAATCCGACACTTCACGCCCGATTCCCTCCACCGAAGACGTGCTCCCGAAGATGCATTGACAGGTCAGACCGGCAGTTGGCGAACTCGACTAACCCGGCGTGCGGCCCTTGCGCCCAAATACGCGGATGGAATGGAGCCCAGCTGAGCGGTACGTATCTGGGTCCGCGCCCGCGAGCGCAACAAGACCGGTTGTAGATGTGCAGTCTGTTCCATGTCGCTCCGCACCTTCACCTCAGCATGCCTTCTTGTTCGAGAAACTGAAGAAACAGCCGGAATACTCAACAGCCGCTACTGAAAAAGGAGGAAGTCCTTGTAGACGGGTTAGGCGCAATGACGGCAAACACGGGTATTTGTATCCTCTTCATACACCCTCCCTTGTGTGGTGGACGCCGCGAGGGCTTTGGCTTTACTGTGCCTGAATAAGTGCACTCTGCCAAGCCTAGCGCACCCCAGCCTTTGCAGGAGATCGATGCTTCCTTGTGACGCCTGACTCAGCGTGCTGCTGATAGACTTGCATGGTTCGAC
>DATHWJ010000132.1:0-1808 GCA_035460745.1 Ideonella sp. | reverse complement strand
CCAGTTCGAACCACTTGAAGCTGCCCTCATTGAACCCGACCGCCGAGAACTTCGACAACGCCGCCATCGAGTTCGTCGCCTCGACCCCCGGCAGCTGCTCGAGCTGCCAGGCCAGCTGGTCGACCAGGGCCAGCGTGCCATAGGCCGTGCACTGGTCGGGCGGCGTCTTGACCATCACGACCAGGATGTCCGAGCTGGCAGCATAGTTCTCGACCAGAAAGGCGTTGTCGCGGTTGTAGCGAGAGTCGGGCCGCAGCTCGGGCGCGCCCGCGTCGAGATCGCCCACCTTGAGCTGCAGCGATACCGCGAAGCCGCCGGCGGCAAGCAGCAGCGCGGCGGCCACCGAGACCAGGGCCCAGCGGCGCTGGGTGAAGTGATCGAGCAGCGCCCAGACGCGGTGCTTGTTGCCGAGGTCCTGGTCGGCCCGCTCCGTACGCAGGCTGCGCTGCGCTGCCGACGCGCTCACGCCGGTGTACGACAGCAGGATGGGCAGCAGGATGAGGTTGGTGACGATCAGCATCGCCACGCCCACGCTGGCCGCGATCGCCAGCTCCTTGATCACGGGAATGTCGATCACCAGCAGCACGGCGAAGCCGACCGCATCGGCCAGCAGCGCCGTCAATCCGGGCAGGAACAGGCGGCGGAAGGTGTAGCGCGCCGCCACGGCCTTGTGCACGCCACGGCCGATGTCCTGCATGATGCCGTTCATCTTCTGCGCGCCGTGGCTCATGCCGATCGCGAAGACGAGAAACGGCACCAGCACCGAATACGGATTGAGCTCGTAGCCCAGCGTGGGCAAGGCGCCCAGCTGCCACAGCACGGCCGCCAAGGAGCTGGCCAGCACAAGCAGCGTGCTGCGCAGGTCGCGGTTGAAGCCGTAGATCATCGCGCCGGCGATGGCGATCGCGATGGCGAAGAAGACCAGCATCTCGCGCAGGCCGGCGATGAGATCGCCGGCGACCTTGGCGAAGCCCACCACGTGGATGGAAACATCCGCCCCTTCGTACTTGGCGCGGATGGCCTCCAGCTGCTCCGAGAAGACGCGGTAGTCGAGCTTGCTGCCGGACTGGGGGTCCGTGTCCAGCAGCGGCACGGCGATGATGGACGAGCGGAGATCCGCCGCCACGAGCTGCCCGATCTCGCCCGAGCGCTCGACGTTGAGCTTGACCTGGGCCAGGCTGGCGCTGGAGCCGTTGTAGTCCTCCGGGATCACGGCGCCACCGTCGACTCCATCCTCGGTCACCGCCGACCAGCGTGTGGTGGGGGTCCACAGGGACTTCATGAACGGGCGGTCGACACCCGGCAGCAGGAACACCTCGTCGTTGATCTTGGCGAGCGTCTCCAGGTACTGCTTGTCGAAGATGGTGCCCCGGCGCGGTGCCACCGCGATGCGCACGATGTTCTCCAGCCCGCTCAGGTCCTGCTTGTTGGCCAGGAAGTTGGCCACATAGGGGTGGGAGGCCGGCATCATCTTGTCGAAGCTGGCGTTCAGCCTGAGCTTCAGCGCCTGGCTGCCGAGGAACAGCGTCAGCAGCAGGCACAGCAGCATGACCAGCGGCCGGTGGTTGAACAGCGCCCGTTCGACGAGGGAGCCGGAGCGGCGATCGAAGGCATCCAGGCTTGGAGGTTGGTCGGCGCCGGACGAGGGGGTGGCGAGGCTCAAGATGGACTTTCGGCAGAGGAAGGGGGTGGATGGGTCCTGGTAAGCGCCGCGATCAGGCTGGCACGGCGGGAGCGGCAAGACCACGCACGCCGCGCATGCTGGCCACCGCCAAGCCACCGGCAGCGGTCTGCAGCAGCGCCGTCAC
>DATHWJ010000131.1:0-2883 GCA_035460745.1 Ideonella sp. | reverse complement strand
CCCAGCATCGACAAGGCGATCAATTGCGGCACGCCGGCCTGGGCGGCGAAGAGCGGCTGGGCGTTGGCGTCGAAGCCGGCCGATGCGGCTTCGAGCGCCTGCAGGGCCTGCACCATGTCGCCGCCGACCAGCGCCGCCAGGCCGGCGGTCCACTGCGCGAGGGCCTGCACCTCCGGCCCAGCGGCGGCGCTGTCGGCCAGCAGCGCCAGCCAGCGCGCGGCCTGCACGGCCTGGCCGGGCGAGCTGTTCCACACCTGGTGGCAGGCGGTCTTCAGCGCCCAGGCCAGCGCGAGCGTGCCGGCCGCATCGAGCCGCGGCAGCCCGGCGCGCTGCGGTGCCTCTTCGCTGGCCAGCCAGCGGGCGACCAGGGCGGACTGCGGGTCGGGCCCCGGCGAAGGCGGCTGTGGCGTCACGTCGCCGCTGGCGGGCCCGCGCCGAGGCCGAGCTCGATGGGCGGCAGCTCGACCCGCAGCTCGCCGAGCAGGAACACCAGCCGGCAGGGGCCGGCCGGCAGGCCGTCGCAGCGGAAGTCGCTCAGCTCGCCCAGCGCCACGCGGCGCAGCGGCGCCTGCGCCGGCTGCGGCTCGGCCGCGCCGGTGAACAGCAGCAGCTCGCCCGGCCCCTCCGGCCCCAGCACCTGGCCGCTCAGGCGCCAGGGCTGGCCGGGCGGGCCGTCGCCGGCTTCGCAGCGCAGGTCGAAGTCGTGGGCCTCGCTGGTGAACAGCCACTGCCGCCCGGCGGCCTCGTCGCCGCGCAGGCCCAGCGCCAGGCCGGCGGCACCGCCGCTGTCGAACGAGAGGTGGGCCAACAGCCGCCGCAGCGGGCCGGGAGGCACGGCCGCAGCGCGGGCCGGCGCCCACAGCGACTCGGCACGCCAGATCACATGCTCGGGAGCGTCCTGCAGGCCGGCGCTGTCTCGCAGCAGGCCTTCGAGCTCGCGCGTATCGGTCACGGGCGGGGTCTTCATGGGGTCATCGTCCAGGGTTCGGGCACATGCTGCACAGAGCGGCGAAGACGGCAAAAGATACGCGCTTTCATGCCAACTCGTTCAGCAGGACGCGCAGCTTCTCCAGGCAGCGCGCGCGGGTCGGGCCGACGCTGCCGGGCGAGATCTGCAGGCGCTCGGCGACTTCTTCGTAGCTCAACGGCGGGTCGCGCAGGAACAGGCACTCCACCAGCTCGCGCGAGCGCGGCTCCAGCTGCTGCAGCGCCCGGCGCACGCGGTGCTGCATCTGCAGCCGCTCGAGCTGGTCGTCGGGCAGCGGGTCGGGGCCGGGCAGGCCGTCGCAAAGGTCTTCGCTGCGGCTCTCGCCATCGGCGTCGATGCCGGCCACCGTGGTGGACACGGTGCGGCGCGAGAGCTCGATCAGCCGCAGCGTCTCGCGCCGCGCCGTGGTCACCAGCCAGGCCTGTACCCGCTCGGGCTGCTGCAGGCGGGCGAGCTGCTCGTGCAGCGTGGCGAAGCAGAGCTGGAAGACGTCGGCGGCCTGCTCCTCGCTCAGCCCGGCGCGGCGCGGCACGGTGTAGACCAGCCGCTGGAAGCGGCGCACCAGCGCCACCCAGGCGCTCTGGCGGCCCTCGCGGCACAGCGCAACCAGCTCGGCATCGGAGGCGTCGGCCAGGCCGCCGGGGCGCGATGCCGGGCCGGGCGCCGGCGCGGCGGTGTCTTCAGCGGCGGACTCGAGGGGGGTGGGTGCTGGCATGGCGTCCCGTTTAAGCGTCTGCGATGGAGAGCCGCGGCGCCCGGGAGTTCCATCGGCGCGGCCGAATGCCCTTGCGCGCCGAGGGGCATGTACGGAATGCGCAGGCCCCGGGCTCTGTGCAGCACCGACGCCTTCGAATCTCCCGCCGAGCAGCGCGTCGCGGCCCTCACCGGCCCGGCGGTATCCCCTCCCGACAACTTCCAAGGAAACAGACCATGAACGCACGCCTCCACCTCGCCGCCCTCGCCGCCTCCACCGTCTTCGCCGCCACGCCTGCGCTGGCGGACGAATACGTCTGCACCGGCAGCGTGGGCTCGGCCTCGCTGGACAACATCTTCGTGCCCGACGGCGCCACCTGCTCGCTGGACCGCACGCGTGCCAAGGGCAACATCGTGGTCGGCACCGGCGCCAGCCTGTACGCCCGCAGCATCTCGATCAACGGCAACATCCAGGCCGAAGGCGCCCAGCTCGTCAACCTGGGCGGCACCTCCAGCGTCGGCGGCTCGGTGCAGCTGGTGCAGGGCGGCAGCGCCACCATCGCCGGCGTCAACATCAAGGGCAGCCTGCAGATGGAGTCCAACAACGGGCCGCTCAAGGCCAGCAACAACACGATAGGCGCGGACCTGCAGGCCTTTCAGAACAGCGGCGGCGTCAGGCTGGTGAAGAACCGCATCGACGGCAACCTGCAATGCAAGGAGAACCGCCCCGCACCGACCGGCCAGGGCAACCGCGCGGACAGCAAGGAAGACCAGTGCGCCCGGCTGTGAGCCCCGGCACGCCCGGTCAGCCGCCGAGATAGCCCAGCAAGGCCAGCAGCCACAAGGCGCCGAACACGAAGGGCAAGGCCTGCGCCGCCCACTTGCCGCGGTGCCCCGTGGCGGTGGCCGGCGTCAGGTTGCACAGGCTGTTCAGGCCGGCCTGGTCGTACTGCCGCTTGATCGCAGAAGTGGCATCGATGGCCGCGAGCGCGCTGATGCCGATGATGGCCGCCACCGCCATGCCGAAGAACGGGAAGCCGATCACCAGCCATTTGTGCTTGGCCGTCGAGAGCGTGCCGTAAGCCGTGAACAGCAGGCCCTGCGACAGGATCAGCCACATCAGCCGGTGGTTGACGAGGTTGTCCTCGTGGGTCCATTGCTCGCGCAGGGCGCGGTACAGGTCCCAGTCGGGCAGGCGCGGC
>DATHWJ010000130.1:0-5335 GCA_035460745.1 Ideonella sp. | reverse complement strand
CGCTGGCGCCGGCGCCACGCAAGGCCAGCATCACCGCGTTGAGGCCCAGCGCCGCGTCGCCAACCGCCGTGGTCGCGGCCACCGCCTCGAGGGGTTGCAGCACCTCGTCCAGCTCCCCGGCGCGGCCGGCCAGCAGCAGGTACTCGGTGTAGATCGCGCGCAGCCGCTGGGTCGCCAGGCCGTGGTCGCGCGCCAGGCGCTCGGCGCTCAGCGCCACCACCGGCAGCTTCAAGCTGTGCTGCCAGCTCGCGCAGAGGTGGCCGAGCGCCTCGGCCAGCACGTCGAGCTGGACCTCGGCATGCAGGCGCTCGAACAAGCCCGGCACCACGACCGCGAATACCGCCGCCTCGAACAGCGACTCGACCCCGTTCACACCCCAGGGCATGTGGCTGGCAAAGGCCCGCAGCTGGTCCGGCGTGGCGCCCGAGAACACCTCCAGCCGCAGCCCCGCCACCGCGGCCTCGGTCGACCAGTAGGTCCAGCTGCCCGCCCGCCGCGCCACCGTGCTGCCGCTGGCGTCGGCATAGGCCAGCGCGGTGTGCAGCCGCTCCTTGTCGACGCGCTCCAGCAGGCTCTGGTAGGCCACGGCGAAGGCCGGCTCGGCCGGCTGCCAGAAGCCCGGCTTGCGCGGATCCTCCTGCAGCCAGTCCGCGCGCTGCAGTGCGCGCAAGGCCTCGTGCACCTTCTCCGCGGTGGGCCGCTGGCTCTCAGGCGCGCGCAGCGCGGGGTCGGCCAGCAGGTGGAAGACCCAGGTGCGCGGGTGCGGCCCGGCGCCCAGCGCGAGGGCGCAGAGCACGTCGCGCGGCAGCGGCGCGAGGGCGGCCAGGTCGGCGGCGGTGGGGGTGGCGGGGAGAGCGGGCAGGTTCACGACGAGCGGGTGGCGCTGCGGCTCGGGCGAGCCGGCAGTCCAGGTGGGCGAAACCGCCATTGTCGTCAGGCCCGGCGCCGTGACCTGCCCCGGTGCGCCGGACACGCGGGTCTGGCGCCAGGGCGCAGGCCCGCCGGCGCGGCACCGGCGGGTTTTCGCCTGCACGAGCCCGCCACTCCGAAAGGAGCGTCTACGGCACGCGGGCCTGGCCCGAGACCTGCGCGGCGGCGGGCAACTTGCGCACCGCCGCAACGCTCACCAGGGCTCGCTCTGGAACACCGCCACCACCAGCGCACACACCGGCTCGCCCTCGCAGGTAGCCTGGGCCAGCTCGGTGCTGACGGGGCCGAACGAGACGCCGCGGCTGCGCTGCATGGCCTGCAGCGTCGCGTGCAGGTCGCGCGAGAGGCGCTCGCCGTCGTCGCTCTGCAGGTCGATCATCAGGCCCTGGCCGCCGACCTGCTCGCGCACCCAGCCCAGCCCGGCGTGCGCGGTGCGGCCGCGCTGGCTCTCGCAGCGCTGCGCCATCACCACGTACAGGCGCTGGCCGAAGGTCTGCGGGTGGGCCTGGTAGCGGCCGCGCTCGATCTGGCTGCCGGGCGGGATGGGGGCGGTCAGCGGGATCAGGTTGTGGCTGCCTATGCCGGCCTCCTGCAGCGCCATGTCGAAGGCCGCGCGCTCGGTCGGCCCGCGGCCCATGCCCCGGGCGAGCTTGATGGTGCCGAAAGGCAACAGCGGCATCGCGCGCGGCAGCGTGGCGGGGACGGGGGCGGCAAAAGACGACGTGGTAGGCAAGGCAAGCATGGGCTTCTCCTGATCCGGTGCGGCCGACGGTGGGCTGAAAACCAGGCCACCGCGGCTCCCGTTACCCGTGCATACGGCCTGGCGGACCCAAACCGGCCACGCTCGGGCCGCGTCCCCCATGAGCTAGGGGCCTCACCAGCAGACGCGGTCGCGCCCTTCGCGCTTGGCGCGGTAGAGCTGGCGGTCGGCGTCGCCGACGAGGTCGTCAGCCACCGGGTCGATGGCGTCGCCGGCCAGGCCGATGCTGACGCTCAGCCTGCCCAACCCCGGGTGCAGGTCGCTGAAATCCTGCGCCGCGACACGCTGGCGCAGCTTCTCGCAGACCGCCGCAGCCGAGGCCAGCGGCGTCTCCACCAGCACCAGCAGGAACTCCTCGCCGCCATAGCGCCCGACGATGTCGCCGGAGCGGCAGGCGTCGCGCAGCAGGTGGCCGATGCGGCGCAACACCTCGTCGCCCACGCGGTGCGAGCAGCGGTCGTTGACCGACTTGAAGTGGTCGATGTCTATCATCGCCAGCGACAGCGGGTGCCGGTAGCGGCGCGCCCGCTCGCGCTCGCGGGTGAGCTGCGCGTCCAGCCAGCGGCGGTTGGCCATGCCGGTCAGGCCGTCTTCGCGGGCGAGCTGGCGCAGCATGTCGGACTGCTGCGAGAGCTGGGCCAGCAGGTCCTCCTTCTGGCGGTCGGCTTCGCGGGCGGCGTCCAGCGCGCTGGCCAGCTCGTCGCCGCGGCGGCGCTCGGCCTCGGTGTCGCGCTGGGCCCGCTCCAGGTCGGCGCGGGCCAGCATCGCGCGCACGCGGCGCTGGTTTTCTTCGCCGTGGATGCGCTGCTGGCAGGCGTAGAACTGGCGAAAGTGGCGCAGCGCCCCTTCGAACTCGCCCTGCGCTTCGTAGACCTGCGACAGCAGCTCGTGCAACTGGCCGCTGACCTGCTCGGCCGTGACCGCCTCGGCCAGCCCCAGCGCGCGGCTCAGCAGCTCCACCGCCGGCTGCCAGGCGCCCTGGCGCCAGCGGTTGCGGCCCAGCGCGAGCAAGGCCTAGGCCTCGCTGCGGCGGTTGCCGCTGCGCCGCAGTATCAGCAAGGCCTCCAGCAGCAGGCGCTCGGCGCGCTCCAGCTCGCCGGCCTGCTGCCAAGCCAGGCCCAGGCCGAGCAGGGCGGCGCCGGTCTCGGGCTGGCGGCCGCTGCGGTGGGCGATGTCGCGCGCCTGCTCCAGCCGCGCCACGGCCTCGGTGGTGTGGCCGGTCTGCGCCAGCAGGCGGCCCAGGCTGGTCAGCATCACGCCCTCGATGGCGCGGTCGCCGTCGTGGCTCAGGCGTATCAGCGCCAGGCCGCGCAGGTGGTACTCCACCGCGTGGCGGCTGTCGCCCAGGTCGGCCAGCACCGCGCCGATGTTGCCCAGCGCGCAGGCGGTGGCGCGGGCATCGGCGGCGGCCTCGGCCAGCTCCAGGCTCATGAACAGGTATTTCAGCGCCTCGGCGAACTGCGCGGTGGCGCGCAGCACGCTGCCGATGTTGTTCAGCGTGCCGGCCTCGCCGGACGCATCGCCCAGCTCGCGGCGCAGCTGCAGGCTGCGGTGGTAGTGCAGCAGCGCCTCGGCGTGGTGGTTGTGGCTGGCCTGGACGTTGGCCAGCAGGTGGCTGGCCTCGGCCTCGCCGGCCCGGTCGCCCAGCGTGTGGAACAGCGCGACGCTCTGGCCCAGCTCGGCCAAGCAGCCCGGCGCCGGCTCGGCCAGCATGAAGCGGCACAGCGCACCGCGCATCAGGCTGTGGGCCAGGCCGCGCTGGTAGTCCAGCCGCAGCGCGATCGCGTGGGCCTGCCGGCACAGGGTCAGCGCAGCGCGCGGCTCCTCGTGGCGCAGGCGTTGCGCCTGTTCGATCAGGGCGTCTACACGGGCCGGTCCCTCCGGCGCTTCCAGATCCATAGATTTCATGGTCTCGAGGCTTTTGGCTCAGGGCAGGTGCAGGGAAAACCCGGCTCTGCGATGGAGCGGCATCTTAGGGCCTGGGGACGCGCCGGGGCAGGAAAAAGAAAAGCCCGCCGGAGCGGGCTGGGCGGACCGGAGCGGTCCGCGGGGTGCGGCCGACGCTCAGGTGGCCGAGGCCGGCGGCACCGGCATCGGGCCCGGGGCGGACTTGCCGGCGGCCTTGGCGGCCTTCAGCTCGTCGGCCGAGAGGCGGCCGTCCTTGTTGGTGTCGATCATGTCGAAGTTGCGCATCAGCTTCTTGCTGGAGGCGGCTTCCTCGCGGGTCAGCAAGCCGTCGCCGTTGGTGTCGAGCTTGCCGGCACCCTTGCTGCCTGCATCGGCCCTGTGCGCCTTGGCGTATGTCTTGAGCTCCGATGACGACAACTTGCCGTCACGATCGGTGTCGATGGCGTCGAAGTTGCTCGAGAGCTTGGGGTTGGCGGCGGCCTCTTCGCGGCTGATGTACTGGTCGCCGTTGGTGTCCAGCGCGGCAATGCGCTCGTTGCCGGCACGCTGTGCGGCGGCGCTGGCGCCCAGGCTGAGGGCCGTCAGGGTGGCCAGCAGGCAGGCGGTGGTGATCTTGTGCATCGCAAATCCTTTCAAACAGCAGTCGAAGCGGTTCGGGGTGGCAGGGGTCAGGCAGAGGTCTCGCGGCAGTGTGCCGCGGCGACCGACCGCTGCTTAACGAACGGATCGCCCTGTGCGTTGAGCCGGGCCGGGCTGTTTCGCCTTTGTTTACCTCACTTTACGAATCGCCACGCCGGGAGGCCGAATCGCCACGCCAGGAAGCGTGGTGCCGGCCCGGCTTCAGCGCAGCTTGTTCGCGGGGCCGCCCTGCTGGGCCACGTTGATCAGGCGCCGGTCAATCCAGCCGCGCAGGTCGGACCACATCGCGCCGACTTCGTTCACCGACACGGTGCGCGCATTCTTCAGCTCGAGTGTGACAACCGGCACCTGGCGCACCACGCCGGCGTAGTTGCCCAGCGAGCCGGGGTAGACGCCGATCTGGTCGAGGTAGAGGCTGCCGAGCTTGTCGGGCACCGGCGGCGGGCCGTCGAAATCGAGCAGGCCGTAGGGCGCATGCACCGAGACGATGAGGTTGGGCCGGAACTGCTCGACCTGCTGCTGCACCCACTGGGTCTCGGGCTCGGACATCGCCTTGTTGCCGGGGTAGCGGCGCGGGTCCTTGCCGGTGCGGCCGACCCAGTAGTTCTGCGCGTCGGACGCCCAGTCCATGGTCGAGAAGTTGCGGTTCAGGTCGACGCCGCGGCTGTTGACGCGGGTCGAGGGCTTGCGCAGCAGGCCGTCGGGGTTGACCAGCGGCACCATGCGCCAGTGGATGGGCTCGCCGGTGGTCTTGAGCGCACGCTCTATCCAGTCGAAGACCAGGCTGACCGAGGTGATCTCGTCGCCATGGATGCCGCCCAGCACCAGCACGCGCAGCCGCGCCGGGCCCTGGGCCGGCACGATGTCGCGGCTCCACAGGGCCACGCCTTGCACCGAGCGGCCCTCACCCGCCAGCAGCCCGGTGCCCAGGCACTGGTTCAGCGGCAGCGCGGCCAGGCGCTCGCCCAGGGCCTTGCACCAGCCGGCCAGGTCGCTGGCCGCGGGCGGCTGGGCGGGAGAGACCGGCGGCGTGGCCGGCGATGCGGCCGGGTGGGTGGCCCGGTTCGCGGCCGGGCTCGCCGCCACTTGCGCCGCGGC
>DATHWJ010000129.1:0-2464 GCA_035460745.1 Ideonella sp. | reverse complement strand
CGTCACCGTGCTGGAGCACAGCGTGGAGGTTGCGGTGCGCCGGCCTGCGCGCCAGGCAGAGGATGTGGCGACAGGGGTTACCGTCCAGACCGGCCAGCGCGTGCGCTTGAACGCCGCGGGCGTCGGAGAGGTCCACGACGCGGCACCGGGCGACGGTGCCTGGGCCGATGGCCGGCTGGTGTTCGTCGATGCGCCGCTGGGCGATGTGCTGGCCGAACTGTCGCGCTACCGGGCTGGATTCGTCCGCCCGCCGCCGGGCGAGGTCGCCCGACTGCGTTTCACCGGTGTGCTGCCAACCGGCGACAGCGACAAGGCCTTGGCACAACTCGAGCGCGCCCTGCCGCTGCGCGTGCGCCGAGCGACCAGCTACCTGGTGTGGGTGGAGGCCGCGGTGCCCTCGCCGGCGGTTCCTTGAGGGTCGCTTCGTCCCACGACCGTTCGCGATTACCCCCGCCTCGGCCGGGGAATTGCCCTTTCGGCGGCCAGCCCGGTCATGGGAAGTGAAGACCACATTGGTCCTCGCTTTTCCAACCTCGACCGCACTGGAGCCCTGAATGACCTCTCGAACTCACGCTGCCCGGTATCGCCGTAGCGTGCTCGCCCTCGCGTGTGCGATCGCCTGCGCGGCGGCGCAAGCTGCGCCGGCCGACACGCCGGTGAACCTGCAGCAGCCCGCACAAGCGCTCGACCTGGCGCTGGTGCAACTCGCGGCCCGCACCGGCCTCATGATCGGCGTGGACGCCGCACTGTTGAGAGGACGCCAGGCCCCGGCGCTGAACGGCAGCTACACGCCCCAGGCCGCGCTGCTGGCGTTGCTGGAAGGCTCGGGGCTGGAAGCGGTGCAGGCGGCCGACGGCAGCTGGTCGCTGCGCAAGGCCGGTCCGGGCTCGCCGGGCGCCGCCGTGCGGCAGGAGCCGGCGGCAACAGCCGAAGCCACCCTGCCCGTGATACGGGTGAGTGCGTCGGCGTTGGCCGCGGAGCCTGCCCGGGCCTCGCTGAACGCCACCGTGACCAGCGGGGCACTGGGCACGCGCAGCCAATTGGACACACCTCTGTCGACGACCGTGGTCACGAGCGAGGAGCTGGCGCAACGCCAGGTATCCAAGCTCGGAGATGTCTTCGCGCTGGACGCGGCAGTGACCGACAACAGCACGGCCTACAGCAGTTGGGCTTCGTACGTGACCGTGCGCGGCCTGGAACTGGACTGGCAGAACTCCTACCGCATGGACGGCAAGCCGTTCCTGAGCTATGCGATCACGCTGCCGTACGAGCACTTCGAGCAGATCGAGCTGTTCAAGGGCTCCGCGGGGTTCTTGTACGGCTTCGGCTCGCCGGGCGGCCTCATCAACTACGTGACGAAGAAGCCCACGGACGAGCCTTTGCGGCGCGTCGAGTTCGGCTACAAGTCGAACAGCGTCTGGACGGCCGGCGCCGATCTGGGCGGACGATTCGGTGCCGACCGGACCTGGGGCTATCGGGTGAACGCCGTGCACGAGGGCGGCACGACCTTCAACGACGGCGAGGTTCGCAGGAACTCCGTGTCCATGGCGCTGGACGCGCGCCTGGCCCCGGACCTGGTCTGGAGCCTCGAGTCGCTCTACCAGGACCGACGGACCGAAGATCAGACGCCGTCGATCTCCGCGGGGCGGCTCGTCGGCGGCCGTCTGCCGGCGACGGTCGATGGCGACAACCAGAACCTGATGAGCCAGGGCCAGTTCCTCGACACGCGCTTCGCTTTCGTTTCCACGGGATTGAAGTACCAGCTCGCGCCGGCCTGGGTCGCCAGCACCCACTACAGCCACAGCACGTCCACGCGCAGCCGCAACGAAGGCATCCTCTACCTGCAGGACGTGGCGGGCGACTACGACGAGTTTCGGTCCGACACGCGCGAGGGCCACCGCTTCGACCAGTGGCAGGCCCTGCTCGAAGGCAAGGTGTTGGCCGGCGCCGTCGAACACCAGCTCGTGTTCGGTGCCTCGTGGCAGAAGCAGCTGAACGACTACAGCGCCAACGGGGTCTGGACCGGGCTGGGCGCCGGAAACCTCTTCACGGCGAACGGTGGCAGCTACTACACCCAAGGCGGCTTGTCGCTCTACCGCGCTGGCGACATCAGCCAGAAGTCCGCGTTCGGCAGCGACACCCTGAAGTTGTCGGATCGCTGGTCGCTGCTGGCCGGTTTGCGCCACACGCGCTATGCCCAGAACGACTACGACGCCGGTGGCGCGCGGCAGGGCGACTATGCCGACGGGGTGACGACGCCCACGGCGGCGCTGATGTTCCGGCCTTCGCCGGGCACGCTGCTGTACGGCAGCTACATGGAGTCGCTCGAGCCCGGCCGGACGGTGGGCGCTTTGTACGCCAACGCGACCCGGATGCTCGATCCAATGGTCAGCCGTCAGTACGAGCTGGGTGTCAAGGTCGAGCGCAGGGGTTGGAGCGCCACCGCCGCACTCTTTCGCATCGA
>DATHWJ010000128.1:0-13530 GCA_035460745.1 Ideonella sp. | reverse complement strand
AGCCGGGCCTGAGCCAGCTCGCCTTCCGCGGCTCCAAGCTGTTCGTCAAGTTCAAGCTCGAGGAGCTGAAGCACAAGCTGCCCGAGCTGACCGAGAGCTCCGAAGAAGCCAGCCAGGGCGTGCGCGACGCCGACGCCCCCGCGCCGGGCGACGAAGACAGCGCCGCCGAACAATCGGCCGCGCTCGGCAAGACGCCTGCGCTGGACCAGTTCACCACCCAGCTCACGCAGCGCGCGCGAGACGGCAAGCTCGACCCGGTGATAGGGCGCGACGCCGAGATCCGCCAGTGCATCGACATCCTGATGCGCCGCCGCCAGAACAACCCCATCCTGACCGGCGAGGCCGGCGTCGGCAAGACGGCCGTCGTCGAAGGGCTGGCCTTGCGCATCGCCGCGGGCGATGTGCCGCCGCCGCTGCGGGGCGTCGAGCTGCACACGCTGGACATGGGGCTGCTGCAGGCCGGCGCTTCGGTCAAGGGCGAGTTCGAGAACCGGCTCAAGAACGTGATCGACGAGGTCAAGAAGAGCTCGCACCCCATCATCCTGTTCATCGACGAAGCGCACACGATGATCGGCGCCGGCGGCCAGGCAGGCCAGAACGACGCGGCCAACCTGCTCAACCCCGCGCTGGCCCGCGGCGAGCTGCGCACCGTGGCTGCCACCACCTGGAGCGAGTACAAGAAGTACTTCGAGAAGGACGCCGCGCTCGCCCGCCGCTTCCAGGTCGTCAAGGTCGAGGAGCCCACCGAGCCGTTGGCCGCGGCGATGTTGCGCGGCATGTCGGCACTGATGGAGAAGCACTTCAACGTGCGGGTCTTCGACGAAGCCATCACCGAGGCCGTGCGCCTGTCTGCGCGCTACATCAGCGGTCGCCAGTTGCCCGACAAGGCCATCAGCGTGCTGGACACCGCCTGTGCCAAGGTGGCGCTGGGCCAGACGGCCACGCCGGCCGCGATCGAGGACACCCAGCGCCTGCTGGAGCGCCTGGGCGTGGAGCGCGGCGCTCTGACGCGCGAGACTGCCGCCGGCACCGACCACCACGCCCGCCTGGCCGAGCTGGCCGAACAACTCAAGCAGGCCGAGGACAAGGCTGCGGCACTCGACGTACGCTGGCAGCAGGAGAAGAGCCTGGTCGATCAGATCCGCGAGCTGCGCGCCACGCTGGAGACACCCGCAGCACCGCCGGAGACCTCATTGGCCGCGGCCGACAAGCCCACCGAGCCCAAGCCCAAGGGCGCCGGCAAGGTCGGCAAGACCAAGCCCGCGCCCGTATCGCCGCAGCAGGCCCAGTTGCTGGCCAAGCTGGCCGAGCTCGTCGCGCTGCAGGGCGAGAGCCCGATGGTGCCCATGCAGGTCGATGGCAACGTGGTCGCCGAGATCGTCGCGGCCTGGACGGGCATCCCGCTCGGCAAGATGGTGAAGGACGAGATCAGGACCGTGTTGAACCTGCTGCCCACGCTGCGCGAGCGCATCATCGGCCAGGACCATGCGCTGGAGGCTGTCGCGCAGCGTGTGCGCACCGCGCGCGCCAACCTCGAGGACCCGAACAAGCCCAAGGGCGTGTTCATGTTCGTCGGCCCGTCCGGTGTCGGCAAGACCGAGACCGCGCTGGCGCTGGCCGACGTGCTCTACGGCGGCGAGCGCAACATGATCACCATCAACATGAGCGAGTACCAGGAGGCCCACACCGTCAGCGGGCTGAAGGGCTCGCCGCCTGGCTACGTGGGCTATGGCGAAGGCGGGGTGCTGACCGAAGCGGTGCGCCGCCGGCCCTACAGCGTGGTGCTGCTCGACGAGGTCGAGAAGGCCCACCCGGACGTGCTGGAAATGTTCTTCCAGGTCTTTGACAAAGGCGTGATGGACGACGCGGAAGGGCGCGAGATCGACTTCCGCAACGCATTGATCATCCTGACCAGCAACATCGGCGCACAGGCCATCATGCAGACCTGCCTGAACAAGCCGGCCGACGAGATACCCGATGCCGAGACGCTGACCGAACAACTGCGCCCTGCGCTCTACAAGAGCTTCAAGCCCGCCTTCCTGGGCCGCATGAAGGTCGTGCCCTACTACCCGATCTCGGACGATGTGCTGGACCAGATCATCCGCTTGAAGCTGGGCCGCATCGCCGACCGGGTGCGCGCCAACCACAAGGCCGGCTTCGAGTTCGACGACAGCCTGGTCGACGCCGTGCTGGCCCGCTGCACCGAGGTGGATACCGGTGCCCGCGCGGTGGACCACATCCTCAACGGCACGCTGCTGCCCGAGGTGGCCGAGAGCGTGCTGGCCCGCATGGCCGAAGGGCAGGCCATAGCGCGCATCAAGGTCGGCGCCAGCAAGGAAGGCAAGTTCAAGTACCTGGTGCGCTGAGCCCCAGTCTCGCTGTAGGGCCAGCGGGCTCGCAGCCCGGCCGGCAGCCGTGTTCAGCGGGTGGTGGTCGACGGGGCCGGGCAGGCCGGGTCCTGGCCGCGGCGGCCCGCGCAGAGATGGGCCGGGCAGGCGGCGGCATCGGCACCGGCAAGGCTGGCGCAGTCGTTGGCGGCGCTGCCATTGGTGGTCAGGCGCGAAGCGGCCGCGCGGTTCGTCGGTGGTGGGCTGCGCTTGACATAGGGCAGCAGGGCCTCGACGACGTTGACATCGACCTCCGCGTCGCGTGGCAATGGCTCCATGGCCGCGGTCTTGACGGCGGCAGGTGTGGCCGCGAGCTTTGCGTCGTTGCGCTTCTTGGCACTCGCCAGCCTCGCGCCCTGTTCGCGCTTCGCCTGGGCGGCTTTGGCGGTCTTGGTGCTGCTCTTCTTGCTGGCCACGGTCTTGTCGCGCCCCGCCTGCTGCGCGGCCGCCGTGCGCATGGTTCGGGTGCCGCTCGCCTTGGCTGCGCTGGGGGCTACGACCGATTTGTCTGCGGCGGCGACGACCGCTGCGGCCAGGGCGGCCGCAGCCGCAGAACTCACACCGCTCAGCTCGGCCGCGGCGGCCTCCGGGCTCGCCTGGGCCGGCAAGCCGGCGCTGCTGTCGCTTGGATCGGTCGATGCCACCACGTCCGACGCAGGCAGGCCGGCATCCACGACCACCGTGGGTGCCGAAACAGCCAAGCTGGCTGCGGGCGTGACCGCGCTCGCCGCAGCGGGCGATGCGTTGGCCATGACCGCAGGTGGCGTGGCGTCCGACCGCGATGTCGAGGCATACCAGACCGCGACGGCCAGCAAGCAGGCCACCGCCGCGCCGGAGATCCAGACCCTGCGTGCGCTATTGACGACGCTGTTGCTTGGGGCCGGTTTGACGGTCGATAAAATTCGCACCGAATCTTCAAGCCGCGGCGACGGTTTCGTGCCGTCGCTACGCGCCGCGAACAAGTCGGGCCGAGGCGAAGGACCACCCTGGCCAGAAGGGCCCGGTGTGTGAGGCGGCTTTGAATCACTCATGCGATGGGCTCGGTTTGCGCTGCCAATGGCTTGCGCAGATGACGCGGTTTGTTGGGGTCCGATTCTACGGAGCCCATAGGCTGCAATTGGCTCAGGACTTGTTCGAACGAGGATTGTTGGCAACGTGCTGGCGCTCTGGGTTTCTCTCTATTTCGCATTGACCTGCGTCGTTGCGGCCATCTTCTTGTTGCCGGGCTTTCGGCGCTGGGTGGCCGAGCGTGGCAGCGCCATCGGCAAAGGCGTGGCTTCGCGCGGCAGGCTGGCCGGCGAAACGGTGCAGGGCGGCACCCGGCGGGGCCTCGAACAGGCCGGCCAGTTGGCGCGCGGCTCGGTGCGTGTGGCGCGGCGGCGCTGGCCTTTCTGGCTAGGCGCGGTGACGCTGTTGCTGGTGCCTGCTGCGGTGGTGTTCTCGGTCAGGGGATGGCACAGTTTCGCGGCCTTTGACGACCGTCTGGCCGGGGCTGATAAAAAGGTGGCCGCCTTGCTCGAAGGCGAGCACCTGGTGCCGCCGCTGCCCTTGCCGCCGGAGGTTTTCGCCACGGCTGAAGTCGAGAGTGTCCGGCCGCAGCTGGTCAGCGCGGATCGCCGCTGGGACCGCATGGAGAGTGACTTTCAGCAACGTTTGTTGCGAGTCTTCCGTGTGATGAAAGAAGACCACGGCTATGAGATGGTGCTGCTGGAAGGCTACCGCAGCCCCGAGCGCCAGACCATGCTGGCCAGCCTGGGCCCGAGCGTGACCAATGCCGGTGCCTGGCAGAGTTACCACCAGTACGGCCTGGCGGCCGACTGCGCCTTCATGCGCGACGGCAAGCTGGTCATCAAGGAGACCGACCCCTGGGCGATGAAAGGCTACGAGCTATACGGCCAGGTCGCCGAGCAGATGGGGCTGGTCTGGGGCGGGCGCTGGAAGCTGATGGACTTCGGTCACGTCGAATTACGCAAACAAAGGCTCACACCACCGGTACAAGATACGAAATAGACACCCTGAACGGTGCCATGCTGACGGTAAACTTTGCCGCGCTTTCCTAGGGAGATCAACAACCATGAGCCAGGCCTTCATTGTTCTGGGTGACAAGACCGATCACGGTGGTGTAGTGATCGAAGCATCGGGCGTCAGCGATACGCACGGCAAGATGATGGCCCGCGTCGGCGACAAGGTCACGTGCCCGAAGAAGGGGCACGGCGGTACGACCATCATCGCCACCGGCGACTCGACCATGATCATTGATGGCAAGCCTGCGGCGCGTCATGGCGACAAGACCGCCTGCGGTGCCACGCTGATCGCGGGCCAGTCGGTCACCACAGACGGCTGAAGCCTGGCTGTCTCAGCGTCGGTCGTGCACCACGTGGTTCGTGGTGCCGGTCGTTGTGGCGCCTTCCCCGCGCGCTTTGCGCCTTCATTCTTTTTGCATGCGGTTCCAACCGCATCGTCAGCACATGGGCAAGGCAGTCAAGGCTGGGGTATTGCTGCTCGTCGTGACCACGCTGGTGTGGCTGACGACGCTGTGGCGCTGGCAAACCTCGCCGCGCGACCTGAGCGTCAACGACGTGTTGCTCTACCTCGTGGCCCTGCCGCTGGGGCTGACGCTGGCGTTCTTGCTGAGCGTCTGGGCCGCAGCCAGGTTGCGCAGCTACGCAGGCCGGCCACCCGGAGCCGCCGCAGCGGCGCCCTCGGCAGCCACGGCGGGCAGCGCGGCCGAAGCGAGCGCCGAGGCCGAACGCCAGCTCGGCTTTGCCGTGCTGGCCGCTGCCGCCCACACACGCGGCGGTGCGGACTGGGCGGCACTGGCGCAGGCCACGTCCACCGCCGTGCCCGCGCTCGATCCTGAGCTGCGCGACGAGCACGGCGTCGCGGTTTTTTCGGCACGCACCGATGAAGCCGCGCAGGCCGACGTGCGGGCCGAGATCGATGCCGCGATCGCCGCTTTGGCACAGCAGCCATCGGGCGTGCCGAGCGATATCCAAGTGCCGGCGGTCGCCTGGCGCATGCTGGCCTTGCTGCGCGTGGCGCTGGCCCGCCTGTCGCCCGCGCTCGAGCAAGGGCTGGCTGAAGAGGCCGCGCGCCGCGCGGCATCGGCGCCAGGTGCTGCACCCGTCGCCAGCTTGCGCGAGTTCCAAGCCCGGGTCGCCGTGCCCGCGCGCTGGCCCGAGGCGCTGCAGGCCGTGCTGGCGCAATGGCTGCGTGAGCGCATCGAGGCAGCAATGCCCGCCGGCAGCACCGTGGCGGCAGCGGCCCTCCCACTGAACGTCCACGTGCACCCGGTCGCCAGCGCGGAGGAGTTCTGGCACCTGAGCGAGCAGCAGATGGTCCAGTGGCATCGCGACGAGGTCCGCGGCCTGTTGCTGGTGCTGGCTGCGGACAGCCTGCTCGGGCCGGCTGAGATCGGCGAGCTCGCCGCGGCAGGCGGCCTGTTCTCGGGCGAGCGTGTCAATGGCCGCATTCCGGGTGAAGCCGCCGCCGGCCTGCTGCTGGCATCGACTGCCTGGGTCGCCGAGGCCGGCGGCGAGGCCGGCAAGGTCGCGCCGCTGGCACGGTTGCACCGCGCGAGCCAACGGCAGCGCGACAAGTCGGCCGACGCCGCCGGCCGTGCCAGCGGTGCCACCGCCCAGCAGGCCCTGGAAGACGCGCTCGCGGCCAGCGCCACGCCGGCGGCCGAGGTGGGCGCGCTGGCCAGCGACGCCGACCACCGCAGCAGCCGCAGTGCCGAAGTGTTCGAGACCCTGCAGACGGCCTTGCCTCACCTGGACAACAGCACCGAGCTGCTTCGCGCGGCGGTCGCCTGCGGTGACGTGGGCGTGGCCCGGCTGTTGCTGATCACGGCCCTGGCCATCACCAAGACGCAGGAGGCCGCGGCGCCGGTGGCGGTGATCGGCGTCGATCCGGCGCATGCGCGCTTCGCGGCCATCGTGCGGCCGCCGGCCAAGCTACCTGCCACAGCGTCCACCAGCGCTGCCTGAAACCAGACCTCCGGAAAACAAAGTCCATGCAAAGACTCTGGCAGTTCCTGCTCGACGCACGCACGCTTGCGGTGTTGGGCCTTCTCGCCTTGGCAGCCTTTTTGTTCGTCGGCGCCGACACGCTCGAGGTGGGCATGGTCTGGGCCGGCATCGTCCTCGGCCTGCTGCTGCTGGTGTGGCTGGTGGTCTGGGCGGTGCGCCGCTACCGCGCCTGGCGGGCCGCGCAGCGTCTCGAGCAAGCCATCGATGCCGAAGCCGAGCGCGCCGTCAAGGCCGCCCCGGACAAGGAGAGCCGGGCCGAGATGGAGGCGCTGCGCCAGCGCATGCAGGTCGCCGTCAAGACCATCAAGACCTCCAAGCTGGGGCTGACCTCCGGCTCGTCCGCCCTGTACGAGCTGCCCTGGTATGCGGTGATCGGCAACCCGGCCGCCGGCAAGAGCTCCGCGGTGGTGAAGTCCGGCCTCAACTTCCCGTTCGCCGACAAGACCGGCAGCATCCTGCAAGGCATAGGCGGCACGCGCAATTGCGACTGGTTCTTCACGACCGAAGGCATCCTGCTCGACACCGCCGGGCGCTATTCCATCCACGAAGAAGACCGCGACGAGTGGCTGGGCTTCCTCTCGCTGCTCAAGCGCTACCGGCCCAAGGCGCCGGTCAACGGCGTGATCATCGCCGCCAGCCTGGCCGAGCTCTCGGGCAACCGGCCGGAGTTCGCGATCACGCTGGCCAAGCAGCTGCGCCAGCGCGTGCAGGAGCTGACCGAGCACCTGGAGGTCTTCGCGCCGGTCTACGTTGTCTTCACCAAGGCCGACCTGATCGCCGGCTTCGTCGAGTTCTTCGAAGACCGGGACCGCGACGAGCGCGACCGCGTGTGGGGCGCGACCTTTGCCTACGACACCAGCGCGCGGGCCGACACCACCGAGCAGTTCGACCGCTACTTCGACGAGCTGCAGGGCGGCCTCAAGGAGGCCTCGACCGTGCGCATGTCCATGCACCGCGGCGAGCAGTTGCCGCCGGGCGTGCTGACCTTCCCGCTCGAGTTCGCCGCGCTGAAGGCGCCGCTGCGCACCTTCATCACCACCCTCTTCGAAGAAAACCCCTACCAGTTCCGGCCGATCTTCCGCGGCTTCTACTTCACCAGCGCGGTGCAGGAGGGGCAGTCGTCCGGGCGAGCGAGCGAGCGGGTCGCCGAGCGCTTCGGCCTGGCCAAGTCGCAGGGTGGCGCGCCGACGGCGGCGGTCTATTCGCAGAGCGGCTTCTTCTTGCGCGACCTGTTCTCCAAGGTCATCTTTGCCGACCGCGAGCTGGTGCAGCAGTACACCAGCCGCACCAAGTTGCGCCTGCGCTACCTCGCCTTCTTCGGCGGGGCGCTGCTGCTGGGTGCCGCGCTCGCCGCCTGGACCTGGTCCTACGTGGGCAACCGGCAGTTGGTGGACAACGTGCAGGCCGACCTCAACCAGGTCGTGAAGCTGCAGCAAAACCGCATCGACCTGCAGTCGCGGCTGGAGGCGCTGGAGATCCTGCAGGCTCGCATCGACCAGCTGCAGCGCTACCGCCAAGATCGCCCCTGGAGCCTGAGCCTGGGCCTCTACCAGGGCGAGCAGATCGAGGCCAAGCTGCGCAGCGAATACTTCCTGGGCGTGCAGGAGCTGATGCTCAAGCCCACCGCGGCAGCCATTGCGAACTACCTCGGCGAGGTCAATGCCAATGCGGCCCAGCTGCAGCCGGCGGCGCGCCTGGCCGACGGCGCCGTCGCCCCGGTCAAGCCGGTGTCGGCAGAGCCCGCGGGGGTCTACACGGCGGCCTCGGTCAACAACGTGACCGACGCCTACAACGCGCTGAAGACCTACATCATGCTGGGCGACCGCGCGCGCATGGAGGGTGGCCACCTGAGCGACCAGCTGACCCGCTTCTGGCGTGTCTGGCTCGAAGCCAACCGCGGCGCCATGCCGCGCGAGCAGATGATACGCACGGCCGAGCAGCTGATGTCGTTTTCGCTGACGCAGATCGGCGACCCCGAGTTCCCGCAACTGCAGCTCAACCTGTCGCTGCTCGACCAGACCCGCGAGAACCTGCGCCGCGTCGTGCGCGGCATGCCGGCGCGCGAGCGGGTCTACGCCGAGGTCAAGGCGCGCGCGGCGACGCGCTTCCCGTCGGTCACCGTGGCCCGGCTGGTGGGCGATGTCGACAAGGACGTGGTGGCCGGCAGCTACGCGATCTCCGGCAGCTTCACCCGTGAGGCCTGGGACAACTTCGTCAACGAGGCTTTCAAGGACGCTGCCAACAAGGAGCTCACCGCCGACGACTGGGTGCTCAAGTCGGCCCTGGTCGACGACCTGACGCTGGAAGGCAGCCCGGAGCAGATCCACAAGGCGCTGGTGCAGACCTACAAGACCGAGTACGTGCGTGAATGGCAGCGCTTCATGCAGGGCATCAGCGTGCAGGAGTTCAGCAGCTTCGACGTGGCGGTGACGCGCATGAACCGCCTGGGCGACCCGACCAACTCGCCGGTCGGCAAGCTGATGAAGGCGCTCTACGACGAAACCTCCTGGGACAACCCCGCGCTGCTCAACGAGAAGCTGGGGCAGACGCAGAAGGGCTTCGTCGAGTGGTTCAAGCAGTCCATCCTGCGCATGTCGCCGGCGCCGGTGAACGTCAACCTCAACGTGCAAACGCCCAGCGCCGACCTGCCCATGGGCCCGATAGGGCGCGAGTTCGCCGGCCTGCCGCGGCTGATGGTGGCGCGTGAAAACTCCCCGGCGCTGATTGCCAACTACCTGCAGGCCCTGTCCAAGGTCCGCACCCGCTTCAACCAGATCAAGACCCAGGGCGACCCCGGGCCGGCGAGCCGGCAACTGATGCAGCAGACGCTGGAAGGCAGCAGCGAGCTGTCCGAGGCGCTCAAGGTGGTCGACGAGCAGATGCTCAACGGCATGGGCGACAGCGCCAAGACCGCGCTGAGGCCGCTGCTGGTGCGCCCGCTGATGCAGGCCTTCGCGGTGATCGTGCGGCCAGCCGAGAGCGAGGTCAACGGCATCTGGACCGCGCAGGTCGGCGAGCCCTTCCAGCACGGCCTGGCCGGCAAATACCCCTTCGACACGCGCTCGCGCATCGAGGCCACGCCGGGCGAGATGGCCAAGATCTTCGGACCCGAGGGTGCCATCGCCAGGTTCACCGAGCAGACCCTGGGCGGCCTGGTGGTGCGGCGCGGCGACACGCTGAGCCCACGCACCTGGGCCGACATGGGCGTGCGCCTGCTGCCCGAGTTCACCAGCGGTTTCACCAACTGGATTGCCGCAGTGCCCGGCAGCGGCGGCGGGGGTGGAGCAGGCGCTGCGGCCGCGGCTGTCGAGCCGCAGGTGTCGTTCCAGCTGCTGCCCATGAGTGCGCCGGGGCTGACGGAGTTCACGCTGGAGATCGACGGCCAGCAACTGCGCTACCGCAACACCGCGGCCACCTGGTCCAGCTTCGTCTGGCCGAGCAGCCAGGGTGCGCCGGGCGTGAAGATCACCGGCGTCGCTTTCGATGGGCGCAGCGTCGAGTTCCTCAACGAGCCGGGTCGCGCCGGCCTCGACAAGATGCTCGCCACGGCCCGCCGCAAGCAGCTCGACAGCGGCATCTTCGAGCTCACCTGGGCCAACGGTGCGCTGAGCGTGACGGTGCAGTTGCGTGTGCTCTCTAATACCGTGGCGCCGTCCAACCCCCCGGCCGGCAGCAACTCGCCGGTCGCGACCGGCAACCTCAAGGGCGTGGTTCTGCCGCGTGCGGTGGTGGGTGGGCCCGCCGCTGCGGTGCCCGACTCGGCAGTACCTCCTTCGGCCCCCGCTTCGGGAGAGCGACCATGAGTGGCACCGGCACGGGCAACGTCATCGCGCAGGCCTACTATTTTGGTAAGGTGCCCTCTCGGGGCGACTTCGTGCGCAGCACGCCGGGTTCGGCGTTGATACAGAGCATCGATCAATGGCTGTCGCAGGCCATGGAGATGCTGTCGGAGGACGTGCGCTGGAAGATCACCTACGACACCGCGTCGGCGATCCAGTTCGCCATCCTGGGCACTCGCAGCCCGTCGGGCCTGGTGGGGCACTTGATGGCCAGCCAGGACGCTTCGGGCCGGCGCTTCCCGTTCACCACGATGGCGTCGTTCGACGTGCCGCAGCCGCAGGCCTTTCTGGCGCGCAGCCCCCTGGCGCTCAGCCGCATCTGGCAGCGCATGGAGGCAGCCGCGCGGGCAGCGCATGGTGCGACCGACTTTGCCAGCGCCCAGGAGCAGATCGCCGAGCTGACGATGGAACTGACGGTGCAGGCCCAGGCCTTCGAGCAGCCTTACCGGGACTTCAAGGCGCGCATCACCATCGATCGTCTCGAGCGCCTGTTGGCCGCTGGCGGCGACGCCGTTTCCGTGCGCCAGACGCTGCTGGCGCTGGGCATGCTGCTGCAGCCGGTGCTGACGCAGGGCCATGCCGAGATGAGCAAGGGCCTGGTGCTGCCCTTGCCGCAGGACGCGCTGCAGCTGCCCTTCGTGCTGACGCTCTGGATAGACCTGATCGGGCGCTTCTTCAAGCGCAGCGACACCGAGCTCGGCCTCTTCGTGACGCAGCACGCCGGCCGGCGCCTGCTGGTGCTGGGCTTCCACGGGGCGTCGCCATCGACGCTGCGCAACGTGCTCGACCCCGACCTCTGCCTGAGCGAAAACGTCGCCGTCAGCCAGGCCCAGTGGGTCGAGGACTGGATAGGCACCGACTACGGCCTGCGCAAGCTGTCGAACTACCTGCGCGATCCCGAGCTGTCGTTGGCGCAGGCGGTCGATACCTTCGGCGAGACCTTCCTGGGAGACTGACCGATGCCGACCCGTTCCATGCGAGGCCCGGTCCCCGGCCGGTTGCTGTCGGCGCTCTTGCTGCTGGCCGCCCAGGCGCCGCTGGTGATCGCCCAAAGCCCGGCCTCGGCACCACCTGCGGCCTCGGCTGGCGCGACGACCCTCGCGACCGCAGCGGCGCCCACGGCCGCTGCTGCACCCAACCAGGTCGTGGTGACCGGCACCGTGCCGGACGAAGCCACGCGCGCCGCCATCCTCACCCGTGTGCGCGAGCTCTACGGCGCCGAGCGCGTGCGCGACCAGCTCGGCGTGGGCACTGTGATGGCGCCGCCCAACTGGAGCGCCTACGTACAAAAACTGATCTCCCCCAACCTGAAGCAGATCAGCCGCGGCCAGCTCAGCGTGCAGGGCAACAACGTCGACGTGAAGGGCGAGGTGGGCAGCGAGGGCGCGCGCCAGCAGCTCGCCGCCGAGATGGTCGCTTCGCTCAACACCACCTACGCGGTGCGCAACGCGCTGCGCGTGGGCGCCCAGGAACAGGCCGCGCTGGACCAGACGCTGGCCAACCGCATCGTCGAGTTCGAGCCGGGCAGCAGCGTGCTGAAGCCCGAGGGCCTGGCGATCGTCAACGACATGGCCGCGGTGCTGCTGAAGATGCCGGGCAAGAAGGTCGAGGTGATAGGCCATACCGACGCGATGGGCGGGCGCGACGCCAACATCGCGCTGTCGATCGCGCGGGCCGATACGGTGCGCGTGCAGCTCGCCAGGACCGGCGTGCCCATCGGCCTCGTCAGCACCTCGGGCGCCGGCCCGGACCGGCCGGTGGCCAGCAACGCAACGCAGGACGGCCGGGCGCGCAACCGGCGCATCGAGTTTCGGGTCAGCCAGTAGCGGGGCAGCGGGGCTGTTCCGCGGGTTGCCGCGGCGTCGTGCTGCGGCATGCGGGGCTTACTGCCCGTCCGGCGACCCTTCCGAGCCCGCTTGGGCGGGCAGCCCCAGCATCTCTTCGAGATGCGACAAGGTGCCTGAGTCCTTGACGACGGAGCGCAGCCAGAGGTGCAGCGGCATCTCGCCCCACTGCACCGCCTTGTCCGCCAGATAGGCGACCGGGCTGTGCGGCTCGGTGCGGCGGAAGAAGGCCGCCACTTCCTGCAACTGTTGCAGCGCCTGCGCGCGGCTGCGCAGCGGGCCGCCGGCCGAAGCGGTGTTGCCCGTCGCCTCATCGGCTCCGGCAGGCGCGCCATCCGTGCCTGGGGCCGCCGCGGCCGGTGCGATGTCGCTCAATGCACCCATCTCACGCGCCAGCCGCTCGACCTCGTGCGCGGCCGAGCCCAGCGCCTCGCGGGCCGGCACGAAGCTCGGCCCGGCCGAGCCCAGGCGGCGGTCTATCGCCTCTTGCCAGGCCGTCAGCGCGCCTTGCGCGGCGCGCAGTTGGGCCAGGTTGCTGCGCAGGAACTCCTTGGGCGTTTCCTGCAGCGCGCGCTTGAACTGCTCCGCGGTGACCGCACCGGCGCTGGCGCGCGGCGTCTCGGAGGGATTGCGCTCCAGTGCGGCCTGCAGCGAGCGGGCCGCCAGCATGTCGCGCAGCGAGTAGCTGCCGCTGCGGCCCTTGACGACAGGGCAGGTCTGGGCGAGCGAGCTCACGCGGTGGACCAGCCAGGCGATGTTGCCGATGCGCTGTTCCATCTCGCCGTCTTCGGGCTGCGGGTGCATGCCGTCCCACAGCTGCTCGCACAGGCCGGCGCACAGGCTGAGGCCTTGCTGCAGCCCGGCATAGCCCGAGACCAGCGCCCGCGCCTCGGTCAGCCACATCGCCAGCCGCAGATCCTTGGAGCGTGTCGCCAGCAGCGTCTCGCAGCGCGCGATCACCTGCGGCCAGTCGGCCACCTTCAGTGCGGTGATCCACTCACCCTGGCTGAGCGTGGGGTCGTCTTCGCGGCGCAACTCGGTGATGGCGTCGAACTCGGCCGAAAACGTGAGGTCGTCGCCGCAGGGCGATGCATCCGAGAGGGGGGCGAGCAGTTCTTCGGTGTTCATGCGGCTGCGGGGCCTCGAGGTGGAGCGAAAAGGTCGCCGCGAGAATACCCGAGCAGTTGCTCAATCGTCGAGCAGGTCGCCCTTGAAGAAGCTCCACGCCGTGCCGTCGTGCAGATAGAAGTGGCCGTCGGCGCAAAAGTCCTTGCCGGGGAAAAACTCGCGGTAGGCCTTGGGCACCAGCCGCGCGAGTTGTTCATCCGACAGCGCCTCGAACTGCTCCGGATCTATCGGCTGCCCGACACGCAGTCGGGGAGTGTCTGCAGACATGCGGCATCTCCTGTTTGAGGGCCGCATTCTGAAG
>DATHWJ010000127.1:0-4505 GCA_035460745.1 Ideonella sp. | reverse complement strand
CTGTGGAAACTCGCGCGCCATGCCGACACGCCGCGCTCGGCCAAGCTGGTGGCGCTGCTGGTGCTGGCCTACGTGGCCAGCCCTATCGACCTGATCCCCGACTTCATCCCCTTTCTCGGCCAGCTCGACGACCTCGTGCTGGTGCCGCTGGGCGTGGCGCTGGTGGTGCGGCTGACGCCGCCCGAGGTCTGGCAGGCGCGCCTGCGGGAGGCAGAGACGCAGGCAGAGTCGCTGCCGCAGCTGCGCTGGGGGGCGGCGCTGATCGTGCTCTTCTGGCTGCTGCTGCTGGGGGCGTTCGTCTGGTGGCTGGCGGCCACCGTGCTGGCGGGGGCGTGATGCGGATCGTCGCCTTGGCCTTGCTGGGCTTGCTGCTGGCGCTGCCGGGCTGGGCGCTGGAGGGCCGGGTGGTGCGCGTGAGCGATGGCGACAGCCTGTGGCTGAGGCCCGCCGCGGGCGGGCGCTCGCTGCGGGTGCGCCTGCAGGGCATCGATGCGCCCGAGATCTGCCAGGCGGGTGGCGACCAGGCCAGGCGGGCGCTGGAGGCGCTGGTATTGAACCGCACGGTCGAGCTGCAGCCGCAAGGGCATGACGACTATGGGCGCACGCTCGCGCGCGTACGGGTCGCCGGCCCCGGCGCCAGCTTCGACGTGGGCGCCAGGCTGGTGGCCGACGGTGCTGCCTGGAGCTACCGCTACCGCGACGACCTCGGGCCCTACCGTGCCGAGGAGCTGCGGGCCATCGCAGCCCGGCGGGGCCTGCATGCCCATGCACCGGCCGTGTTGCCGCGAGAGTTCAGGCGCACGCACGGGCCGTGCAAATAGCGCGGCCTCTGAGCGCGGCCTTTGAGCGCGACCTGTGGCGCGGCCGTGGTGTTCGAAAGCGCCCTACAGGCGCAGCTGCGTCGCGAGGAAGGGCTGGATCGTGCTCCAGTAGGCGCCTTCGACATCCATGTCGACCACGTGCTCGTCGGCCGGTGTCTGGATGGCGGTGCAGGTATTGCCGGAGTCGTTGATGCGCTGCTGGGTCGGCAGCACGTTGTCGGTCCAGGTGGCCCCGGTACTGGGGTCCACCGGATTGGCGTGGAACAGCAGCACCGGCGAATCGCTCGCGTCGTATTGAAGGTAGTCGTCGGAGTCGTAGCCCACGTCGGTGCTCACCAGCGTCGCACCGGAGGAGATGGCCGCATTCACCTTGGAAGACACGCCCGGGAAGTCCGACACCACGTTGTCGACATCGTCGTACTGGACGGCATTGATCAACGACAGGCCCCCTCCGGCGGAGCCGCCTATCGTGGCGATGCGGGTCGGGTCGATGTGGTACTGCGCGGCATTGGCCTTCAGAAAGCGGATCGCGTTCATCAGGTCTTCGTCGGCGCTGGTGATGGCGGCGATGCGCGTCGCGGGCGTCGCCGTGTTGTTGGCCGTCAGCCGGTAATTGATCGTCGCCGCGACATAGCCGGCGCGCGCGTAGCTCATCGCCGAGCCTGCGCGGGCTTGCTTCGAGCCTGCGACGAAACCGCCACCGTGGATGTGAATGATCAGCGGCTGGGGCGCGCTGGCCGTCGCGTTGGGGGGCACCCAGATGTCCATGGTCAACGCCAGCGTGGCGCTGCTTCTGTCGGCGCTCTTGGTGGCGTCTGAAACATACTGTTGCCCGGTCGGATTGGCGCGGGTCGAATAGACCACGTCTGCGCTCTCCGTGAGCTGGCTGTCGGTATAGAGCATCGAGCTGTACAGGCCGACGGCCGGCGCGCTTTCCACAGACGCGGAGCCCCCGCCGCCGCAGGATGCAAGAGTCGCCGAAAGAGCCGCGACCCAAAAACCAAGCCGTTTCATGTCAGATCCCATTGCGGGGCAAAAAAGCCGCCCCGTTGCGCCTGGCAAACACTGCCTTTGGCATTTCAACGTGAGGCAGCGGGCTCGGTTGTCAGCGCTGACGCACTGTTACTGTCAGCCAGCAGCGCAAATCGCGCGCCGGGGCCGCCGCCAGCGCCCTGTCGGCGCCGTATCAGCGCCGCATCAGCGTGCTCTTGCCGAACAGGCTCTCGATCAGGTCGACCGCGATGATGGCGGTCTTGTTGCGCACGTCCAGCGCCGGGTTGAGCTCCATCACGTCCAGGCTGGCCAGCCGGCCGCTGTCGGCGATCATCTCCATGCAGAGCTGGGCCTCGCGGTAGGTCGGGCCGCCGGGGATGGTGGTGCCGACGCCGGGGGCGATATCGGGGTCGAGGAAGTCGACGTCGAAGCTGACATGCAGGTGGGTGTTGACGTCCAGCGTGGCCAGCGCCAGCTCCATCGTGTGGCGCATGCCCATCTCGTCGATGTAGCGCATGTCGTAGACCTCCAGGCCCGCTTCGTGCACGAAGCGCTTCTCGCCGGGATCGACGCTGCGGATGCCGATCTGGCGTATCCACTTGGGGCTGATCGCCGGCACCTGGCCGCCTATCTCTATCAGCTCCTTGGGGCCGTAGCCGCACAGGCAGGCCACCGGCATGCCGTGGATGTTGCCGCTGGGGGTCAGCTCGCTGGTGTTGAAGTCGGCGTGGGCGTCCAGCCACAGCACGCGCAGCTTCTTGCCGGCTTCGCGGCAGTGGCGCGCCACCGCGCTGATCGAGCCCAGGCCCAGGCAGTGGTCGCCACCCAGCAGGATGGGCATGCGGCCGTCGCTCAGCTCGGCAAACACGGCGTCGTGCACCAGCCGGTTCCAGGTCACGACCTCCGCCAGGTGGCGGTAGCCCTCCGTGGGGGGCAGCCAGGGATTGGTCGGGCCTACCAGGTTGCCGCGATCCAGCACCTCGAGGCCGTGGCTCTGCAGGATGGCGCCGATGTCGGCCACGCGCAGGGCCTCCGGCCCCATGCTGGCGCCGCGCGCGCCGGCACCGATGTCGGTGGGCGCGCCGATGAGGGTGACTTTTTGATGCATGGCGGGATTGTGCCGGTGAGCGGCCCGGAGGGAATTACACGTCTTCCGCGAGGGGCTTGGCGGCGGCGCGTTCGTCGGCGTAGAGGCCGTAGTCCTCGGCCAGCATGGACCAGGCCTCCTCGGCCGTCTCGACGAAGCGGAAGAGCTCCACGTCCTGCGGGCTGATCATGCCGGTCTCGACCAGCCAGTCGAAATCGACCAGCCGGGTCCAGAACTCGCGCCCGAAGAGCAGGATGGGCCGGCGCCGGCACTTGCCGGTCTGCATCAGCGTCATCGCCTCGAAGAGCTCGTCCATCGTGCCGAAGCCGCCGGGGAAGGCCACCAGCGCCACCGAGCGCATCAGGAAGTGCATCTTGCGCAGGCCGAAGTAGTGGAACTGGAAACACAGCTCCGGCGTGATGTAGGGGTTGGGCGCCTGCTCGTGCGGCAGCACGATGTTCAGCCCCACGCTCTTGCCGCCCACCTCGAAGGCGCCGCGGTTGCCGGCCTCCATGATGCCGGGGCCGCCGCCGGTGCAGACGTAGATCGGCGTGGCCAGCCGCTTGGAGTGCTCGGTGACGATCTTCGCGAGCTTGCGCGTCTCGTCGTAGTAGCGGCTCATCGTCACCTGCATCTCGGCGCGGCGGATGGTGGCGGCGTCTTCGCCGGCCTGGGCCTGGGCCAGCGCGGCCTGCGCCACGTCGGACGGCAGGATGCGCGCGCTGCCGAAGATCACCAGCGTGCTCTCGACGCCCTGCTCCTGCTGCACCATCTCGGGCTTGAGCAGCTCCAGCTGCATGCGCACCGGCCTGAGGTCCTGGCGCAGCAGGAAGTCGGTGTCGGTGAAGGCCAGCCGGTAGCTGCTCTCCGGGCCGTCGTAGCGCGGCGGGGCTTGCACCGCCTGGGCTTCTTGTTCGGCACTGGGGAAATTGGGGGCGGTGAGGTCTTGGCGGGTGTCTTCCATGGTGTTCAGCTTACCCGCTCCGGCGGGTGTTTTTTTGTGACGGCCGGCCGCGGCGGGGCGGCGGCGCCCGCGGGCGTGGTCAGCGGGCGGCGGCGCAGACGGGGCAGTCCGGGCTGCGCTTGACGCGGATCTCGCTCCAGGCCATCTCGCGCGCGTCCAGCATCTGCAGCCGGCCGGCCAGCGAGCGGCCGACGCCGGCCAGCAGCTTCAGCGCCTCGGCCGCCTGCAGGCTGCCGATGATGCCCACCAGCGGGGCGAACACGCCCAGCGTCGCGCAAAGCGTTTCCTCGACCTGCTGCGTGCGCGGGAAGACGCACGCATAGCAGGGGCAGGCTGCATCGCGTGGATCGAAGACGCTCACCTGCGCGTCGAACCGGATCGCCGCGCCGGACACCAGCGGCTTGCCGTGGCGGAAGCAGGCGGCATTCACCAGGTGGCGGGTCGCGAAGTTGTCGCAGCAGTCGATGACCACGTCCGCCTGCGGGACCAGTTCGTCCAGCAGCTGGGCATCGGCCTTCATGACCAGGGGACGCACCAGCACGTCGGCGTTGATCGCGCCCACGGCTTCGCGTGCGGACTCCGCCTTGGGCCGGCCGATACGATCCGAGGTGTGCGCGATCTGGCGCTGCAGGTTGGTCAG
>DATHWJ010000126.1:0-3086 GCA_035460745.1 Ideonella sp. | reverse complement strand
GGTCATCCGAAATCCGAGGCCGGCGCGGTGTACCCCGTGGATGTCGGCGTCGAGGCCTCCGACAGGCAAGGCCTGCTGCGCGATATCTCCGAGGTGTTTGCCAAGGAGAAGATGAACGTCACCGGCGTCCACAGCCAGTCGGTCAGCGACTCCGGCGGCAAGACCGCGTGGATGACCTTCACGGTGGAGGTCGCCGACGCCTCGCGGCTGCAGCAGGTGATGGGCCACGTGGCCCGCATCCCGGGCGTCAGGAACGCGCGCCGCAAGTAGCGTCGGGGTCGGCGTCGGCCGCTGTTGGGGCTGCTGTCGTGGCCTTTTTTGGGGCTGTCCTCATGCTTGCCGCGCGCGGCGGCCGCAGCACGTCCCAGGCCCAGTTGAACGCCACCGCGTAGGGCAGGAAGAACAGCAGCACGCCGATGTCCAGCAGCAGCGCCTGCCACCAGCCTATGTCCAGCCACCAGGCGGCCAGCGGCACGACCGCGACGATCAGGCCCAGCTCGAAGACCGACGCGTGCACCACCCGCGCCACCACGCCGCGGCGGAAGCCCCAGCGCTGCTGCAGGCGGTCGAAGCCGGCGTTGAACAGCATGTTCCAGCCCATCGCGATCAGCGAGATCGCCACCGTCAGCACGCTCATGTGGGCCAGCGGCGTGCCCATGCACCAGGCCAGCACCGGCGCGCAGATCACCAGGGCGATGGACTCGAAGACGACGGCGTGCAGAAGGCGCTCGCCAGGGGTGCGGAGCAGGGCGGTGGTGGAGGTCATGGGCAGCATTCTGATCGGCGACACGCCTTGCTGAAAGATTGCTACCATCGGTTTTGCCGATATGACGCTGCCCACACCCTCCACCGAATCGCTGCGCGCCTTTGCCGAAGCCGCCGCCCTGGGCTCCTTCAGCGCCGCGGCGCGCAAGCTGGCCAGGAGCCAGTCGACCATCAGCGAGGCCATCGCCAACCTGGAGATCGATCTGGGCGTGGCCTTGTTCGACCGCCGCGCGCGCCAGCCCCAGCTCACCGAGGCTGGCCGCCTGCTGCTGGCCCAGGCGCGCGAGGTGCTGGCGGCGCAGGAGCGGCTGGCGCGCACGGCCGGCGCGCTCTCGGCCGGCCTGGAGTCGCGGCTGACGCTGGTGGTCTCCGACACCTACCAGTCGCCGCGCTACGAGGCGATGCTGGCGGAGCTGGACAGGCGCTACCCGGAGCTGGAGTTCGAGTGCCTGATCTCCGAGGGCGCGGACGTGCTGGCGCTGCTGCAGCAAGGCCGCGCCCAGCTCGGGCTGCTGGCCTCGCAGCGCCAGTACCCGCCGGACATCGGCGTCGCGAGCGCAGCCGAGGCCACCGAGATGGGCTTGTTCGTCGCTGCGACGCATGCGCTGGCCGGCCAGCGCCAGGTCACGCGGCGCGAGCTGAGCTGCCACCGCGAGCTGCGGCTGAACACCTTCGTCGAGCAGGAGGAGCCCGTGGTCACCGGCCGCTGCTGGTCGGCGCCCAGCTATTTGCTGCTGCTGGAGATGGCCGAGCAGGGCTTCGGCTGGGCGCCGCTGCCGCGCTGGCTGGTGGAGCGCTTCGGCACCCGCCCGCTGGTGGAGCTGGATGCGCCGGGCTGGCCCCGGCGCTCCGCGGTGGACGTGGTGTGGTGTGCGGCACAGCCGCTGGGCGTGGCGGGCCACTGGGTGCTGCAGCGGCTGGCGGCCGGGCTGCCGGATACTGGCGCACCCCCAGCCCCCTTGCTCTGAGCGGAGCGCTTGCGCCATGAACATCGTCTACAGCGACCAGCACCACGCCCACCGCGGCGAGTTCGAGTTCTTCCGCGGCGAGCTGGTGCCGTGCTTCGAGAAGCCGGAGCGGGCCGACTTCGTGCTGCAGGCGGTGCAGGCGGCCGGCCTGGGCGAGATCCTGCCGCCCCAGCCCTTTCCGCTGGCGGCGCTGGAGCGCGTGCATGCGCCGCGCTACCTGCGCTTCCTGGAGCGGGCCTGGTCGATGTGGAGCGCGCTGGGCCAGACGCGCGACGCGCTGCCGGCGGTGTGGCCGATACGCGGGTTTCGGCACGACGTCGAGCCCGACAACTTCATCGGCCAGCTTGGCCTGTACTCATTCGACAGCGGCACGCCCTTCACGGCCGGCACCTGGTCGGCCGCGCGGCTGGGCGCCGAGATCGCGCTGACGGCGGTGGCGCGCATTCGTGGCGGCGAGCGGGCGGCCTTTGCGCTCTCGCGCCCGCCGGGCCACCATGCTGGCGCCGACTTTCTCGGCGGCTATTGCTTCATCAACAACGCCGCGGTGGCGGCGCAGGCCTTCATCGACGGCGGTGCGCAGCGGGTCGCCCTCCTCGACGTGGACTACCACCACGGCAACGGCACCCAGGCCATCTTCTACGAGCGGGCCGACGTGCTGTTCCAGTCCATCCACGGCGACCCGAAGACCGAGTACCCCTTCTACCTCGGCCACGCCGACGAAACCGGCGCCGGGGCCGGCCTGGGCTTCAACCAGAACTACCCGCTGCCGGCCGGCAGCAGCAACGCCGCCTGGTTCGCCGCGCTGGAGCAGGCCTGTGTGCGCATCCGCGCCCATGCGCCGCAGGCTCTGGTGATCTCGCTCGGGGTCGATACCTTCGTCGGCGACCCGATCTCGAAGTTCCAGCTCGACGCGCCCGAGTACCGGCGCCTGGGTGCACGACTCGCCGAGCTCGGGCTGCCGACGCTGTTCGTGCTGGAGGGTGGCTACGCGGTCGCGGAGATTGGCGACAACGTGGTGCAGGTGTTGAGCGCCTTCGACGCCGCGGCCTGAGGCTGGCCGCGCAGCGTGGCGCGGGCCGTCAGAGGCCCCAGCCCTTGGCTTCCGGCACGTCGCAGACCGGCTCGACATCGACGGAGGTGAAGTCCGCCGGGCCCACCACCTCCAGGTACTCCATGTCGGGCGAGTAGTCGAACAGGTAATGGCGCACGCCCGGGCGCTGGTGCACGCAGTCGCCGGCGCTGACCAGCGTCTCCTTGTCCTCGTACATGAAGCGGGCCCAGCCGCGCAGCATCAGCACGATGTGGAACGCCGCTTCGTGGCGGTGCCAGCCGGTGCCCTTTTCGGGTGCGTTG
>DATHWJ010000125.1:0-11249 GCA_035460745.1 Ideonella sp. | reverse complement strand
GTTACTTTCTTTTTCGCAAAAAAGAAAGTGACTCGCCGGCCGGGCGAAACCCGGCGGGCTCTCACCAACAAAGACAAAGCGAGTCGCGCAAGCGGCACAACAACAACCTCAGCGACCGAGGTAAACCTCAACCACCTTGTCATTCGCCTGCACGTCGGCGAGCGTACCTTCCGCCAGCACGCTGCCCTCGTGCAGCACCGTCACCTTCTTCCACCCTTGCGTCAGTTCCCCCACAAATTTCATGTCGTGCTCGACGACCACCAGCGAGTGCTGCCCCTCCAGGGACAGGAACAATTCCGCCGTCCGCTCGGTCTCTTCGTCCGTCATGCCCGCCACCGGCTCATCGAGCAGCAGCAGCTTGGGGTCCTGCATCAGCAGCATGCCGATCTCCAGCCACTGCTTCTGCCCGTGGGACAACAAGCCGGCGATGCGCTGCGCGTCGTTGCGCAGGTGGATCAGTGTCAGGATCTCGCCGATGCGGTCGCGCTGCGGCCCGCTCAGCTTGAAGAACATCGACGCCGAGACCCCACGATCGGCCTTCAGCGCCAGCTCCAGGTTCTCGAACACCGTCAGGTACTCGTAGACCGTCGGCTTCTGGAACTTGCGGCCGATGCCGATCTGGGCGATGTCGTTTTCGCGCAGCCGCAGCAGGTCGATGTTGGAGCCGAAGGTCGCGCTGCCGAGATCGGGCCGGGTCTTGCCGGTGATCACGTCCATCATCGTGGTCTTGCCGGCGCCGTTGGGCCCGATGATGCAGCGCAGCTCGCCGACGTTGATCGCCAGGCTGAGCGCGTTGAGCGCCTTGAAGCCGTCGAAGCTGACCGTGATCTCGTCGAGGTAGAGCGCCACGCCGTGCGCGAAGTCGGGCACGCCGTGCCTGTGGATGCGGCCGAACGAGGCCTCGCGGTCGCCCGAGCCCTGGCGCAGGCCTGCACGGGCGTGCAGCAACTCCAGCGCGTGGGCGCCGGCTTCTTGCAACTCGGGCGTCATACCCGCTCCTCCTTGGTCTTGCCGCTGAGCTTGCGCACCAGGCCGACGATGCCCTGCGGCAGGAACAGCGTCACCGCGATGAACAAGGCCCCCAGGAAGTAGAGCCAGAACTCGGGGAAGGCCTGGGTGAACCAGCTCTTGGTGCCGTTGACGAAAAACGCGCCGACGATGGGCCCGATCAGGGTGCCGCGCCCGCCCACCGCGGCCCAGATCGCGATCTCTATGCTGGCCGCCGGCGACATCTCGCCGGGGTTGATGATGCCCACCTGCGGCACCCACAGCGCACCGGCGATGCCGCACATCATGGCCGAGATGACCCAGATGCTGAGCTTGTAGGAGAGCGGGTCGTAGCCGGTGAACATCACGCGGGTCTCGGCGTCGCGGATGGCCTGCAGCACGCGTCCGTACTTGCTGCCCACCAGCCAGCGCGCCAGCAGGTAGAAGACTATCAAGGTGAAGCCGGTCAGCACGAACAGCACCATGCGGGTCGAGGGCGTGGCCAGCGGAATGTCGAGGATGCGCTTGAAGTCGGTGAAGCCGTTGTTGCCGCCGAAGCCGGTCTCGTTGCGGAAGAACAGCAGCATCGCCGCGTAGGTCAGCGCCTGCGTGATGATGGAGAAGTACACGCCCTTGATGCGCGAGCGGAAGGCAAAGAAGCCGAAGACGAAGGCCAGCAGGCCCGGCACGGCGACCACCAGCACCAGGGTCGCGGCGAAGCTGTCGCTCAAGGCCCAGTGCCAGGGCATCGCCTTTCAGTCGAGGAAGACCATGAAATCCGGCAGGTCGCTCTGGTAGTTGCCGTCGCGGCCGATCTGGCGCATCAGATACATGCCCATCGCATAGCCGCCCAGCGCGAAGAACACGCCGTGGCCCAGGCTCAGGATGCCGGTGTAGCCCCAGATCAGGTCCATCGCCAGCGCACAGATCGCGTAGCACATGATCTTGCCGATCAGCGAGACGGCGTAATCGGAGAGGTGGAAGGCCGACTCGGACGGCACCACGAGGTTCAGCACCGGCACCAGCACCAGCACGGTGATCACGGCCGCGACCAGCGCCGTCCAGGCCTTGCCGCCGAGCAGGCGTGATGGCGGGGCGGGTGGTGGAGCGGTCGGCGAAGCGGGCGTCGGCGTCATCGAAGGGGGCGTTAGAACTGCACTCATGCTTCAGCACTCCGGCCCTTCATCGCGAAGATGCCCTGCGGCCGCTTCTGGATGAAGATGACGATGAACACCAGCACCATGATCTTGGCGAGCACCGCGCCCTGCCAGCCCTCCAGCAGCTTGTTCAGCACGCCCAGCCCCATCGCCGCGTAGACGGTGCCGGCGAGCTGGCCGACGCCGCCCATCACCACGACCATGAAGGAGTCGACGATGTAGCCCTGGCCGAGGTCGGGGCCGACATTGCCGATCTGCGAGAGCGCGCAGCCGGCCAGGCCGGCGATGCCGGAGCCGAGTGAAAACGCATAGGTGTCGATGCGCGCCGTGTTGACGCCGACGCAGGCGGCCATCTTGCGGTTCTGCGTGACGCCGCGCACGAAGAGCCCGAGCCGGGTGCGCGCGATCAACAGCGCCACACCGGCCAGCACCAGCCCGGCGAAGGCGACGATGGCAATGCGGTTGTAGGGCAGCGTCAGGTTGCTCAGCACCTCGACCCCGCCCGAGAGCCAAGCCGGGTTCTCGACCGAGACGTTCTGTGCGCCGAAGATCGAGCGCACGCCCTGCATCAGCACCAGGCTGATGCCCCAGGTGGCCAGCAGCGTCTCCAGCGGCCGGCCGTAGAGCCAGCGGATCACGCTGCGCTCCATCAGCGCCCCGACCAGCGCGGCCGCCATGAACGAGGCCGGGATGGCGAGCAGGATGTAGGCGTCGAAAAAGCCGGGCAGCCAGGCCTTGAACAGGTTTTGCACCAGGTAGGTGGCATAGGCGCCGATCATCATCAGCTCGCCGTGCGCCATGTTGATCACGCCCATCAGGCCGTAGGTGATGGCCAGGCCCAGGGCCACCAGCAGCAGGATGCTGCCCAGGCTGATGCCGGTGAACATCAGGCCCAGGCGCTCGCCCCAGGCCAGGCGCGCGTTCACGCCGTCGAGCGCGATCTGCAGCTGGGTGCGGATGGAGGGGTCGGGCTCGCCGCCGTCGGCGGCCGGCTTCAGGCGGGTTTCGAGCAAGGCCTTGGTGGCAGGCGTCAGGCTGCCGGCCAGCGCGGTGGCGGCTTCCTTGCGTTTGGCCGGGTCTTCCGAGCTCACCAGGATCGCGGCGCGCACCTGATCGAGCTGCGCCTTGAGCTCGGCATCGGTCTCGGCGGCCAGCGCCTTCTCGATGATGGGCAGGCGCGACTCGTCGGCTTCGTCCTTCAGCGCGCGGATCGCCACGCGCCGCTCGGCCACGTCGGTGGCAAACAGACGCAGCGCCGCCAGCGCGCCGTCGATCTCGCGGCGCATCTGGTTGCTGTTGATGACATCTTCGGCGCCCTCCGGCAGCGTGGTCTGGGCACCGGCGCTGTCGGTGACCTTGTCGCCCTTGACGAGGTAGACCTTGTCGGCGGCGACCTTGACCTCGTCGTCGATCATGGCCTGCAGGAATGCGGCCAGGCCTTCGTCGCCGCGCGTCAGCGAGGCCTGCAGCGCGGCGATGCGCTCGTCGTTGTCGCCCTGCGCCAGCGACAGCGCCTGTTGCGGCGTGAGCGCGTGGGCGCCCAGGGCCGCCGCGGCGAGCGCCAGCCCCAACAGGGTGCGCTGCAGGATCTGCAGCCAGCGTGAAATCATCAGAAGCATCCGTCCGTCGGTTCAGAGGGAGGGTTGACCACGCAGGTCAAGGCCAGCGGTTCGTGACAACGGCCGGTTCGCAAGAAGCGGACCAGCCGTTGCCCTGGAACGGCATGTCCAGGCCGGCCGGGGCGCTGCGCGCAGCCCGGCCGCCTGCCGCAAGAGGCCGATCAGGACTTCTTCTCGGGCTCGTCCTTCTTCTTGTCGTTGCCGTCGATGAACGGGCTCCACGGCTTGGCCTTCACCGGGGCCGGGGTCTTCCAGACCACGTTGAACTGGCCGTCACCCTTGATCTCGCCGATGAAGACGGACTTGTGCAGGTGGTGGTTCTTCGGGTCCATGGTCGAGACGATGCCGCTCGGCGCCTTGAAGGTCTGGCCCGCCATCGCGGCGATGACCTTGTCGGTGTCGGTGCTCTTGGCCTGGGTGACCGCCTGTGCCCACATGTTCACGCCGATGTAGGTGGCCTCCATCGGATCGTTGGTGAGCGGCTTGTCGGCACCCGGCAGCTTCTTGGCCTTGGCGTAGTCGGCCCACTTCTTGGTGAACTCGGTGTTGGTCGGGTTCTTGATCGACATGAAGTAGTTCCACGCCGCCAGGTGGCCCACCAGCGGCTTGGTGTCCACGCCGCGCAGCTCTTCTTCACCCACCGAGAAGGCCACCACCGGCACGTCGGTCGCCTTCAGGCCCTGGTTGCCCAGTTCCTTGTAGAAGGGCACGTTGGAGTCGCCATTGATGGTGGAGATCACCGCGGTCTTGCCGCCGGCGGAGAACTTCTTGATGTCGGCAACGATGGTCTGGTAGTCGGAGTGGCCGAAGGGGGTGTAGACCTCCTTGATGTCCTCGGGCTTCACGCCCTTGCTCTTCAGGAAGGCTTGCAGGATCTTGTTGGTGGTGCGCGGGTAGACGTAGTCGGTGCCCAGCAGCACGAAGCGCTTGGCGCCACCACCGGCCTTGCTCATCAGGTATTCCACCGCGGGGATGGCCTGCTGGTTCGGCGCGGCACCGGTGTAGAAGACGTTCTTCGAGAGCTCTTCACCCTCGTACTGCACGGGGTAGAACAGCAGGCTGTTGAGCTCCTCGAACACCGGCAATACCGACTTGCGCGAAGAAGAGGTCCAGCAGCCGAAGACGACCGCGACCTTGTCCTGGCTGATCAGCTGCTTGCTCTTCTCGGCGAAGAGCGGCCAGTTGGAGGCCGGGTCGACGATGACGGGCTCGAGCTTCTTGCCGAGCAGGCCGCCCTTGGCGTTGATCTCGTCGATCGCCATCAGCACGGTGTCCTTCAACACCGTTTCCGAGATCGCCATCGTGCCGGACAGCGAGTGCAGCACGCCGACCTTGATCGTGTCGGCCGCCTGGGCGAGCGACGTGAAGCCGAGAGCGCAGGCGGACGCGGCCAGGGCCGTGATGGAACGACGCGAAATTTTCATGGGTGTGGGCTCCGTTGAAAGCAGGAACAGGGATCGAAAACGTGGCTATCTCATTCCCGCCACAGGCCGGCTGCGACAGCCGGCGCCTCGGTAACGGGGTGTTCACAGACTAGGGCCCACCCTCATGCGCACCTATACGCAAGGTGGCGTAGTGGCGACCCCGGCCGCCGCAAACCGCGGCCGCCCCATCGCGGGCGCAGAGGTAAGAAGCCGCCGTTTTGCCGCTCTATTGGCCGCGTCGCTGGCAGCCCCCTCTCTCGACAATCGATCCGATGCCATTCGCCCGGACTCTGTACTGCCCATGCACGCCTTGAACGAAGCGCCCAGCGCCGACGCCGTCGCGGCGAGCCTCGCGCTCGCCCGGCCCGGCGTGGCCGTGCTGCCCTTGTCCGAGCTGATGGGTGCGGCGAACGCGCTGCGCGAGCGGGGCGAGATCGAAGCCGCCGCCCAGCTCTATGCCGACTGGATCGCCCACAGCGACTCGCCCCTGCGCCACGTGGCCTGCTTCAACCGCGGCACCCTGCTGGCGCTGCTGGGCCACTACGACGAGGTCGAGCTGGCCTACCGCCAGGCCCTGGCCTTCGAGCCCAACTTCCCGCAGGCTCACCTGAACCTCGGCCACCAGCTGGAGCGCCGCGGCCGTTTCGACGAGGCGCTGCAGCACTGGCACCACGTGGCCAGGCTGGATCCGCCGGCCGAGCTGCCGACCCGGCTGCACGCGCTGAACAACTGCGCCCGCCTGCTCGAGACCCTGCGCCGCTACCCCGAGGCCGACGCCTTCATGCGCGCCAGCCTGGCCCTGAAGCCCGACCAGGGCGACGTGCTGCAGCACTTCGTGCACCTGCGCCAGAAGCAGTGCCAGTGGCCGCTCTACGCCCCGGTCGCCCCCTGCACCGCCAACCAGCTGCTGACGGGCACCTCGGCGCTGGCCATGCTCAGCGCCAGCGACGACCCCGCGCTGCAGCTGATGGCCGCGCAACGCTTCGTGCACGAGCGGGTGCCCAAGTACGCCGGCACGCCGCTGCACCTGGGCGGCCCGGCGCGCAGCGGCAAGCTGCGCATCGGCTATCTCTCCGGCGACCTCTGCCTGCACGCCGTCGGCATCCTGACGGTGGAGCTGCTGGAGCTGCACGACCGCGAGCGCTTCGAGGTCTTCGGCTTCTGCTGGAGCCGCGACGACGGCTCCCCGCTGCGCCGCCGCATCGTCGAGGCGCTGGACCACCACGTGCGCCTCGCCGACCTCGACGACGAGGCCGCCGCCCGCCTGATCGCCCAGCTCGGCATCGACGTGCTGGTCGACCTGCAAGGCCTGACCCAGGGCGCCCGCCCCGCCATCCTGGCGCGCCGCCCGGCACCCGTGCAGGTCAGCTACCTCGGCTTCCCCGGCTGCTCCGGCCTGCCCGGGGTGGACTGGATCGTCGCCGATCCCTATGTGATGCCGGCCGAGCTGCTGCCCTTCCACACCGAGCAGCCGCTCTACGTGCCGCACTGCTACCAGGTCAGCGACCGCCAGCGCGCCATCGGCCCCCGGCCGACCCGCGCCGCCGCCGGCCTGCCGGAAGACGCCTTCGTCTATTGCTCGTTCAACAACAACTTCAAGTTCACCGAAGAGGTCTTCCAGCTCTGGATGCGGGTCTTGCGGCAGGTGCCGCACAGCGTGCTGTGGCTGCTGGCCGACAACGAATGGGCGCGCGACAACATGCTGCGCGAGGCCGATGCGGCCGGCGTGGCCCGCGAGCGGCTGGTCTTCGCCCCGCGTGTCGCGCCGGACGCCTACCTGGCCCGCTTCCAGCTCGCCGACCTGGTGCTCGACACCTTCCCCTACAACGCCGGCACCACCGCCAGCGACGTGCTGTGGGTGGGCACGCCCATCCTGACCCGCTCGGGCCGCAGCTACATCTCGCGCATGGCCGGCAGCCTGCTGCATGCCGTCGGCCTGCCCGAGCTGGCGGTCGACTCCGCCGCCGCCTACGAGCAGATGGCCGTGCTGCTGGGCCGGCAGCCGCAGCGCATCGCCAGCTACAAGCGCTACCTCGCCGAAGAGGGCCGCCGCTCGCGCCTGTTCGACGTGCCGGCGCGCGTGCGCGACCTCGAGCACGCCTTCGCGCGAGAGGCGCTGCGGCACCGCCCCGCGCAGAGCCCGCCAGGCTGACACATGGCCGACCGGCAAGAGCCCTTTTTCGAGGACGACTTCGGCGGCGGGCCGGGCTCGGGTGCGCCCGCGGGCCGGCCCGAGCCGCCCGTGCTGACGCAGCAGGTGCCGGCCGAGCTGGCCGAGGCCGCGATGGGGGCCGTACCGCTCAGCGAGGAAGCCCTGGCCGACGACCCGCTGCTGCACGCCATCGTCTGGATCACCGCCCACCACGGCCGGCCGCGCTCGGCCCACGTGCTGGCCTCCGGCCTCTCGCTCGAAGCGCCGCTGGAGCCGCACCAGGCGATACGCGCGCTGCGCGACCACGGCTTCCGCGCCGGCCTGATACAGCGGCCCATCGGCGTCATCCACGACATGCTGCTGCCGGCGGTGCTGCTGCTCAAGCACGGCGACGCCTGCGTGCTGGCCCGCCGCCTGCCGGCCAGCAAGGGCGGCCACGGCGAGCGCTTCGAGGTCATCATGCCGGGCCCGACGCCGCAAGGCTGCGTGGCCACCGAGGCCGAGCTGGCGCCCGAATACAGCGGCTTCGCGATCGCCGCGGCGCCCGAGATCGTCGCGGCCGCCGCCGGCAACAGCCCGGCCGAGGAGCCCTCGCTGCACGACCCCGGCAGCCACTGGCTGTGGGGCACGCTGAAACGCTTTTTCCCCTACTACCGCGCCGGCATGGTGGCCTCGCTGCTCAGCAACGTGCTGATGATCGCCATCGGCCTGGTGACCTCGGTGGTGTTCGACCGCGTGATCCCGCACCAGGCCATGGTCACGCTGTGGGCGCTGGCCGCCGGCGCGCTGGTGGCGCAGGTCTTCGACTTTGCCGCGCGCCAGCTGCGCGCCCACCTGATCGACATGGCCGGCAAGAAGGCCGACATGATCATCGGCTCGCTGCTGTTCCGCCAGACGCTCAACGTGCGGCTGGAGCACCGGCCCGATTCGGCCGGCTCCTATGCCCACGTGCTGGCGCAGGTCGAGGTGGTGCGGGACTTCTTCGCCTCGGCCAGCCTGTCGGCGCTGAGCGACCTGCCCTTCATCGCCCTCTTCGTCGCGATGGCCTTCCTGATCGGTGGCCCGCTGGGCTGGGTGCTGGTGGCAGCGATCCCCATCATCCTCGGCAGCGCAATGCTGATACAAGGCCGGCTGCGCCGCTCGATGAGCAACGGCATGGCCCGCCAGGCCGACCTGCAAGGCCTGCTGGTCGAGGCGGTGGAGGGCCTGGAAGACCTCAAGGCCAGCGGCGCGCAAGGCCGCTTCCTGCAGCGCTACGAGGACGCCACCGCGATGGCCGCCGAGCAGGCGCTGCGGGCCCGCTCGCTCTCCAGCCTGGCCAACAACATCTCGGGCGCGGCCCAGCAGCTGATCACGCTGGTGATGCTGGTCTGGGGCGTCTACCTGATCAAGGACGGCGTGATCAGCGGCGGCGCGCTGATAGGCGCGGTGATGTTCGCCGGCCGCGCGGTCGGCCCGCTGGGCAGCGTGGTCAGCCTGGCCAACCGCTACCAGGGCGCGCGCACCGCGATGGCCGCGCTGGACCGCCTGATGAACCAGCCCACCGAGCGGGTGCACGGCAAGACCTACGTGGCCAACCACAAGGTGCAGGGCCGCATCGGCCTGCAGGACGTGAGCTTCGCCTACCCCGCCAGCGGCGACACGCCGCCGCCCAAGGTGCTGAAGGACGTGACGCTGCGCTTCGCCCCCGGCGAGCGGGTCGCCATCCTGGGCCGCATCGGCAGCGGCAAGTCGACCGTGCTGCGCCTGCTCGCCGGGCTCTACCAGCCCACCGAGGGCATGGTGGATGTCGATGGCATCGACCTGCGCCAGCTCGACCCGGCCGACTTCCGCGTGCGGGTCGGCTTCGTCTCGCAGGAGCCCCGCCTGTTCAACGGCACGCTGCGCGAAAACGTGCTGATGGGCCGCGCCAGTGCCGACGCCTCGCACCTGCCCGAAGTGGCCGAGGTGACCGGCCTGGACCGCGTCGCCGCCCAGCACCCGCTGGGCTGGGAGCAGCCGGTCGGCGAGATGGGCGCGCGCCTGTCGGGCGGCCAGCGCCAGCTCGTGGCCCTGGCCCGCTGCCTGATCACCAAGCCGCAGATCCTGCTGATGGACGAACCCACCAGCTCGATGGACGCGCAGTCCGAAACCATGTTCCTGCGCCAGCTCAAGGCGGCGGTCGGCAGCTGCACCATGGTGCTGATCACCCACCGCCCGGCGGCGCTGGACCTGGTCAACCGCGTCGTCGTGATCGACAACGGCAAGGTGCTGATCGACGGCCCCAAGCCGCAGGTGCTGGCCGCGCTGGCCGGCACCCCCGTGCCGCCGCTGGGCGCCAGCGCCCCCGGCGCCGCACAGCAGACCGTGAAGCCGGGCGCCGCGCCGCGCGGCGTCGCGGCCTGAGCGGCCGGAGCGCGGGCCATGGGCTGGCGACGCCGCAAAAAACGCTCGGCCGTGGTGCCGCGCGCCGACGCGGCCTACCTGAGCTCGCTGCGCGCGGCCCACGCCGCCGAGGCCTTGCCGCACGCCACCTGGGCGCTCTACCTGATGCTGGTGGCCGTGGTCGCGGCGATCGCCTGGGCGGCGCTGACACGCGTCGACGAGATCACCAAGGCCGAAGCGCGCGTCATCCCCGACGGCCGCGAGCAGGTCATCGCCAGCCTGGAAGGCGGCATCCTGCGCGCGCTGATGGTGCGCGAGGGCAGCCAGGTGGAGGTCGGCCAGGAGCTGGCGCAGCTCGACCCGACCCGCTTCGAGGCGCAGCAGAACGAAGGCCAGGCCAAGCGCCTCGCCGCGCAGGCCAGCGTGGCCCGCCTGACCGCCGAAGCGCGCGGCGGCGAGCCGCGCTTCCCCAAGCAGGTGCTGGCGGTGCCGGGCCTGGTGCAGGCCGAGCTGGAGTCCTTCCAGGCGCGCCGCCGCTCGGTGCAGGAGGCCGTGGGCACCACGCGCCGCAGCATCGACCTGCTGATGCGCGAGCTCAAGGTGGCCGAGAGCATGTCGTCGGCGGGGCTGATGTCCGAGGTCGAGGTGATGCGCGTGCGGCGCCAGGTCAACGACCTGCAGATGCAGGTGCAGGAGCGCGTCAACCGCTTCCGCCAGGATGCCAGCGCCGAGCTGGCCAAGGCCCAGTCCGAGCTGGCGCAGCTCGACGAACAATCCGTCGTGCGCGACGACATGCTGCGCCGCACCGTGCTCACCTCGCCGGTGCGCGGCCTGGTCAAGCGCATCAAGACCGGCACGCTGGGCGGCGTGGTGCCGGCCGGCTCCACCATCATGGAGATCGTGCCCATCGGCCCGCGGGTGCTGGTGGAGGCCCGCGTCAAGCCCTCCGACATCGGCTTCCTGCAGGTCGGCCAGAAAGCCGAGGTGCGGCTCTCGGCCTACGACTACACCGCCTACGGCGGCCTGCGCGGCACGGTCGAATACATCAGCCCGGATGCCCTGGGCGACACCGAACGCACCAGCGGGCCGGACAACACCTACTACCGCGCGCTGGTGCGGGCCGACGAGAGCAACTTGCGCGCGGGGGGTAAACCTCTACAGGTGATTCCGGGCATGACGGGGCAGGTGGAGGTGCGGACCGGGGAACGCTCGGTGTTGAGCTTCTTGCTCAGGCCGATGTTGAGGTCGCAGGAGGCGTTTCGGGAGCGGTGAGTTGTTGGAGAGCTGCACGCTGAGCAGGCACCACCGTTGGCATGCCAAGGAATTCTTCGTGCACTGCTACCTGTGGTGCAGGCCGCTGCCGGGTGCCCTGCCAGCGCCCTGTTGGCGGCGCTTCGGATTGCAAGGGGGCCGGCCGGCGAGCGCAGCGAGCATCAACAACTGACTCGGCGCCATCGATCGAAGCGAGCTTGCGAGCGAAGAGGAGTCGGCGACGCGGCCGGCCCCCTTGCAATCCGAAGGCAGTCGGAGCGCCAGCGAAGACCGC
>DATHWJ010000124.1:0-31062 GCA_035460745.1 Ideonella sp. | reverse complement strand
CGAGATGCCGTCGTTGGCGTTGCGGATGCCGACGTTCATGCCGCGGACCTGGGCGTTCATGCGCTCCGAGATCGCGAGGCCGGCGGCGTCGTCCTTGGCCGAGTTGATGCGCATGCCCGAAGACAGGCGCTGCATCGAGGTGGCCAGCGAAGATTGCGAGCTGCTGAGGTTGCGTTGGGCGTTCAACGAGCCGACGTTGGTGTTGACTGACATGACCATTTGGAAAACTCCTGCACGGGGTATGGGGGAGAACACGCGCCTCTCAGCGCCTGGTTGGAGCCCCCGCTTGAAAACTCGTTGGGGCCGTGAGATGGTTTTCGGGAGCCGATCGCCGGACTTGAGATCTTTTTTGCCGGTTGTTCCGGCGATCGAGGGGCTCAAGTCCTGCGGCCGACGAACAGCCACCATTCACCCCCGCTTATCGACGCTTAAGGGGCTGGACTCAAGCCTAAAGTTTTGCGATGAGCGACATAGCGCCCCCGGTTCCCGGCCTCGACGATCCCCCCTTGCCCCGCGCCGCCGCCCGGCCCCAGCGGGTGGCGCTGGTGATGATCGTGCGCGACGAAGCCCCCCGCATTGCCGCGGCGCTGGCCAGCGCCCTGCCCCACGTCGACTTCGCGCTGGTGCTGGACACCGGCTCGCGCGACGACACCGTGCAGCGCGCCCGCGCGGCCGGCGCACGGGTCGAGCACTTCACCTGGGTCGACGATTTCGCCGCCGCCCGCAACCACGCGCTGGCGCTGGCCGGCGCCGACTGGCACCTGGTGCTGGACGCCGACGAGACCCTGCAGCGCGGCGCCGAGCAGATCGCTGCGCTGCGCCGGCAGGCGCCCGACTTCGTCGGCGTGCTGCAGGTGGACAGCCACTTCGGCGACGGGCCCGCCAGCGCGGTGGCTCCGAGCTGGCTCAGCCGCGTGCTGCCCGGCGCGGTGCGCTACGCCGGCCGGGTGCACGAGCAGCCGCAGCACCGCTTGCCACTGCGCCGGCTGCCGGTGGCGATCGCGCACAGCGGCTACCGGCCCGAGGCGCTGGCCGCCAAGTCGGGCCGCAACGCGGCGCTGCTGCAGGCCGCCCTCGCCAGCGACCCCGGCGACGCCTATCTCTGGTACCAGCTCGGCAAGGACCACGACGTCTACGAGCGCTACGCCGACGCGCTGGACGCCTTCGACCAAGCGCAGGCGCTGCTCGGCGGCGCGTCGCCCGGCTGGAAGCACGACCTCGCCGTGCGCAGCCTGCACGCGCTCAAGCGCTGCGGCCGCCACGCCGAGGCGATAGACCGCGCCGAGGCCGGCCTGGCCGCCTGGGGCGAATCGCCCGACTTCTTCTTCGCCCTCGGCGACCTGCTGCTCGACTGGGCGGCCGACGAGCCGGCACGCGCCGACGAGCTGCTGCCGATGATAGAAAGCGCCTGGCAGCGCTGCCTGGAGATCGGCGAGCGCCCGGAGCTGGAGGGCGCCGTCAGCGGGCGCGGCAGCGTGCTGGCCGCGCGCAACCTGGCGCTCTTCTATGAAAACCTGGGCCGCGAGCAAGACGCCGCGGCCTGCCGGGCCCTGGCCGGCGCCTGACAAGCCGCGAACAGGCCGTCCACGCGCCCGCTTATCCGGCCGCGCCGCGGGCCGCGCCTGCCTACAGTCTGCCCAGCATGAAAAATTCTCGGCAGCGCGCGGAACGTCACTGGCAGGCGGGCTTGAGGGCCTTGCAGGCCCGCCAGTGGTCGGCCGCTGCCAGCGAATTCGAGCGTGGCGCCTCGCTGCTGCCGCGCGACGCGCTGATGTGGCTCAACCTCGCCCGCGCGCAGTTGCCCACCGGCCGCCTGGCCGAGGCCACCGAATCGGCCCGCCAGGCGCTGGCGCTGAACCCGGCCCAACCCCTGGCCTGCCGGCTGCTGGCCGAGTGCCTGGGCCAGCAAAACCGCTTTGCCGAGGCTGCCGCCGTCTTCGACGGCTATCCCGTAGACGCGCCGCGCGACCACGACTGGCACAACGCCCACGGCAACGCGCTGTTCCAGGCCCAGCGCCTGCAGGACGCCGTCGATGCCTTCTTCCAGGCGCTGGCGCTCAAGATCGACGCCGCGCTGGTGCACTACCGGCTGGGCCTGACCTTCAAGGACCTGGGCCTGACGCGCGAGGCCACCGAGTGCTTCCGCACTGCCGTCTCGCTGGACGACGGCGCGGTGCGCGCGCTGGCGCTCTCGCTGCTGGTGCACGAAGGCCGCCAGGCCTGCGATTGGACCCACACCGCCGACGACACCGCGCAGCTGCTCGCCGCGCTGGACAGCACGCCCGAGTCCAGCGGCCAGCTGCTCTCGCCCTTCGCGCTGCTCGCGGTGGACGCCACGCCGGCCCAGCAGCGCCGCATCGGCGCGCTGCGCAGCCGAGGCCTGACCCGCGGCATCAAGCCGCTGCCGGCGCCGGGCCCCCGCGCGCCCGGGCGCATCCGCGTGGGCTATCTCTCTTGCGACTTCCACCAGCACGCCACCTCGGTGCTGATGGCCGAGCTGCTGGAGCGCCGCGACAGCACGCGCTTCGAGGTCAGCCTGTACAGCCACAGCGCCGACGACGGCAGCGCCATCGCCCGCCGGGTGCGCGCCGCCTGCGACCGGTTCATCGACGTGACGCACCTGTCCAATGCCGACATCGCGCTGCGCATGCGGGCCGACGGCCTGGACATCGCCATCGATCTCAAGGGCCACACCCGCGGCAGCCGCTTCGAGCTGCTGGCCTACCGGCCGGCTCCGGTGCAGGTGGCCTACCTCGGCTACCCCGCCACCAGCGGCGCCGAGTTCATCGACTACATGATCGGCGACCCCGTCGTCACGCCGCTGGCGCACGCCGCGAGCTACAGCGAGCAGATCGCCCAGCTGCCCCACAGCTACCAGCCCAACGACCGCCATCGCGCGCTGCCGCCCGCCCCCAGCCGGGCCAAGCTGGGCCTGCCGGACGACGCGGTGGTGCTGTGCTGCTTCAACCAGACCTACAAGGTGTCGCCCCACATGCTGGACCTGTGGGCCCAGGTGCTGGCCGGCGCGCCGCGCGCCGTGCTGTGGATGCTGGCCTGGAACCCGCATGCGCAGGCCAACCTGCTGCGCGAGCTGGCCCGGCGCGGCGTCGCGCCCGAGCGGGTCTTCTGGGCCGGCAAGGTGCCGCTGGCGCAGCACATCGCCCGCCTGCGCGTGGCCGACCTCTTCCTCGACACCTGGCCCTGCAACGCCCACACCACCGCCAGCGAAGCGCTCTGGGCCGGCGTGCCGGTGCTGACCGTGCCCGGCCCCACCTACGCCTCGCGCGTGGCCGCCAGCCTGGTGCACGCCTGCGGCCTGCCGGACTTCGCCGCCGCCGACGAAGCCGCCTACGTGGCGCTGGCCACCGGCCTGGCCAACGAGCCCCAGATCCTCGAAGGCGTCAAGCTGCACCTGGAGAGCCAGCGCCTGTCGCTGCCGCTGTTCGACACCGACCTCTACGCCCGCGACTACGAGGCGCTGCTGCAGCGCATGTTCGAGCGCGCCCAGGCCGGCCTGCCGCCCGCTCCCCTGCCGGCGGCCAGCTGAGGCTGCTTCGGCGAGGGCCGCGCCGGCGGGCAGCAGAGGCTCCCGTATGGCCCCGCTTCGCCGAGTTTTTCGGGCTTTAGTTCACGCCCCCGCTTCCTAGAATCTTTTGCATACCACCCCGGCGTGCAGCGGTTCTCCGCAAGGTGCGCCCACCGAGAGACGCCCATGAAGCCTGCCCTGCCGCCGACCCTGCTGGACCAGAAAGCGGTCCTGATCACCGGGGGCACCGGCTCCTTCGGCAAGGCCTTCGTCAAGACGGTGCTGCAGCGCCACCCCGGCATACGCCGGCTGGTGGTGCTCTCGCGCGACGAGCTCAAGCAGTACGAGATGGGCCAGCAGTTCCCCGAGGGACGCGGCAGCCCTATGCGCTACTTCATCGGCGACGTGCGCGACCCGGCCCGCCTGAAGCGCGCGCTGGAGGGCATAGACATCGTCGTGCACGCGGCCGCGCTGAAGCAGGTGCCGGCGGCCGAGTACAACCCCTTCGAGTGCATCAAGACCAACGTGCTCGGCGCGCAGAACGTGATCGAGGCCTGCCTGGACGCCGGCGTGCAGCGCGTCGTCGCGCTGTCCACCGACAAGGCTGCCGCGCCGGTCAACCTCTACGGCGCCACCAAGCTGTGCTCGGACAAGCTCTTCGTCGCCGCCAACAACATCGTCGGCAGCCGCGACCTGCGCTTCTCGGTCGTGCGCTACGGCAACGTGATGGGCAGCCGCGGCTCGGTGATCCCGTTTTTCCTCGACCGCCGGCCCAGCGGCGAGCTGCCGATCACCGATCCGCAGATGACGCGCTTCAACATCTCGCTGCAAGAGGGCGTGGACATGGTGCTGTGGGCCATAGAGCACGCCTGGGGCGGCGAGATCCTGGTGCCCAAGATCCCCTCCTACCGCATCACCGACGTGGCGCGGGCCATCGGGCCGGAGTGCAAGCAGGTGATCCTGGGCGTGCGCCCCGGCGAGAAGATCCACGAAGAGATGATCACCGCCAGCGACAGCCCCTACACGGTGGACATCGGCCGCTACTACGCCATCCTGCCGCCCTCGGGCTTCATCGACCCCGAGCGCTTCGCCGCCCACCACGGCGGGCAGCGCGTGCCGGCTGGCTTCACCTACGAGAGCGGCAGCAACCCCGACTTCCTCACGGTGGAGACCCTGCGCGAGCTGATCGCCGAGCACCTGGACGGCGTGGCCATGATCGAACGCCGCCGCCGCGTGGCCTGATCCGGCCCGATCTGCGACGCCAGCGATGCAGCCCATCCCGTACAGCCGCCAGTCGGTCAGCGAAGAAGACATTGCCGCCGTCACCGCGGTGCTGCGCAGCGACTACCTGACCACCGGCCCGGCCGTGCCCGCCTTCGAGGCGGCCTTCGCCGAGCGCCACGCCACGGCCCACGCCGTCGCCGTGGGCAATGCCACGCTGGGCCTGCAGCTCGCCTGCATGGCGCTGGGCGTGGGGCCCGGCAGCCGCGTCTGGACCAGCCCCAACAGTTTTGTCGCCTCGGCCAACTGCGCACGCTACTGCGGCGCCGAGGTCGATTTTGTCGACATCGACCCGCACACCCGCAACATGAGCGTGGCCGCGCTGGCACAGAAGCTCGAGGCCGCCGCCGCGGCCAGCACGCTGCCCCAGGTCGTGATCCCGGTCGATTTCGCCGGCCTGCCGGCCGACCTGCGCGAGATGCGCGGGCTGGCCGGGCGCTACGGCTTTCGCATCGTCGAGGACGCCTCCCACGCGACCGGCGCCAGCTACCTCGGCCAGCCGGTGGGCTCGGCCTGGGCCGATGCCACCGTGTTCAGCTTCCACCCGGTGAAGATCATCACCACCGCCGAGGGCGGCATGGTCACCACGCAAGACCCGGTGCTGGCCGCCCGGCTGCGCCTGCTGCGCTCGCACGGCATCACGCGCGAGGCGGCGGAGTTTTCAGCCCCCGCCGAAGGCCCCTGGGTCTACGAGCAGCACGCCCTCGGCCTGAACGCCCGCATGAACGACCTGCAGGCGGCCCTCGGCCTGTCGCAGCTCGCCCGCCTCGAGACCCTGCGCGCCGCACGCGCCCGGCTCGCCGCGCGCTACACCCGGCGCCTGGCCGGCCTGCCGCTGCAGTTGCCGGTCGAGCCGGCGGACCGGCAAAGCGCCTGGCACCTCTACCCCGTCGAACTGCGCACGCCTGCCGGCGGACCGACACGCGCGCAGGTCTACGCGGCGCTGCGCGAGGCCGGCATCCACACCAACGTGCACTACGCCCCCATCCACACCCAGCCGTACTACGCCGCGCTGGGTTTCCGCGCTGGCGACTTCCCGCGGGCCGAGCGCTACCACGCGCAGACCCTCTCGCTGCCGCTGTACCCGCAGCTGGGCGACGCCGACCAGGACCGCGTCATCGACGCCCTCGCCGCGCTGCTGGGCGGCCCGCCATGAGCGCCGTGATGCCCGCAGCGCCGCGGGCCCGCGTGCGCCCGGCCGCCGCCGCCGAGCCGGTGCTCAAGCTCTACATCGACTCGACCTCGCTGCCGCTGGTCCACCAGATGGCCGACTTCGTGGCCGGCGCCGAGCGGCCCGAGCTCACGCAATGGGTCACCTGGCTGCGCCTGCCGCTGTCGGCCGAGCAGCTGGCCGGCAGCAACGCGCGCTACCTGCCGCAGCTGGCGGCGGTGAGCGCCTCCTTCGTCGCGGCGGTCTGCCAGCTGGTCAAGCAGCGCGGCTTGCGGCGCATCGAGATCCACTCCAACCTCTACCACGCCTGGCGCGGCATCGTGCCGCTGCTGCGCGAGCTGATCCCGCTGCTGCCGGACGCCCGCGACGCCATCACCCTCGATCTCTACGACGACGGCACCGTGGGCCTGCTGCAGCGCGAGACGCTGAAGGCCGAGCCCGACCCCGCCGCGCTGATCGCCACCGCCGCGCAAGGCCTGCGCCGCGCGGTGTTCGACCGCCAGCCGCTGGCCTGGGGCCTGCCGCAGAGCTACGCCTGGCACCACCTGTTCGAGACCCGCTACCACCTGCTGCGCCGCGACCTCCTGCTGCGCGACGCGCCCGGCCGCGCGCTGCACGGCTATTTCGAGCCCTTCGCGGTCGACATGCAGTTCGACGGCCTGCCGCAGTTGAACGACGCGCAGTGCCAGCGCTACCTGCAGCTCTTCGGCCTCGACGCCGCGCTGGCCGAGCGGCTGGCGCCGGTCGCCGGCCGCTCCGACGCCCTGCTCTTCACCGGCACCGGCACCTGGGACAAGGCGCAGAACCTGGCGCTGGCAGAAAACCAGCTGCGCGCCATCGCCGCGCTGCACGAGGGCGGCTGCCTGCCGGCCGACTGGCCGATCGCCTACAAGGGCCACCCGGCCAACACCGAGCACGACGCGCGCCTGATGGCCGCGCTGGGCGAGCAGGTGATCGCGCTGCCGCCGCAAGTGCCGCTGGAGGTGCTGCTGATGGCCGGCCTGCTGCCCCGGCGCGTGGCCGGCGTGATCAGCACCACCTACTGCACGCTGCCTGCCGGCAGCATCGAGTACCTGCTGTGCCGCCGCGAGGCCGTGCAGGGCGGCGCCGGCTCGGCGCTGGTGAACCTGATGCTGGACACCGGCATGGTCGATGCCGAGCGCTTGCTGCCGCTGCTGGACTGATGCCGACCGGAATGCACCGCATGCTGCATCTTCGAGATCCCAGGAGCCGCCGGTGAGCGCCGCGGGCCTTGCGCGCGCTGTCGCCGTGATCCCGGCGCGGGGCGGCAGCCAGCGCATCCCGCGCAAGAACGTGCGCCCCTTCGCCGGCAAGCCGATGATCGCCTGGTCGATCGCCGCGGCGCTGGAGTCCGGCCTGTTCGACAGGGTCGTCGTCTCGACCGACGACGACGAGATCGCCGAGGTCGCGCGGGCCCATGGCGCCGAGGTGCCGTTCCGCCGCCCCGCGGCGCTGGCCGGCCACCACACCGCCACGCGGCCGGTCGTGATCCATGCGCTGCAGACGCTGGGCATCACCGCCGGCAGCCACCCGCACACCTGCACGCTGGCCGCTACCGCGCCCTTCGTCAGCGCGGCCGACCTGGCGCGCGGCGTGGCGATGCTGGTCGAGCAGCAGGCCGAGTTCGCCTTCTCGGTGGCGCGCTACACCTTCCCCATCCAGCGCGCGCTGCGGTTGAACGCCGAAGGCCGCGTCGAGATGTTCCAGCCCGAACACCGGCTGACACGCTCGCAGGACCTGGAGCCCGCTTTCCACGACGCCGGCCAGTTCTACTGGGGCCTGACCGGCTCGGTGCTGGCCGACCGGCCGACCTTCTCGCCGCTCTCGGTGCCGGTGCTGCTGCCCGAGCACCGCGTGCAGGACATCGACACGCCAGAGGACTGGGCGCGCGCCGAGCGCCTGTTCCGGCTGATGGAGGCGGCATGACGCTGCGGGTGGCCATACGCGCCGATGCCTCGACCGAGCTGGGCGCCGGCCACGTGGTGCGCTGCCTGGTGCTGGCGGACAGGCTGCGGGCGCGCGGCGCACGCAGCTTCTTCTTGTGCCGGCCCGGCCCGGGCGACGGCATTGCCGCGATCCAGGCGGCCGGCCACACGGTGCTGGGCCTGCCCGCCGGCGCCGTCGAGCCGGCCTGCGATGCGGCGGCCTGCCTCGCCGCGCTGCACGCCGCCGCGGCCGGCCCGCTGGACTGGATCGTCGCCGACCACTACGCGCTCGACGCGCGCTGGGAGCGCACGCTGCGCGCCGCCACCGGCGCCCGCGTGATGGCGATCGACGGCCAGGCCAACCGGCCGCACGACGCCGACCTGCTGCTCGACCCCGTCGGCCTGCCCGGCAGCGAACCCCGCTGGCAAGGCTTGCTGCCCGCTGCCTGCCGGCGCCTGATCGGGCCCGGCCATGCGCTGCTGCGCGAGGAGTTCCGCTCGGCCTCGGCACTGCCGGCCGCGCGCGATGGCGCGCCGCCGCGCATCCTGCTGTGCTTCGGCGGCAGCGACGCACCGGACGCCACCGGGCGCGTGCTCGCCGCGCTGTGCGGCCACCCGCAGGCCGGCGCCGTGATCGACGCCGTGATCGGCACCGCCTACCCCCACGGCGCGGCGCTGGCGACGCTCGCCGCCGCACACCCCGCCGTCACGCTGCACCGCCAGCCCGAGGCGCTGGCCCGGCTGATGCGCCGCGCCCACCTGGCCGTGTGCGCCGGCGGTGGCACGCTGCTGGAGCTGTGCGCCCTGCAGGTGCCGGCGCTGGTGGTGAGCATCGCCGACAACCAGCGCGGCCCGGCCCAGGCACTGGCCCGCGCCGGCTGCGCCATCGACCTTGGCCCGCTGGCCAGTCTCGATCCCGGCCAGTTGCGGCGCACCGTGGCCGCTCTGCTGGCCGACGGCCCGCGGCGCCAGGCCATGCGCGCAGCGCAGGCGGCGCTGATGGCCGTGCCGGCCCACGATGTGGTCGAGCACCTGTACCGGCCGGGCGCTGTGGTCGGCGCCGCCACTCCGCAGGAAACACCATGAACCCCAGCTTCCCGCGCCCGGTCGCCACCTCCCTCACCGCCGCCGAGCTGGTCGACCGCGTCGGCGAGACCGCGTCGCTGCGGGGCAACCCGGCCGCGCGCATCGCGGCCATCGCGTCGCCGGCCGACGCCCACGCGGGCTCGCTGGCCTTTTTCAAGCACAACCCGGCGGACAAGGTGGCGGCGCTGGTCGCGTCGTCGGCCGCCGGGGTGCTGGTGCTGCCCTTCGAGGTCGCAGCCGGCCCGTCGCAGGCCCTGATCGTCACCGCCGACCCGATCGCCTGGTTCATCCGGGCCCTGCCCTGGCTGTTCGACCTGCGGCCGGCCACCGTCACCGACAACATGCCGCGCATCGCCGCCGACGTGGTGTTGGGCGAGGGCGTGCAGATAGGCGCCGGCAGCGTGATCGAGCGTGGCTGCCGCATCGGCCGCGACAGCCGCATCGGGCCGCACAGCTACCTCGGCCCGGGCACCGTCATCGGCGAGCGCGCCTTTGTGCAAAACCACGTCAGCCTAGGCGGCGTCGGCCTGGGCTACCACGTGACGGCGGCCGGCGAGCGGCTGTTCTTCCCGCACATGGGGGCGGTGATCGTCGGCGACGACGCGGTGATCGGCTCGGGCAGCGTGGTCGTGCGCGGCCAGATGGACGACACGCTGATCGGCGACCGCACCCGCATCGGCAACCTGGTGAACATCGGCCACAACGTCAAGATCGCCGAGGACTGCGCGATCTCGTCCAGCAGCGGCATCGCCGGCGGCGCGGCGCTCGGCGCGCGCTGCAACATCGGCATCGGCGTGATGGTCAACGCCAAGATACGCATCGGCGACGACTGCCAGATCGGCATGGGCAGCGTGGTGGCCAAGAGCCTGCCGGCGGGCCTCTCTGTGTTCGGCAACCCGGCCCGGCCGCTGCCCACGATGGACCGCTTCTGAAGAGAAGCGCCGAAGGAGCCACGATGGACGACGACACATCCTACCCGCTGGTGCTGCCCTTCAAGGGCAGCCGCAGCTACCTGCACGGCTCCGACATCGTGCCGGCGCTGCTGGCGCTCAGCGGCCCGGTCGACAAGCCGAGCTTCCAGTTCCACCGCATGGCCACCCGCCCGCTGTGCGCCCGCCGCGTCGGCGAGAGCGAGCTGGCCGCGCTGCGCCGCGACGAGAAGCTCTTCGTGCTGATGAGCTACCGCGACGGCGGCGGCGCGAGCCGCCTGATCGCGGTGGTCGAGAGCGGCCTGGCGCAAGACATCGCGCGCGTGCCCTTCGACGAAGAGGCCATCGTCGCCGGAGCGAGGATCGAAGGGCAGCAGATCTGCCACGACGACCCGGGCACCGCCAGTTTCATCGAGCGGACCATCGCGCTGCACAAGGCCTTGCTGAACCGCGTGGCCGGCCCCACCGCCTGGGTCTTCAGCCGGCTCGACCTCGCGCAGGGCCCGGTGAACCCGGCCCGCATCGCCATCGCCTTCTCGCGCAGCATGGGCGGCCAGGTCTACAAGTCCGACCTGCAGGGCGACGGGCAGGCGCTGGGCACGATCTACTTTTCCCGGAGTGCAACATGAGCATAGGCATTCGCGCCGTCTCGGCCTACCGCCCCGAGACGCGGCTGGACAACCTCGCGGCCGCCGCCGGCCTGGACGCCGACCCGGCTTTCGTCGCCGACAAGATCGGCCTGCTGCACCTGAGCCGCAAGGCCGCCGACCAGGACACCAGCGACCTGGCCTGCGCTGCGGCGCGCCGCCTCTTCGCCGAACACGGCCTGGCCCCCGAGGCCGTCGAATGCCTGGTGCTGGTCACCCAGACGCCCGACCACCGCGGCCTGCCGCACACCTCGGCCGTGGTGCACCACAAGCTGGCCCTGCCCAGCCACTGCGCCGTCTTCGACATCTCGCTGGGCTGCTCCGGCTATGTGCACGGCCTGGCCGTCGCCAAGGCCTTCATGCAAGCGCAGGGCTTTCGCAACGGCCTGCTGCTCACCGCCGACCCTTACTCCAAGATCGTCGATCCGACGGACCGCGACACCGCGCTGCTGTTCGGCGACGGCGCCAGCGCCACCTGGCTGAGCGACGACCCGGTCTGGCAGCTCGGGCCCTGCGACTTCGGCATCGCCAGCGGCCAGCATGCGGCGCTGCAGGTCGACGACGCCGGCCGGCTGGCGATGAACGGCCGCGCGGTCTTCAACTTCGCGGCCTCCCAGGTGCCGCTGAGCGTCGCGCGGCTGCTGGCCAAGGCCGGGCTGACGATGGCCGACATCGACCTGGCGCTGCTCCACCAGGGCAGCCGCTACATCGTCGAGAGCCTGGCAAAACGAATCGGAGCCGAAAACAAGGCCCCTTTTGCAGCGACCGAGTACGGCAACACCGTGTCATCCTCGGTACCGATGCTGCTCGCCGAGCACGTGCCCGAAGCCGCGCGCCGGCTGCTCCTGTGCGGCTTCGGCGTCGGCCTCGCCTGGGCCACCTGTCTGTTGGAGAAAGCCAAATGATCACCAGCGAAAACATCCGTGCCGTCATCCAGGACATCGTCCTCGGCTTCGACGCCTCCGCCCTGAAGGACGACCAGACCTTCCGCGACGCGGGCATCGACTCGCTCGACTTCATCAACATCCTGTTCGCGATCGACGAGCGGCACGGCACGCACATCCCCGACGAACACGTCAAGCAGTGCAACAGCATCCAGGCCATCCTGGACTACGTCAACAACCCGGTGCACGCCGACTGAGCCCAGCCGTGAACGCCCCCGCCAGCTTCTTCGCCGCCCGCCGCGGCGAGCCCTTCGTCATCGCCGAGATGTCGGGCAACCACAACCAGTCGCTGGACCGCGCGATGGAGATCGTCGAGGCGGCCGCCCGCGCCGGCGCCCATGCGCTGAAGATACAGACCTTCACGCCGGACACGATGACGCTGGACCTGAAGCACGGCGAGTTCGTGATCAGCGACCCCAAGAGCCCCTGGCGCGGCGAAGCCGTCTACGAGCTCTACAAGAAGGCACAGACGCCGTGGGAGTGGCACGCCCCGCTGTTCGCCCGCGCCCGCGAGCTCGGCATGCTGGGCTTCAGCTCGCCGTTCGACGAGACCGCGGTCGATTTCCTCCAGAGCCTGGACGTGCCGCTCTACAAGATCGCTTCGTTCGAGAACACCGACCTGCCGCTGATACGCAAGGTGGCGGCCACCGGCAAGCCGGTGATCATGTCCACCGGCATGGCCACGGCCGGCGAGCTCGAGCTCTCGGTGCGCGCCGCGCGCGAAGCCGGCTGCACCGACCTGACGCTGCTCAAGTGCACCAGCACCTACCCGGCCTCGCCCGAGAACACGCACCTTCGCACCATCCCGCACATGCGCGAGCTCTACGGCTGCCCGGTGGGCCTGTCGGACCACACGCTGGGCGTGGGCGCCGCGGTGGCCGCCGTGGCGCTGGGCGCCCCGGTGATCGAGAAGCACCTGACGCTGGCGCGCGCCGACGGCGGCGTGGACAGCAGCTTCTCGCTGGAGCCGGACGAGTTCGCCCAGCTGGTGCGCGAGACCCGCACGGCCTGGCTCGCGATGGGCAGCGTGCACTACGGCCCGACACAGGCCGAGTCGGTCGCCGTGACGCGGCGCCGCTCTGTCTACGTGGTGCGTCCTGTCAAGGCCGGCGAAACGGTCACGCGCGACAACATCCGCTGCATACGCCCCGGCCATGGCCTGCCGCCCCGGCACTTCGACGCGCTGCTGGGCCGCAAATTCCGCCGCGACGCGCCGGCCGGCGCACCGATGGCCTGGGATCTGCTGGACTGAGGTCCCAGGCACGCGGCGCAGCGCCGCCGCTCAGGGCTTGAACCAGGCCGGCTGCGGCGGCGTCATCACGCGCCGCAGTTGTGCCGGCTCCAGCAGCCGGTTGGCCGCATAGCTGTTCTGCGAATCGGGCTCCAGCGCCGCGGCGATCATCGGCGCCAGCGGCTGGGCCATCGAGACATAGACGGCGCCGGGCCCGACCACGTCGCTCCCCGCTTCGGTCTCCACCGCCAGCACGCGGATGGGCGCGCCGTCCTCGATCGCGCCGCGCGCGTCCTGGCGCTTGCCGTCGTCCTGCGCCGTCACCCGGTAGCGCTCGACCTGCCAGCGCGAGGCCTGCGCCACCGTCTGCAGGCGCACGCCGAGCAGGCGCAGCCGCTCCAGCGTGCCCGCCTGCGCGGCCGCCAGCAGGTAGCCGCAGGGCCGCGGCCGGCTGCGCACCACCTGCAGCGGCTCGGCGGCGCGCCAATCCACCTCCATCGGCAGGTCGGCACCGCTCGCGGCGTCCAGCATCACCATCTTCTGGCGGCCGGGCGTGTGGCGCGCCTCCACCACCAGCTCGCCGCGGCAGGCCTGGGCCTGCGCGTCGGCCTCGGCCTGGCGCACCAGCGCCAGCAGCCGCGGGCCTTGCGCGGCGGCTGTCTCGACCACCGTCATCGCGGCCAGCGCCTGCGTGTGGACACGGCGCAGGAAGTGCGCGCGGCCTATGCCGACGCCGCGCACCTCGATCAGCATGCTGATGGCCGGGCGCAGCCCGCCGACGTTGCGGCCGGTGTCGGGCTGCACGCCGCCCATGGAGACGACCTTGTCCTTGGGGTCGCTGGAAGTCGTGTGATACGCGAAGCTGCTCAGCCCTTGCGCGGCCAGCGCGGCCTGCATGCGCTCGATGTAGTCGGCCTGCGCGGCGGCCGCGATGTGCGGGTCGAGGTTGCCGACGCCGGCGGGCTGCAGCAAGGCGTCGTACTTCAGCATCGCGCCGAACTTGTCGACCCAGCGGCCGGCCAGGGTGAACTCGTGCAGGTCCAGCACCACCTGCGGCTTGTACTTCAGCGTCAGGGCGGCGAGCGCGCGGCCTTCGGGCGTCTGCAGCAGCAGGTGGTCGCGGTTGACGTCGATGCCGCTGGCGGTGGTGCGCACGAAGCGGTCGCCGCCGTCGGGGTTGGCGCGCGGCACGATCAGCACGTTGACCTTGTCCAGCAGGGCCGCCCTGGGGCCGGCGAGCTGCTGCGCCAGCACCAGCGCCGCTTCGCCGCCCGAAGGCTCGTTGCCATGCTGCTGGCCGAGGATGAGCACGCTGGGCAGCGCAGGGTCGGGCTGGCCGCTGGCCGAGAGAATCACCAGCGGCAGCACCAGCCCGCGCTGCGAGCGGCCGGCCTCTTCGACCTTGACGCGCGGCGACGAGCGGGCCAGCTCGTCCAGAAAGGCCAGCACCTCGGCGTGCGACGGGAAGTCCGCGCGGCCGGCCTTGAAGCCCGGCGTGGCATAGCTCAGCGCCGGGTCGGGGTAGCGCTTGGCGATGGCCTCCGGCTCGCGCACCACCTTGGCCGGGTCGAACTGGGCTTGCGTCGCCGCGGCCGCCGCGCCCACCAGGCACGCCGCCGCGACTCGTTGCAGAAGAATGGGCTTCAAGAGGCAGCTCCCGGCTCGGCACCAAAGGCTGCAGAATGTACCGCGCCCCCTGGCGCTGGCGGCGGTACCGGCCTGTCACGGCAGGGACAAACAAAAGCGAACGACCGTGCGCAAAATGCGCCGATCGGCACGGACAGGAGACAAGCGCGCCATGGACCTGAACTTCACGCCGGAAGAGCTCGGCTTCCGCCAAGAGATACGCAGCTGGGTGGCGGAGAACCTGCCGGCCGACATCAGCGAGAAGGTGCACAACGCGCTGCGCCTGTCGCGTGACGACATGCAGCGCTGGGCCAAGATCCTGGGTGCCAAGGGCTGGCTGGGCTACGGCTGGCCCCAGCAGTTCGGCGGGCCGGGCTGGAACGCGGTGCAAAAGCACCTCTTCGAGGAGGAGTGCGCCAAGGCCGGCGCGCCGCGCATCGTGCCTTTCGGCCCGGTGATGGTGGCCCCGGTGATCATGGCTTTCGGCAACGCCGAGCAGCAGCAGCGCTTCCTGCCCGGCATCGCCTCGGGCGAAGTGTGGTGGAGCCAGGGCTACAGCGAGCCGGGCTCGGGCTCGGACCTGGCTTCCGTCAAGACCCGCGCCGAGCGGCGCGGCGACTACTACCTCGTCAACGGCCAGAAGACCTGGACCACGCTGGGCCAGTACGGCGAGTGGATCTTCTGCCTGGTGCGCACCAGCACCGAGGGCAAGCCGCAGACCGGCATCAGCTTCCTGCTGATCGACATGAAGTCGCCCGGCATCACCGTGCGGCCCATCGTGATGCTGGACGGCGAGCCCGAGGTCAACGAGGTCTTCTTCGACAACGTCGAGGTGCCGGCCGACAACCTGATCGGCGAAGAGAACAAGGGCTGGACCTACGCCAAGCACCTGCTGGCCCACGAGCGCACCAACATCGCCGACGTGAACCGCGCCAAGCGCGAGCTCGAGCGGCTCAAGCGCATCGCCAAGGCCGAGGGGGTCTACGCCGACCTGCGCTTCCGCGACCAGATCGCGCAGCTGGAGGTCGACGTGGTGGCGCTGGAGATGATGGTGCTGCGCGTGCTCTCGGCCGAGAAGAGCGGCAAGCAGAGCCTGGACGTGGCCGGGCTGCTGAAGATACGCGGCAGCGAGATCCAGCAGCGCTACACCGAGCTGATGATGATGGCCGCCGGCCCCTTCAGCGCTCCCTTCATCTTCGAGGCGATGGAAGCCGGCTGGCAGGGCGACCACGTCGGCGCCGCCCACTGCGCCCCGCTGGCCGCCAACTACTTCAACTACCGCAAGACCAGCATCTACGGCGGCAGCAACGAAGTGCAGCGCAACATCGTTTCCCAAACCGTGCTCGGAGCCTGACCATGGACTTCAACTTCACCGAAGACCAGGAATCGCTGCGCGACGCGGTACAGCGCTGGGTCGAAAAAGGCTTCAGCTTCGAGCGCCGCCACGGCATCGCGAAGAGAGGCGGGGCCACCCGCGCGGTCTACGGCGAGCTCGCCGAGCTGGGCCTGACCGCGCTGGCCATCCCCGAGGCCCACGGCGGCATGGGGTTTGGCGCCGTCGAGGCGATGGTGGTGATGGAAGAGCTGGGCCGCGGCCTGGTCAACGCGCCGCTGGCCCAGGGCGCGCTGATCGCCCCGGCGCTGCTGGCACTGGGCCCGGACGCGCTGCAGGCCGAATGGCTGCCCAGGATGGCCGGCGCCGAAGCGCTGGTGGTGCTGGCCCACCAGGAGCGCGGCGCGCGCTACCGGCTGCACCACATCGAGACCCGCGCCACCCAGCAGGCCGGCGGCTGGACGCTGGACGGCGCCAAGAGCGTCGTGCCGGCCGGCGACGAGGCCGATGCCTTCATCGTGCCGGCCCGCGTCTCGGGTGCGGTCGATGAAACCGACGGCATCGCCCTCTTCCTGGTCGACAAGGCCGCCAGCGGCGTCGCCGTGCGCGGCTACCCGACGCAGGACGGCGCCCGCGCCGCCGAGCTGGGCCTGGCGGCCGTACCCGCCACGCTGATCACCACCGACGGCCACGCCGCGCTGGCGCTGGGCATAGACATCGGCATCGCGGCCCTGGCCGCCGAAGCCGTCGGCGCAATGGACAAGCTGGTCGCGATCACGGTCGACTACATGAAGACGCGCAAGCAGTTCGGCCAGCCGCTGTCCAACTTCCAGGCCCTGCGCCACCGCATCGCCGACGTCAAGATGCAGCTGGAGCTGGCCCGCTCGATGAGCTACTACGCCAGCCTCAAGCTGGACCAGCCCGCCATCCTGCGCCGGCGCGCGCTTTCTCAAGCCAAGGTACAGGTCAGCCAGTCTGCCCGCTACGTCGGCCAGCAGTGCGTGCAACTGCACGGCGGCATCGGCGTCACCGACGAGTACATCGCGAGCCACTACTTCAAGCGGCTGACGATGGTGGAGATGCAATTCGGGGACGGCCTGCACCACCTGGGCGAGGTTTCGGCGCGGATGCTGGATACGGCGGGGGTGTTTGCCTGAGGGTCGTCTGAGCGTTGTGGGCTGTGCGGACGTCGGAGTGAGATCAGGCCGCCGGGGCGTGCTGCTCCGTTCGTGCCCGAGGCACAGCCTCGGGCGCTCGCCAGGCACAAACAGTCCACTGGACTGTTTGTGTCCGGGCTCTCTCCCCCGGGCCGTGAAACAGAGCGCTCGTTCGCGGTCGTGCCGGGCCCTCCTCCTTTACCTCACTGCGCAGCACGCCCCACCGTCCTGATCGGGCACCACGGCGGCTGTTCACGGTCGAACAGCCAGAGCGGTGAGTGGCGAGGGTGCCGGGTGGCCGGCGCAGCGAGGTCAAGGGGGAGACGCCGGCCCCCGTGGGGCCGGCGTCGGAGGACACGAGCGGAGTCGGCCACCCGGCAGCCTCGGCCCACGCCTCGGCATTGGTCGTGGAAGTAGCATCGACATATGCCCTTGACAGACTCCCTCTGCGACATCGCCGGCCTGCGAATCGGCCACCACACGCTGGCTGCCCGGCCCACCGGCTGCACCGTGGTGCTTTGTGAGCAGGGCGCCGTCGCCGGCGTCGATGTCCGGGGCGCAGCGCCCGGCACGCGGGAGACCGACCTGCTCTCCCCGCTCAACACCGTCCAGCACGTCCACGCCCTCCTGCTCTCCGGTGGCAGCGCCTTCGGCCTCGACGCCGCAGCCGGCGTGATGCGCTGGCTGGAGGAGCGCCAGGTCGGGCTGGCCGTCGGCCCGGTGCGCGTGCCCATCGTGCCCGCGGCCATCCTGTTCGATCTCTGGCAGGGCGACCCCAAGGTCCGGCCCGACGCCGCGGCCGGCTACGCCGCTTGCGAGGCGGCGAGCGCCCAGGCGCCGGCGCAGGGCTCGGTCGGTGCGGGCGCGGGCGCGTCGGTCGGCAAGCTCTTCGGCATCGAGCGCGCGATGAAGGGCGGCATCGGCAGCGCCTCCCTGAAAGTGGGGGGCATCACTGTTGCGGCGCTGGTGGCCGTCAACGCGCTGGGCGACGTGATCGACCCGGCCAACCGGCGCATCGTGGCCGGCGCGCGCGGCGACGACGGCCAGCCCTTGGGCCAGAGCGCCGCGATCCTGCGCGGCGAGCTGCCGGCGCCGCTGGCCGTGGGCATGGCGACCACCCTGGGTGTGGTCGCGACAGATGCGCTGCTGGACAAGGCCGGCGCCACCGCGCTGGCCCGCGTCGCGCACGACGGCCTGGCCCGGGTGATCGACCCGGTGCACACCCGGGCCGACGGCGACACCTTGTTTGCCCTGGCCACCGGTGGCAGCGGCCTGCCCGGCCATGCGACGGTGCTCGGGGTGATGGCGGCCGAGGTGGTGGCGCGGGCGGTGCTGAACGCGGTGCGGCACGCCACCGGACTGCCCGGCTGGCCGGCCGCCAGCGGGCGCTGAGCAAGACCGCCCGGCGCATGGGCGTTGGAGCGAGCCGCTACAGTCCGCTCATGTTTTTCACCTGCCCGACACCCGCCCCAAGAAGGCCCGCTCCATGAAGATCAGCCAGATCCTTTACTCCCAAGGCTTCGGCACGCGCCGGATCTGTTCGGGGCTGATCAACGCCGACCTGGTCTCGGTGGCCGGCCGCGTCATCGACGACCCGGACGAAGACTTCGACACCACCGGCCTGGTCTTCACCGTCGAAGGCCGCCATTGGCCCTTCCACGAGAAGGCGCTGATCATGCTGAACAAGCCCTCGGGCTACGAGTGCTCGCAGAAGTCGCGCCACCACCCCAGCGTGATGACACTGCTGCCGGCACCGCTGCGCGAGCGCGGCGTGCAGTCGGTCGGCCGGCTCGACGAAGACACCACCGGCATGCTGCTGCTGACCGACGACGGCACGCTGATCCACAAGCTCACCTCGCCCAAGCACCACGTGCCCAAGGTCTACGAGGTGAGCTGCAAGCACCCGGTCGACGAGGCCCAGGTGCAGCGCCTGCTGGCCGGCGTGGTGCTGGAGGACGACCCGCAGCCGGTGCGCGCCAGCGCCTGCGAAGCCACCGGGCCCGAGACGCTGCGCCTGACGCTCACCGAAGGCAAGTACCACCAGGTCAAGCGCATGATCGCCGCGGTCAGCAACCGCGTCGAGCGCCTGCACCGCAGCCGCATCGGCGCCTGCGCGCTGCCGCCGGACCTGGCCCCGGGCCAGTGGCGCTGGCTGGTGCCGGCCGACCTGTATCCGTAAGGGGCTGTAGAGTCTTTGGTTCCGGCTGGCTGCCGGAACCTTCGGCATGGCGGCGCTTTAGGGGCCCTGCAAATTGCCGATCAAGCGCTTTGACGAGTCACTTCAGACGACGCAGCACGGCAGTTTTTTCATGGCATTGCAGGGCGACCCTGAGCGCACCGCCGAGACCTCGGCGGCCGGCGCGGGAGACACCGGGGCGCCCCGGTCGGCTTCGCCACGCCCGGACATCGCCTCGCAGATCGAGTTCGAGCGGCTCAAGCACCTGTACGACGGCACGCCGCTGCCCCTGGCCGGCGGCCTGTTGTTTGCGCTGCTGCTCGGCTGGGTGGTGCTGCCCTACGCCGGCCCGGCGCCGGCGCTGGGCTGGTGCGGGGTCAAGCTGGCCTGCGGCCTCTGGCGGCTGCTGGACTGCTGGCTGTTCTCCCGCGCCCACGACCGCAGCCAGCGGGTGGCCCACTGGCACGCACGCTACGTGGCCGGTCTGCTGGCCGACGGGCTGGCCTGGGGTGCGATGGGCGTGCTCTTCACCCCCAGCGGCGACGCGCTGCTCGACGGCGTGGTGGTGGCGGGCGTGGTGGGCGTCTGCTCGGTCGGCGTCTTCACGCTGATCGCCCATTTCCGCAGCGCCGTCTGGTTCATGCTGGCGGTGATAGGGCCGACCGCCGTTTACCACGCCACCCGCGACGCCCCCGGCTCGCTGCTGGTCGCCGGCGGGCTGGCGGTGTATTTCTGCGTGCTGTGCCTGGAGACGCGGCGCAGCCAGGCGCGGCTGCTCGAGCTGCTGCGGCTGCGCTTCGAGAACGCCGCGATCGCCGACGAGCGCCAGCGCGCGCTGCTGCTGGCCGAATACTCCAGCGCCGCCAAGAGCCGCTTCCTGGCCACCGTGAGCCACGCGCTGCGCACGCCGCTGAACGGCATCCTGGGCATGACCCAGTTGCTGGAGCAGGATCCCCAGGCCCCGCTGGCGCCCCGCCAGGCCGGCCGGGTGCGCGTCGTGCACAGCTCGGCCCGGCACCTGCTGAGCGTCATCGGCGATCTGCTGGACATCTCGCGCATCGAGTTCGACCGGCTGGAGATGGACCCTCAGCCGACCCACCTGCCGGAGCTGCTGCAGGACGCCGCCAGCCTGCTCGCCCACGTCGCCGGCGACAAGGGGCTGGCGCTCACGGTACGCATCGACCCCGCCCTGCCGGCCTGGGCCATGTGCGACGCCGAGCGGGTCCGCCAGGTGCTTTACAACCTGCTCGACAACGCACTCCGGTTCACTGCCCGCGGCGAGGTGCGGCTGGAGGCGGCGCGGCGCGGCCGGCAGATCCGCTTCGTGGTCAGCGACACCGGCTCGGGTGTGCCGCCCGGGCAGGCCGAACGCATCTTCGAGGCCTTCGAGCGCGCCGAGCAGCCGCCCGGCGGCCACGAAAGCGGCACCGGCCTGGGCCTGACCATCGCGCGCCGGCTCGCCCGCGCGATGGCCGGCGACGTGATCCACCTGCCCGGCGAGGGCGGCAGCGAGGGCGGCCCGGGCGCCACCTTCGTCTTCACGATGGCCTACCTGCCCTGCACCGAGCGGCCGGGCCTGGAGCGCGAAGCGCCGCTGCCCGGCCCCTCCGCCCGCTTCGGCGGACGCGTGCTGGTGGCCGAGGACAACCCGATCAACGCGATGGTCGCCACCGCGATGCTGGACCGCCTGGGCGTGCGCTGGACGCTGGCCGAGGACGGCCAGCAGGCGCTGGCGCTGCTCGCCCAGCAGCCTTTCGACCTGGTGCTGATGGACTGCCAGATGCCGGTGCTCGATGGCTGGGAAACCACCCGCCGCTGGCGCGCCCACGAGGCGGCCCAGCCCGTGCCGCGGCGCCGCATCCCCATCGTCGCGGTGACGGCCAACGCCGTGCTGGGCGACCGCCAGCGCTGCCTGGACGCCGGCATGGACGACCACCTGCCCAAGCCCTTCACGCTGCAGGCACTGCTGGCGCTGCTGCAAAAACACCTGCCGCCCGCCGCCGATAATGCCGCCCTATGCGCGTCTACAGAGGCCACAGGGCACTACACCGATCCGAACCCCTCGCCGCCCCCCTCGGCGGCGTCCTGATTGAATCCGCCGGCGCCGGCGCCGGTGGCGCCCGGGGCTCTTGCGCGCTGACCATAGGCAACTTCGACGGCGTGCACCGCGGCCACCAGGCGATGCTGGCGCTGCTCAACAGCGAAGCCCGGCACCGCGGCCTGCGCAGCTGCGTGCTGACCTTCGAGCCCCACCCGCGCGACTACTTCGCCGCCCGCGCCGGCCAGCCCGAGCTCGCCCCGCGCCGCATCGTGACGCTGCGCGACAAGCTGCGCGAGCTCGAGCGCTGCGGCATCGACGACGTGGTGCTGATGCGTTTCGACGAGCATCTGGCCAGCCTGCCGGCGCCCGAGTTCATCGAGCAGGTGCTGATCGGGCAGCTGCGCACCCGCTACGTGCTGGTGGGCGACGACTTCCGCTTCGGCGCGCGCCGCACCGGCGACTACGCGCTGCTCGACAAGGCCGGCAACGAGCTCGGCTTCGACGTCGCCCGCATGATGAGCTACGAGGTGCACGGCTCGCGCGTCTCCAGCTCCGGCGTGCGCGAGGCGTTGGCCGCCGGCGACATGGACGGCGCCGCCGCGCTGCTCGGCCGGCCCTATGCGGTCAGCGGCCACGTCACGCACGGCAAGAAGCTGGGCCGCACGCTGGGCTGCCGCACGCTCAACCTGCCGTTCCGCTCGGCCCGGCCGGCAGCCGCCGGCATCTTCGTCGTGCGCGTGCTGGGCCTGGGCGCCGAGCCGCTGCCCGGCGTGGCCAGCCTGGGCGTGCGCCCCACCATCGAAGACGCCGGCCGGGTGCTGCTCGAGACCCATTGCCTGCGCTGGCCGGCCGAGCTGGGCTCGGAGGGCGGCTACGGCCGGCTGATCACCGTGGAGCTGCTGCACAAGCTGCACGACGAGCGCCGCTACCCGTCGCTGCAAGCCCTGGAGGCCGGCATCGCGCAGGACACCGCCGACGCCCGCGCCTGGTGGCAAGGCCGCCCCGAAGCCTGAAAGCCGGCGCGGCGCGCCCAGCCCCTTTCCCCGCCACGACCGCACCGGCTCGACGCACGCCGGACAGCCTCGCCACGCGCCGGTGCGCACCGGTGCGCGCCGCAGGCGGGATGCCAGGCCGCGCATGCACCAAGCCCGTCGCAACAGCGCGTTTCCGGCAGCATCCTGTCCCCTGATCGTGGTGCACCCACGGGCACAGGCTTTGCATATGCGGTTTGCGCATGACGTGGCGACGAGCCGGCGTTCAGGCCGTGCGGCGCGACTCACGCCCCGTGAGCGCGCGACGAATGGGCTCCGACGGGTTCGATGCGCGCCGCCCGCTAGACGAAACCAGCGCAGCGGGCTAGCTCGATCCTAGGGACTGCAAGGAGGGTTCAGGCGATGACAAACTCCACCGGTACCAAGCTGGCCGCCCTGAGCCTTCGCGGGCCCTGAGGCAGCACGGCAGCCGCTTGGCCCCTTTACCGAACCGCGCGGCGCAGGCTTGCTGCCCGCCCTGCCACCTGACCCGATCGAGGCCCGCATGACCAAGGAACAGCTCATCGAGTTCGTCAAGGACTACCTGTCCAGCCTGATGAACATTCCCGCGTCGGAGATAGACGCCGACGTCCCGCTGGAGCGCTACGGCGTCGACTCCACCGCCACCGTCGGCCTGAGCGGCGAGCTCAGCGACCAACTCGGCGTGGAGCTCAGCCCCGAGGCCGTCTACGACCACCCCACCATCACCGCGATCACCGACCATGTGATGTCGCTGGTCAGAGCCCCCGCCGTCGGCTGAGAGACCAGGCACCAGGGAGCGCAGACCATGGCCAGCCTGCCGACGCCCCGGGTCGCGATCCACAGCGAGGCGCTGTTCCGGGCCAAGCGCCGGGCCGCGCTGCTGACGCTGTGGCTGCCCATCGCCGGCACGCTGCTGGCCGGGGTCTCGGCCTTCTGGCTGCCGATAGGCGGGCTGGAGCTGGGCGTGGCGCTGGGCATGTTCGTCTGGGTCACGCTGGGCCTGGAGGTGGGCTTCCACCGGCTGGTGGCGCACAAGGCCTTCGAGACCCACCGCTGGCTGCGCGCCACGCTCTGGGCCTCTGCGCTGATGGCCGGCCAGGGCGGCGGCACCTACTGGATCGCGCAGCACCGCCGCCACCACAGCCACAGCGACACGCCGCTGGACCCGCACTCGCCAGTCGCCACGCCGCTGGCGCCCCCGCCCCGGCGCTGGGCGGCGCTGCACCGTCTTTGGCACGCCCACCAGGGCCACACCTACCGCGACGCCACCACCAACGTGATGCTGTTCGCGCCCGACCTGCTGCGCGACCCCTTGCTCAAGCGGCTGGACCGCCAGCACGCCGCCTGGGTGGCGCTCGGGCTGCTGATTCCCGCGGCCATGGGGGCGGCGGCCACGCAGAGCTGGCAAGGCGCCTGGAACTGCCTGCTGTGGGGCGGACCGGTGCGCATCTTCGTGCAGCACCAGCTCTTCTTCACCAACTCGTCGATCGCCCATGCCTTTGGCGAACAGCGCTTCGATACCCGCGACAACAGCCGCAACAACTGGCTGTGCGCGCTCTGGACCTTCGGCAGCGCGCTGCAGAACACCCACCACGCCTTCGCCTCGTCGGCTTACCTGAGCCAGCGCTGGTACGAGATCGACATCGCCGGCGGCGCGATCCGGCTGCTGGCGGCGCTGGGCCTGGCCTGGGACGTGCGCCAGCCCAGCCCGGAGCAGATCGCCGGCAAGCTGCTGGCCCCTCAGGCCCACGAGCACCATGGCCACCGCTGAACCCATCGCCGTGATCGGCCTGGCCTGCCGCTTCCCGGGCGCGCGCACGCCGGACGAGTTCTGGTCGCTGCTGCAGCGCGGCGGCTCGGCCATCGGCCCCGTACCGCCGTCGCGCTGGTCGTGGTCGGAGCGGGCCGGCTTCCCGCCGCAACCGCAGCCCCGGCACTTCCAGCGCGGCGGCTTTGTCGAAGACCTGGAGTATTTCGACGCCGACTTCTTCGGCCTCTCGGCCGCCGAGGCGGCGCGGCTGGACCCGCAGCAGAAACTGGCGCTCGAGGTGAGCTGGCAGGCGCTGGAGTGCGCCTGCCTCCCGCCGGCCACGCTGGCCGGCAGCTACACCGGTGTGGTGATGGGCGTGGGCCACGGCGAGCACGCGCTGAAGCTGAAGAACGACCGCGCCTCCTACGACGGCAAGCTCGGGCCCAACGGCTACGACTGCTTCGTGGCGCACCGGGTTTCCTACTTCCTCAACCTCAAGGGGCCGAGCTACAGCGTCAACTCGGCCTGCGCCTCGTCGCTGCAGGCCGTGCACCTGGCCTGCCAGTCGCTGCGCAGCGGCGAGTGCGAGCTGATGCTGGCCGGCGGCGTCAACCTGCACCTGGCCGTCGACGAGACGGTCTCCTGCGCGATGGCCGGCTGGCTGGCGGCGGACAACCGCTGCAAGAGCTTCAGCGAAGGCGGCGACGGCTACGTGCGCGGCGAGGGCTGCGGCGTCGTGGTGCTGAAGCGGCTGGCCGACGCGCAGCGCGACGGCGACCTGGTCTGGGGCCTGCTGGCCGGCAGCGCGCTGGGCCACAGCGGGCTGACGAGCGGCATCTCCTGGCCCAGCGGCAACGGCCAGCGCGAGGTGCTGCGCCGCGCGCTGCAGCACAGCGGCCTGGCGCCCGGCCAGATCGATGCGCTGGAGGCGCACGGCAGCGGCGGCGCGATGTCCGACCGCATCGAGGCCTCGGCCTTCACCGACGTGCTGGGCGCCGGCCGCGAACCCGGCCAGCCGCTGCGGGTGGGCTGCTGCAAGCCCAACATCGGCCACCTCGAAGCGGCCGCCGGCATCGCCGGCCTGATCAAGATCCTGCTCTGCCTGCGCGAGGGCGAGCTGCCGGCCATCGCCGGGTTGGAACAACCCAACGCCGCCATCCCGCCCAGCGAGGCGGTCCGGCTGCTGACGGCGCCCGTGCCCTGGCCGCGCAGCGCGCAGCGGATGCGCCGGGCGGCCTTGTCCAACTTCTCCTTCGGCGGCTCGAACGCGGCGCTGATCGTCGAAGAGGCTCCGGCCACCTCTGCCATGCCCGCTTCGCCCGCGCAGGGCCCGCTGGTGCTGGCCCTGCGCGCACGCAGTGCCGGTGGCCTGGAGCACCTGCAGCGCAGCCTGCGCCGCGGGCTGGGCGCCGCCGGCCAGGGGCTGAGCCACGACCTGGTGCACACGCTCAACCTGCACCGCAGCGAGTTCAAGCAGCGGGTTGCCTACCTGGGCGGCGACCTGGCCCAGCTCGACGCCGGCTTCCAGCTCGACGCGCCCGGGCAGCGGGTGGCGACCGCGGATTTCCCGCCCACCCTGCGGGGTGCGCGGCCGGTGCTGGTGCTGGGCCCGCAGACGCTGGGCAGCGCCTGGGCCGACCCGGCGGCCGAGCTGCGGCGCTGGTTCGTCACGGCGGGCGTGCTCGATGCCTGGCAGGCCGACGGCGGCGGCTTCGTCGCGGGCGCCCGTGAAGGTGTCGACCAGGCGCCTGGCGTCGCGGCCTTCTGGGCCTACTTCTTCCACCGGCTCGGCGTCGGCAGCCGAAGCGTCGTCGTGATGCCCGGACTGGCGCTGGCCGCGCCGCTGGCGGGTGCCGAGACCCTGCTGCCCGGGCCGCTGGATGGCGACCTGCGCTCGCTGGCGCTGCCGCCCACGCCCTTGTTCTTCGGCCCGCAGGCGGCTGGCGGCGTGCACTGCGGCGAGTTGCCGGTGCTGGCGATGTCGTCGGCCGGCGAGCCGGGCGGGCTGCCAGGGGACTGGCGGCCCGGCCTCGCGCGGCTGCTGATGGGCCTGTACTGCCTAGGCAGCCCGCTGCAGTGGGCCTGGTTCGCGAGCGGCCGCAAGACAGCGCGGGTCACCTCGCCCTTCGACCGCGCGCACTCGTGGTTCGAAGCGGCCGGCAGCGCGGCGCCGGCCCGCTCGTCCGCCAGCGCCAGCCCTGCCGCCACGGCCACCGCTTTCTCCGTCTGACCTGGGCCTCGCCATGACCTTCGCCACGCTGACAGCCGCCCTCGACGCCCATGCGCTGGGGCAGCCCGAGCGCCAAGTGTTCCGCTTCCTCGCCACCGGCGACGACGAGACCGCCTCGCTGAGCTTTGCCGAGCTGCAGCGCCAGGCGCAGCAAGTGGCCGGGCGGCTGCGGGCGCATGCCGAGCCTGGCGACCGGCTGCTGCTGCTGCACCCCTCCGGGCTGGACTTCGTGGTGGCGTTTTTTGCCTGCCTGTATGCGCGGCTGGTCGCCGTGCCAGTGCAGGCGCCACGCCGCGCGCAGTCGCTCGACAAGCTGCTCGCCATCGCCGCCGACTGCGATGCCCGCGTGATGCTGGCCGATGCCGCGACCTGCGCCGGCCTGGCGGAGCGAGCCGCTGCGCTGCCGGCATTGGCGGCGATGGCGGTGCTGGACAGCCTGGCCTTGCTCGACGAGGAGGCTCCGCCCGCGATGGCGGTGACGCTCTCGCCCCCGCAGCCAGACGACCTCGCCTTCCTGCAGTACACCTCCGGCTCGACCGGCCGGCCCAAGGGTGTGTGCATCGCACACCGCCAGATCGTCGCGAACTCCGACATGATCACGCGGGGCTTCGGCCACGGGCACGATACGCTGATCGTCAGCTGGCTGCCGATGTTCCACGACATGGGCCTGATCGGCGGCGTGATACAGCCGGTCTACACCGGCTTCGAGGCCGTGCTGATGCCGCCGGCCGCGTTCATCCAGAAGCCGATGCGCTGGATCAAGGTGATGTCGCGCTACCGCGCCACCCACACCGGCGCCCCCAACTTCGCCTACGACCTGTGCGTGCAGCGCTACCGCGAGAGCGAGCTGGCGGACGCCGACCTGAGCGCCTGGCGGGTCGCGTTCAACGGCGCCGAACCGGTGCGCCACGCCACGCTGGAGCGCTTCGCCGAGCGCTTCGCGCCGCACGGCTTCGAGCGGCGCGCCTTTCTGCCGTGCTACGGCATGGCCGAGGCGACGCTGCTGGTCTCGGGCGGGCCGCCGCAGCAAGGCGCGAGCGCGCTGCAAGTGGACGCCAGCGCCTGCGAACAAGGCCGGGTGCAGCCCGCCGGCGACCCGAGCAGCAGCCTGGCCATCGTCGCTTGCGGCAGCCTGCCGGCGGGCTGCGGCTCGGAGGTCTCGATCGTCGATCCCGACAGCGGCCAGCCCTGCGAGCCGGGCCGCATCGGCGAGATCTGCATCCGGGGGCCGCACCTGATGGCCGGATACTGGCAAAACAGCGGGCAGGGCCACGGCCCGGCCCCGCTGGGTGAGCACGGCTGGCTGCACCCGCAAAGCCGGCAGACCTACTTCAGGACCGGCGACCTCGGCTTCCTGCGCGATGGCCAGGTCTTCGTCTGCGGGCGCCTGAAAGACATGATCATCCTGAAGGGCCGCAACCTCTTCCCGCACGACATCGAGGCCCTGGTCGAGGCCTCGCACGGCGCCTTCGAGCCCAATGCCTCGGCGGCCTTCACGATCGAGGCGGAGCAGGAGGAGCGGCTGATCGTGCTGCAGGAGATCAAGCGGGAGTTTCGCCACCGCGTCGATGCCCACGAGCTGCGAGCGCTGACCCGCAGCGCCCTCTCGCGCGAGTTCGACGTCAGCCTGCACGACATGGTGCTGGTGCCGGCGCTCTCGCTGCCCAAGACCTCCAGCGGCAAGATCCAGCGCCGCTCCTGCCGCGCGCTGTACCTGGCCGGCGAGCTGGCGCCGCGGCCGGCCGCGGCCTGAGCCCCTGGCCCACCTGCATCCAAAAACAAACCAGACCACCCGAGGGACCCCATGGAACCAATCACACCCCCCGCCCGGCCCCGCGGTGCACTGGGCTCTTCGCGCTTGTTCGACGGCCAGTTCCGCGTCGCCTTCCTGACCGTGGTGCTGCCGGCGCTGGCTTTCGCCGGCGGGTTGTTCTACGCGCTGGGCGCTGGCGTGTCGCTGTTCTACCTGGGCCTGTGGGCGGCGATGCATTTCATCGGCATGGCCGGCATCTCGGTGGGCTTTCACCGGCTGGCCTCGCACAGCAGCTTCAAGGGCACGCACTGGACGCGCCGCGCGCTGATGATCATGGGCTCGATGTCGGCCCAGGGCCCCGTGCTCTACTGGGCCAGCAACCACCGCCGCCACCACCACCTCTGCGACCGCGCGGGCGACGTGCACTCGCCCTACTACAGCGAGCGCGGCGAGCACTACGAGAGTGCGCTGGCCGGGCTGTGGCACGCGCACACCGGCTGGATGTTCAAGTCCAACCCGACCAACCCCATCCGCTATTCGCTGGACCTGCTGCGCGACGCCGACGCGGTCTACGTCAACCGCCACTACTACCGCTGGGTCGCGCTGGGCATCGTGCTGCCGGGCGTGATCGCCGGGGGGGTGTTCCAGACCGCCGGCAGCGTGCTGCTGGGCGCGCTGATCGGTGGCGGCATGCGCATCTTCACGGTGCAGCACGTGACCTGGGCGATCAACTCGCTGACCCACATGTTCGGCCGCCGGCCCTACCGCAACGGCGACCACAGCAGCAACCTGCTCTGGCTCTCGCTGCCCACCACCGGCGAGTCCTGGCACAACAACCACCACGCCTTCCCCTACTCGGCCCGGCTGGGCCTGGAGTGGTGGCAGCTGGACCCCGGCTGGTGGCTGCTGGTCGTGCTGCGGCGCCTGGGGCTGGTGTGGGACCTGAAGCTGCCGACGGTCGAGAGCAAGGCCGCCAAGCGCGCCGGCGACCGCCCTCTGGCCCCCTCGGCGAGCAACGCCGATCCGGCTTGAGCGGGCAACGCCGATCCGGCCTGAGCGGGCAACGCCGATCCGGCTTGAGAAACGGCGGCCACGACCCCACTTTCTCCGGACATCACCGCAGCCGCCGGCGGTGGTAAGGTTCACCTCGTGCCCGCCACCTGACCAGAAAGGCCCCCCATGCAGACGCTGGACGAAATGCGCAGCCTGGGCCTGCTGACGCAAGAGCAACACACGGAGATCGTCTCCTACCTGATGAAGCACCGCACGCCGGAAGCCATCCAGGCGATGCCGGCCCACCTCTGGGGCGTGCTGATGCAGGCGGACGAATTGCTGTACCCGGGCGAAGAACCCTCTTCGCTGCACTGAACACCCCCCAAGACATCAAGCCTCGAACAGGTGCCCCCGCGCCGCCTGCGTGATCGCCACCACGCAGGCGTGGGTGATGCGCCGCTCGACCGAGATGGCGTAGAACTCCTCCACCAGCTCGTCGGTGCGGCCCAGCACCGCCACGCCGTACTGCTCGCAGGTTTCTTCCTCCAGCACGGTGGGCGACATGAAGACGCCGCGGCCCTCGCGGCCGAAGGCCTTCATCAGCGCGGCGTCGTCGAACTCACCCACCGCGTAGGGGTAGAGCTGCTGCTGGGTCAGCCACAGCTCCAGGCGCTGGCGCATCGCGGTGGCCGCGCCCTGCTTCAGCATCGGTGCGCCGTTCAGGCATTGCGGGAAGGCACCGGCCAGCGTCCTGGCCAACACCGGCGCACAGAAGAAGCTCATCGAGGTCGTGCCCAGCGCATGGCTGAAGGCCTTTACGCTGAGCTGCCGGGCGATGGGCTCGTCGGCGATCACCAGGTCGAGGCGGTGCACGGAGAGCTGGGCCAACAGGTCGGAAAACTTGCCCTCCTGGCAGATCAGCCGCACGGGCGTCGCCAGGCCCAGTGCCGGCTCCAGCAGCCGGTAGGCGATGGCCTTGGGCACCGAGTCGGCGATGCCGACCCGGAAGTCCAGCGTCTGCGGGCCGCTGCGGACCGGGCCCAGGGCCGCCTCGAGCTCGGCGCTGAGCGCGAAGATCTGGTCGGCATAACCCAGCGCGATGCGGCCCTCTTCGGTCAGCTCCAGGTTGCGCCCGCTCTTGCGGAACAGCGCACAGCCCAGCTTGTCCTCCAGCAGCTTGATCTGGCCGGAGAGAGTCTGCGGCGTGGTGTGCAGCTGCTCGCCGGCGCGCACGATGCCGCCGGCCTTGGCGGTCGCCCAGAAGTAGTACAGGTGCTTGAAGTTCAGCATGGCAGATGGCAACGATGCGCTTTTCTCGAAGCATACGCTCCGATAAAACGAATTTACCCGAAAGATGGCAGCGCCTAAAGTGCGGCGCTTCCCCGGCCCACGAACCGAGATCAAACACCATGATGGAACTGCTGACCGATCCCCAAGTCTGGATCGCCCTTGCCACCCTGACCGCGCTGGAGCTGGTGCTGGGCATAGACAACATCGTCTTCATCTCCATCCTGGTGGACAAGCTGCCGCCGGACAAGCGCGAGTTCGCCCGCCGCATCGGCTTGTTCATGGCGATGTTCATGCGCATCGGGCTGCTGCTCGTGCTCTCATGGATCGTCGGCCTGGTCGCGCCGCTGTTCACGGTGCTGGGCCAGGAGATTTCCGGGCGAGACCTGATCCTGATACTGGGCGGGCTGTTCCTGATCTACAAGAGCACCGGCGAGATCCACCAGTCGATGGAGGGCGAAGAAGGCCACGCCTCCAGCGCGGTGAAGGCCACGTTCACCGCGGTGATCCTGCAGATCATGGTGGTCGACATGGTGTTTTCGCTGGACTCCATCATCACCGCGGTCGGCATGGTCGACGAGGTGGCGGTGATGATCGTCGCGGTGATCCTGTCGGTCGGCCTGATGATGCTGTTCGCTGGCGCCATCGGCCGCTTCGTGTCGGACCACCCGACCATCAAGATGCTGGCCCTGTCGTTCCTGGTCGTCGTCGGCGTGGTGCTGATCGCCGAAGGCTTCGACCAGCATGTGCCCAAGGGCTACGTGTACTTCGCGATGGCCTTCTCGGTGGGCGTCGAGATGCTCAACATCCGCATGCGCAAGCGCTCGGCCAAGCCGGCGCACCTGCATGCGGCCTACGCCAGCGGGCAGCAGGAGCCCGGCGCGCCGCCGCGCTGAGCCGCCATGACCCGCGACGTAATCGCCACCACGATCGCGGGCGGCG
>DATHWJ010000123.1:0-36786 GCA_035460745.1 Ideonella sp. | reverse complement strand
TCAGAACATCAAGCGCCGCATGTCGGCGAGCAGATTGGCGAAGTGCACGTTGAAGCGTGCGGCGGCGGCGCCGTCGATGACGCGGTGGTCCCACGACAGCGACAGCGGCAGCGTGAGCCGCCAGCTCGAGGTCTTGCCGTCACTGGAGTGCTGCTTCCAGTAGGACTTGCACACGCCCATGATGGCCACCTCGGGTGCGTTGATGATGGGCGTGAAATAGATGCCGCCGATGCCGCCCAGCGAGCTGATGGTGAAGCTGCCGCCCTGCATCTGGTCGGGCTTGAGCTTGCCGTCGCGCGCGAGCTTGGCGAGCTCGCCCATCTCCTTGGTGATTTCGGGAATGCTCTTGCGGTCGGCGTCGCGTATCACCGGCACCACCAGGCCGTTGGGCGTGTCGGCCGCGAAGCCGATGTGCCAGTAGTTCTTCAGCACGAGCTGGTCGCCGTCCAGGCTGGCGTTGAACTCGGGGAACTTCTTCAGCGTGGCCACCGCCGCCTTGATCATGAAGGGCAGCATGCTGACCTTCACGCCCGACTTCTCCAGCTCCTTGTTCATCTGCACGCGGAAGGCTTCGAGATCGGTGATGTCGGCCTCGTCGTGGGTGGTGACATGCGGGATCACGACCCAGTTGCGGTGCAGGTTGGCGGCCGAGATCTTCTTGATGCGCGACTGCTCCTTGCGCTCGATGGGGCCGAACTTGGCGAAGTCGACCTTGGGCCAGGGCAGCAGGTCGAGGCTGCCGCCGCCTCCCGCGCCGGCCGCCTTGTTCGCGGCAGGCGCCGCGGCGGGAACGGGCCCTGCGGCCGCGCCACCGCTCTTGGCAAAGGCCTGCACGTCGTCGCTGACGATGCGGCCGTGCTGGCCGCTGCCCACCACCTTGCCGAGATCCACGCCCAGCTCACGTGCCAGCTTGCGCGCCCCGGGGCCGGCATAGGCCAGCGCAAAGGCGGCCTCGTCGATGCCCCCGCTGGCGGACGCTGCAGGCCCCGCCGGCGCGGCGGCCGTGGACGCGGCCGGCGTTGCGGCGCTCGCCACCGAGGCCGCCGCCGTCGGTGCGCCGCTGGCCGCGCCGGTGCCGAGCAGCATGATCGCCGTGCCCTCGGACACCGTGTCGCCGAGCTTGACGAGGATCTGCTGCACCGTGCCGCCCAGCGGCGCCGGCACGTCCATCGTCGCCTTGTCCGACTCCAGCGACAACAGCGGGTCCTCGGCCTTCACCGTGTCGCCGACCTTGACGAAGATCTCGATGACCGGGATGTCCTTGAAGTCGCCGATGTCCGGTATGCGCACCTCGGCCGTGCCGCCCGGTGCGCTGACCGGCGACGGCGGCGCGACGACCGAGGGCTTGGCCACCTCCGCCGGCGCGGCAGACCCGGCACCGCTGCCCTCGAACAGCATGATCAGGCTGCCCTCGCTGAGCAGGTCGCCGACCTTCACGCGCAGCTCCTTGACCACGCCGCCGACCGGGGCCGGCACGTCCATCGTGGCCTTGTCGGACTCGAGCGAAACCAGGGGGTCTTCGGCCTTCACGGTATCGCCGACCTTGACGAACACCTCGATCACCGGGATGTCCTTGAAGTCGCCGATGTCCGGCACTTTCACTTCGATGCTTGAGCTCATGGTGCTGTTCTCGCTCAGACGGTCCAGGGGGCGGGCAGCTCGGTGTCGAGCCCGTACTTGGCGATCGCCTCGGCCACGGTGGCCGGCGGCAGCTTGCCGTCGTCGGCCAGCGCCTTCAGCGCCGCCACCGCCACGCAGTGCCGGTCGACCTCGAAGAAGCGGCGCAGCTTCACGCGGTAGTCGCTGCGGCCGAAGCCATCAGTGCCCAGCACCACGTAGCGCTTGCCGGCCAGCGCGACGTACTCGCGCACCTGGTCGGGGAAGCTGCGCATGTAGTCGGTGGCGGCCACCACCGGGCCGTCGTGCCCTTCCAGGCTGGCTTCGACGAAGCTCTTGCGGCGCGGCTCGGTGGGGTGCAGCAGGTTCCAGCGCTCGGCGGCCATGCCGTCGCGGCGCAGCTCGTTGAAGCTGGTGGCGCTCCACACGTCGGCCGTGACGCCGAAGTCGGCCTTCAGCAATTCGGCCGCGGCCATCACCTCGCGCAGGATGGTGCCGCTGCCCATCAGCTGCACGCGCAGCGCGCCCTTCCCCTTGGCCTTGCCGCCGTCCTGCAGCAGGTACAGGCCCTTCAGTATCCCCGCCTCGCTGCCCTCGGGCATGCCGGGGTGCGGGTAGTTCTCGTTCATCAGCGTGAGGTAGTAGAAGACGTCCTCCTGCTCCTCGTACATGCGCCGCATGCCGTCGCGGACGATGGCCACCACCTCGTGGGCGAAGCTCGGGTCGTAGGCGATGCAGTTGGGGATCGTCGCCGCCAGCAGGTGGCTGTGGCCGTCTTCGTGCTGCAGGCCCTCGCCGTTCAGCGTGGTGCGCCCCGCGGTGCCGCCCAGCAGGAAGCCGCGGCAGCGGATGTCGCCCGCCAGCCAGGCCAGGTCGCCCACCCGCTGCAGCCCGAACATCGAGTAGTAGATGTAGAACGGGATCATCGGCACGTTGTTCGTGCTGTACGAGGTGGCCGCGACGATCCACGACGACATCGCGCCGCCTTCGTTGATGCCCTCCTGCAGCACCTGCCCGTCCTTGGACTCGCGGTAGTACATCAGCTGGTCGGAGTCCTGCGGCTTGTAGAGCTGGCCGAGCGACGAGTAGATGCCGAGCTGGCGGAACATGCCCTCCATGCCGAAGGTGCGCGACTCGTCGGGCACGATGGGCACCACGTGTTTGCCGATGTTCTTGTCGCGCACCAGCGTGCCCAGCATCTGCACGAAGGCCATGGTGGTGGAAATCTCGCGCTCGCCGGTGGGCTTGAGCAGGCGGTCGAAGGTGGACAGCGGCGGGATCTCGAGCGCGGCCGACTTGCGGCGGCGCACCGGGAGATAGCCGCCCAGCGCGGCGCGGCGCGCATGCAGGTACTTCATCTCGGGGCTGTCGTCGGGCAGCTTGATGAAGGGCACCTCGGCCAGCTGCTCGTCGCTGACGGGGATCTGGAAACGGTCGCGAAAGCCCCGCAGCGCGTCCAGCGTCATCTTCTTGGCCTGGTGGGCGATCATCTGGCCCTCGCCCGATTCGCCCATGCCGTAGCCCTTGACGGTCTTGGGCAGCAGCAGGGTCGGCTGGCCGGTGTGCTTGACGGCGGCGGCGTAGGCGGCAAACACCTTCACCGGGTCGTGGCCGCCGCGCGTCAGGCCCCAGATGTCGTCGTCGCTCATGTCGGCCACCAGGGCCTTCAGCGCCTCGTACTTGCCGAAGAAGTGCTCCCGCACGTAGGCGCCGCTCTTGCTCTTGAAGTCCTGGTACTCGCCATCGACGCACTCTTCCATGCGCTGCAGCAGCAGGCCGGAGGTGTCCTTGGCGAGCAGCGCGTCCCAGCCGCTGCCCCAGACGATCTTGATCACGTTCCAGCCGGCGCCGCGGAACACCGCCTCGAGCTCCTGGATGATCTTGCCGTTGCCGCGCACCGGGCCATCCAGCCGCTGCAGGTTGCAGTTGATGACGAAGATCAGGTTGTCCAGCCGCTCGCGGCCGGCCAGCGAGATCGCGCCCAGCGACTCGGGCTCGTCCATCTCGCCGTCGCCCATGAAGGCCCAGACCTTGCGCGGCCCGGTCTCGGCCAGGCCGCGGCCTTGCAGGTACTTGAGGAAGCGCGCCTGGTAGATCGCCATCAAGGGGCCCAGGCCCATCGAGACGGTGGGGAACTGCCAGAAGTCCGGCATCAGCCAGGGGTGCGGGTACGACGAGATGCCGCGCCCTGCGGTCTCCTGCCGGTAGCCCAGCAACTGCGCCTCCGTGAGCCGGCCCTCCATGAAGGCGCGGGCGTAGATGCCGGGCGAGCAGTGGCCCTGGAAGTAGACCAGGTCGCCGCCGTGGGTCTCGTTGGCGGCGTGCCAGAAGTGGCCGAAGCCGATGTCGTAGAGCGTGGCCGCCGACTGGAAGCTGGCGATGTGGCCGCCCAGCTCCGACGACTCCTTGTTCGCTCGCAGGATGATGGCCATCGCGTTCCAGCGAATGATGGAGCGCAGGCGGTGCTCGATCTCGCGGTCGCCCGGGGACTTCTCCTCCTCCTCAGGCGGGATGGTGTTGGCATAGGCCGTCGTCAGCGACTGCGGCACGTAGATGCCGTCGCGCCGGGCCTGGTCGACGAGGCGGCTGACGATGTGGTTGGTGCGCTGCGTGCCGCGCACATGTTGCACGGCCTTGAGGGCGTCTAGCCACTCGCTGGTCTCGAGCGGATCGGTATCCGGGCTGGCGCTCATCTTGTCTCCTGTCGTTCTTGGGAGGCCCCGTCTCAGCGGACGGGGTCATGCCCAACAACAGCAAAACGAGTGCCACCCCCAGCCGCTCCGGGAGCGACGCGCAAGTGCTTGATTTGCAAGGCTTTCTGGCCGGCGGCAGCGGCAGCCTCGCACGGACTTCCGTTCGGGGCCGCCGTATCCGTTATGGAATGCCAGGCGGCGCTCTACGCGCTTACCCTGAGCGCTGGCGGCCCGCCACCCTTGGCCCGGCTCGGGGCGCTGGGGCGTGAGCGCCTAGCCCTGCAGCCCCGCAAAGACGTTCTGCACGTCTTCGTTCGCGTCGAGCGCGGCGAGGAAGGCCTCCACCTCCTCCAACTGCTCGGCGCTCAGGCTGGCCGCGCCGACGGGGTTCTTGGCCTTGTAGCCGAGCTTGGCGGACAAGACGCTGAAGCCCTGGGCCGGCAGCGCGCGGCTGACGAGGTCGAGGTCGGCGGGGTCGGTGAGGAACAGCGCGACACCGTCTTCGTCCACCGCCTCGAAGTCCTGCGCCCCGGCCTCGATGGCCGCCAGCTCGGCGTCGGCGCCGGCCGCCGCGGGCTCGGCCTCGATCATGCCCAGGTGGTCGAAGTCCCACGAGACCGAGCCCGAGGTGCCGAGCTGCCCCTTGCGGAACAGCACCCGCATCTCGGAGGCGGCGCGGTTCAGGTTGTCGGTCAGGCACTCCACCATCACCGGCACGCGGTGCGGCGCGAAGCCTTCGTACATCGCATGCTCGAAGTGCACCGCCTCACCGGTCAGCCCGGCGCCCTTCTTGATCGCCCGCTCCAGCGTGTCCTTGGGCATGGAGACCTTGCGAGCCTGATCGACGACCAGCCGCAGCCGCGCGTTGGCGGCCGGGTCGGCGCCATGGCGCGCGGCGATCATGATGTCCTTGGCCAGCTTGCCGAACAGCCTGCCCTTGGCATTGGCGGCGAGGTCCTTGTGCTTTGCTTTCCACTGCGCGCCCATCTCTGACACTTCCTTGATTGAGTTGTGCGCGAGCCTCTGGAGCACCTGGCGCATGGCCGGCGGATTCTAGGCGCGCGGCGCCTTGCGCAGCGCCTCGTACAGCCCGCGCACCAGCGCCACCTGCGGGTGGCGCGCCCGTTCCACCAGCCCGATCTCGCGGCGCAGGCCGGCGGCGCCCAGCGTGATCGCGCGCACCCCCGCCGGCAGCGGGAAGTAGGGCTGGCAGCGCGGCACCAGCGCCACGCCCATGCCGCGCGCCACCAGCTGCAGCAGGCCGCCGATCTCGTCCATCTCCACCGCGTCGTCGACCTCGATGCCGGCCGCCTCGAGAAACTGGCCCACCGCACGGCCGCCGAAGGAGTTGCGGTCATAGCGCAAAAAGGGCTCGCTGCGCAGGATGCGCTCCCAGTCGCGCCCCTTGACCCGCGCCGGCACCGCCAGCACGAAGGGCTCGTCCCACAGCGGCCGCCAGGCCAGCTCGGGCGGCAGCGCAAACGGCGGACGGATCATCACCGCCGCGTCGAGCTCGCCGGCGTCCACCCCGCCCAGCAGTTGGAGCGAGACCCCGGGCACCACCCGCAGGCGCAGCTGTGGGTGGGCCGCGCGCAACTGCACCAGGGCATCCGTCAGCCCCGCAGCCTGCACCGAGGCGATGGCGCCCATGCGCAGCAGGGTGGCCGCGCCGCTGGCGGGCTGGTGCAGGCCCTCGAAGAGCGCCACCAGTTGCTCGGCGCGTGCCAGCGTCTCGCGGCCCGCCGGGTTGAGCCGCGCGTTGCGGCCCACCCGGTCGAACAGCGGGAAGCCCAGCGATGCTTCCAGCCGCTGTATCTGCGCGCTGACGGCCGACTGGGTCAGGCCCACCTGCTCGCCGGTGCGCGAGAAGGTGCCGTGGCGGGCGACGGCGAGGAAGGTGCGCAGCTCTTTCAGCACGGCCGCAGCCTAATCGATTTCCACGATCAGATCGACAAGTATTTATCGCTTTTCAGGATGCATGGGTTTTCCTAGACTGGCGGCCATCCATTCACCACGAGGTTCGCTCCATGTCCACCCAGCCGTCAGCCCTGCCCCCCTTCCACCTGGCCTTCCCGGTCCACGATCTCGCGGCGGCGCGCCGCTTCTACGGCGAGCTGCTCGGCTGCCCGGAGGGCCGCAGCTCGCCCGAGTGGGTCGACTTCAACTTCTACGGCCACCAGATCGTGGCCCACCTGGCGCCGGGCGAGTGCCGCCCGGCCGGCACCAGCGCGGTCGACGGCCACGGCGTGCCGGTGCGCCACTTCGGCGCGGTGCTGTCGATGCCGCAGTGGCAGGCCCTGGCCGAGCGGCTGCGCGCCGCCGGTACGGCCTTCGTGATCGAGCCCTACATCCGCTTCAAGGGCGAGGTCGGCGAGCAGGCTACGATGTTCTTCCACGACCCGTCGGGCAATGCGGTCGAGATCAAGGCCTTCGCCGACATGGACTCGCTCTTCGCCAAGTAGACCGGCTGCACGGACCACGCCGGGGAAGCCCGGGCTCGCATGCCGGATCGCGGATCATCCTAGACAACACATGGCCCGGATCATCGCCGCCTCGCACACCCCGGCGGCCAGCTTCGCCTTCGATCGGGATCTCGTCCCGCTGCGTGCGCTGCGCGCCGTGGCAGCCGTGGCCGCGGCCGGCGGGGTGTCGCGGGCGGCCCAGGCGCTGCACCAATCGCCCGCGGCGATCACCCGGGCCGTACAGGGCGCGGAGAAGGTCCTGGGCGTGCCCTTGTTCGAGCGCAGTGCACGCGGCATGGCGGCCACCGTCGCCGGCCAGGCGCTCGCACTGCGTGTCTCGCGCGCGCTGCAGGCCCTGCAGACGGCCGCCCAGGGGCTGCGCGTGCGCGGCGCCCCGGCCTCGGTGGCATCGCTGCCGCGGGTCGTCAGCGACGCGCTGCTGCAGGCCCTGGTGGCGCGGGCCGCGCACCCGACGGAGGCTGCCGCAGCGGCTGCCCTCGGCCTGTCGCAGCCTGCCCTGCACCAGGCGCTGCGCCGGCTGGAGAGCGCCGCCAAGACCCCGCTGTACGAGCGTACCCGGCTGGGCGCAAGGCTGAATGCATCGGGCGACTGGCTGCTCCAGCAGGCCAAGGTGGCGCTGGCCGAGATACGCATAGGCCACGAGGACCTCGCCCGCTGGCGCGGCGAGAGCCCGGCCCGGGTCGCGATCGGCTCGCTGCCCATGGCCACCGACGTGCTGGTGCCCCAGGCCGTGGCTCTCGCGCTCGCGATGCGGCCGGGGCTGGAGATCTCGGTCATGGACGGCACCTACGCGTCGCTGGCACGCCTGCTGCGCGAGGCCGACGTCGACTTCATCGTCGGCCCGCTTCGCGCCGAGAACCTGGCGCACGATCTCGTGGAGGAAACGCTGTTCGTGGACCGCTTCGTCGCCGTCGTGCGCTGCGGGCACCCGCTGCTGCGCGAAGGCCGGCCGGCCACGCTGCGCCGCCTCGCCGCCTACCCGTGGATAGGGCCGCTGCCCGGCACGCCGGCCCATGGCATCTTCGAGCACCTGTTTTCCCGGGTGGGCGGCTGCCGGCCCGAGGTGGCCCTGCGGGCGCATGCCACTGCGGTCGTGCGCTCGGTGCTGCTGGCCGGAGACCACGTCGCGCTGCTGTCGCCGCTGCAAGTCCAGGCGGAGGTGCAGGCCGGCCTGCTGGCGCACGCCTCGCGGCCCCTGCCGGGCACCGAGCGCGCCATCGGCATCACGCAGCGGCGCGATGCGCTCGTCTCGTCGGCCTGCGCGGACCTGCTCGCGGCACTCCGGCAGGCAGCGGCGAGCCAGCTACCGCGATAAGCAGAACGCAACACCCGCACGGCAGCTTGCACTGGTGCTTCGGGCCGGGCGAGGCGATGCTTGAAGGTTTGCAGCCCACGAAAGACTCGATGCCCTTCGCCCCCGACCCGACCCGGCGCGCCCTGATGGCCGGCTTGCTGTATGCGCCCTTCGCGGCAACGGCCCAGGGTGCCAAGACCGTGCGCATCGTCGTGCCCTTCACGCCGGGCGGCAGCACCGACATCCTGGCCCGCGCCCTCGCGCCCAGGCTTGCACAGGCGCTGGCCCTGACCGTGGTGGTCGACAACAAGGCCGGCGCGGGCGGCTCGCTGGGCGCGGGAGAAGCAGCGAAAGCCGAGCCCGACGGCAACACGCTGCTGATGGGCCACATCGGCACGCTGGCCGTCAACCCCTCGATGTACCCGAAGCTGTCCTACGACCCGCTCAAGAGCTTCGTACCGGTGGCTTATGTGGCGCGCGTGCCCAATGTGCTGGTGGTCAACGCGGCCTCGAACATCCGTTCGCTGAAGGAGCTCATCGAAGCGGCCCGCGCGCAACCCGGCCGGCTGTCCTACTCGTCCGGCGGCAATGGCAGCGCGGCCCACATCACCTTCGAGTACCTCAAGCTGCAGGCCAAGGTCTTCATGCTCCACATCCCCTACCGCGGCACGGCCATGTCGGTCACCGACCTGATCGCCGGCCAGGTGAACTGCACCTTCACCGGTGCGCCGGCGGTGCTGCCGCACGTGAAGAGCGGCCGCCTGCGTGCGTTGGCGGTCTCCAGCCTGCAGCGCCTGCCTTCGCTGCCGGACGTGCCCACCGTGGCGGAGAGCGGCTACCCGGGCTTCGAGGCCGACCAGTGGTACGGCATCGTCGCGCCGGCGGGCACGCCGGCCGCCACCGTCGCGCGGCTGAACGCCGAGATCAACAAGGCGCTGACCCTGCCCGAGGTGGCGCGGCAACTCGCCACCGAAGGGGCGGTGCCCGTGCCGACGACGCCCCAGGCCTTCGGCGAGCTCATCAAGCGCGAGATCCCGCGCTGGGCGGAGGTCGTGAAGGCGGGCAACGTCAAGCCGGACTGAGCCACGCGCAGCGCCCTGTACGCCCTGTTCCGCAGCGCGCTTGCGGCCAGCTCGTTGGCGCTGGTCGCGGCTTGTTGCAGGAGGCGCGATCTCAGCGCGCGTGCTCCGCCGACACCGGGCGCGTCTCGCCGGTCTCGGTGAGCGTGCGTGTCGCCTGCGGGGAGGCGTAGATCCAGAGGATCTTCAACGGCTGCGTGGCAGACAGGTTGCGGAAGCGGTGCGACACGTTGGGCGGGATCCAGGTCGTGTCGAAGGCCTTGACCTCGTACTCCCGGCCGCCGATGTCCAGCACCGCCTCGCCTTCGAGCAGCACGACGCTTTCTTCACAGTTGTGGCTGTGGAAGGGGATGGCAGCGCCGGGCGCGAACTCGGTGATGCCGTTGATGAAGCCTTGCGCACCGATGCCCGGCGACACCAGCGGCGTGGTGCGCGCGCCCCCGCCGCGGTCATGGCTGGTTATCTCCGTGGGCCGCAGCACGCGGGCTTGCAACTCGTTGGCGGTGCTCATGGCTTCGATTCTCCAGGTTTGGTCATTCGGCCTTGATGTTGTTGTCGCGGATGGCCTTGCCGTAGCGGGCCAGCTGCTCGCGCACCACGCCCAGCAGTTCCTCCGGCGTGGAGCCGTTCGGCTGCAGGCCCAGCACGGCGAAGCGCTCCTTGATCTCGGGATCCGCGAGCGCCTTGACCGCCTCGCGCTGCAGCCGGCCGACGATGTCCTTGGGCGTGCCGGGCGGCGCCGTGAGGGCGAACCACGTGCTGAAGTCGAAGCCGTTGATGCCGACCTCCTTGAGGGTCGCGGCATTCGGGTACTCCGGATGGCGGCCGTTGGCCATCACGCCGATCAGGCGCAGCTTGCCGGACTTGGCCAGCGAGGCCACGGTGGCGATGCCCTGGAAGGTCACGTCCACCTGGCCGCCGGCCACGTCCAGCGCCGCCTGGCTGGCGCCGCGATAGGGCACGTGCTTGATGTCGATGCCGGTGTGGGCCGCGAACAGCGCGCCGGCCAGGTGCTGCGGGCTGCCGTTGCCACCCGAGGCATAGGTGAGCTTGCCGGGCGAGGCCTTCGCCGCCGCCACCAGGTCGGCCACGGTCTTGTAGGGTGCCGTGGCCGCCACCGAAGCGCTGAACTGGATGGTCGCCACCAGCGAGATCGGGCTGAAGTCGTTGACCGGGTTGAACGGCGTGTTGGGGTTCAGGTTGGGCACCATCGTCAGCAGGCTGTCGTTGAAGCCGCCGATGGTGTAGCCGTCCGGCGCCGCCTTGGCCACCTTGTCCGCACCGATGATGCCGGCCGCGCCGACGATGTTCTCGACCACGATGGCCTGCCCCATGTTGGCCGACATCTTCTGCGCCAGCAGGCGCGCCGCCACGTCGACCGCGCTGCCCGCGGCCAGCGGCACGATCATGTGGATGGGCTTGCTCGGGTAGCTGCCCTGGGCTTGAGCCGGCAGGCCCAGCGTGAGCCCGGCTGCGCCGGCCAACGCCAGCGCGATGCGCCGCATGCGGGGGAAAAATGCGTTGTGCTTCATGTCGTCTCCGGTGTTGTCGTGGTGACGCGGCGGGAAGCGCAGCGCTCAAAGGCTGAGCCCCAGCACGCGGATGGCGTTCTCGCCGAGGATGGCGAGGCGGTCCTCGTCGCTCAGCTCGGGCGTGCCCATGACGTGGCCGACCGGGTCGTCCTCCCACGGGATCGGGTGGTCGGTGCCGACCATGATCTGGCCCGGGCCGACCTCGGCCGCGAGATGCCGCAGCGCCTCGCCGGTGAAGACCAGCGAGTCGACATAGATCTGCCGGAGGTATTCGGTAGGCCGCTTCTTCAGCACGATCTCGGGGTTGCAGTTCTGCGGCGAGACGAAGCAGCTGCGGTCCATGCGCGGTGCGTAGGAGCCGAGGAAGCCGCCGCCGTGGGCACCGAGCACCTTGAGCTCGGGGAACTTGTCGAACACGCCTTCGAAGATCAGCTTCTGCAGCGCGATCGTCGTGTCCAGCGGATTGCCGATCACGTTGGACAACCAGCCATTGCCGCGCAAGCGCTGCTGCAGCTCGGGTGTGCTCTGCGGGTGGATGAAGAGCATCACACCCAGCTCCTGCGCCTTGGCCAGCACCGGGTGGTATTGCGGGTGGCAGAAGTCGTCGCCCGCGACGCTGCCGCCGATGGCAGCGCCCTTGAGCCCATGCTTCTTGACGGCCTCCTCCAGCTGCTGCACGGCAAGGTCGGGGAACTGCATGGCCAGCGACGCGAAGGCGGCAAAGCGCCGGGGCTGCTGCACGCAGAGCTCGGCGAGGCGCTCGTTGTGGATGCGGCAGATGGCCTCGGCGGTCTCGCGGTCCTTGCGGTACCAGAACGGGTTGATGCTGAGCACCTGCAGGTCCACGCCCATGCGGTCCATCGCCTCGAGCCGCTCGCCGAGCTGGCCCTGGATGAAATGCTGGGGCACGCCCTTGACCGGCGGCAGCACGCTTTTGGCCTCGGCGCCCATCAGGTCCAGCGCCTCCTGGAAGTAGCAGTGCGCGTGCACGTCCACCGTGCGCGCACGCCGGCCGCGCAGCACCACGGGCGCGCGGCGCGCCGCCGAGCCGACGGCAGCGCCGCCATCGGCCACGATGGGCAGCCCGGCGCAGCCGCAGAACCAGAGGCCGCCGGGGCCGTGGGCATGTGTCTTGGGGAAGAGCCAGTTCATGACGTCGATGGGCTTGCGATGGTGGTGGGGGATGCGGCCGCGGCGCGCTGCACCGCGCGCACCATGCGCTGCTGCGCGCAGCAGCGGCACAGATGCTTGTCCAGCGCCTGCACGATGGCGTCGCGGCTGGGGGCCGGGTCGCGGGCCAGCAGCGCGGCGGCCGAGGTGACGATGCCCGCCACGCAATAGCCGCACTGCGCGGCGCGCTCGGCCAGGAAGGCGGCCTGCACCGGGTGCGGGCACTCGGGCGTGCCCAGGCCTTCGACGGTGACGACCTCGCGCCCCTCGACGGCCCAGACGGGCAGGTTGCAGGCCGTCTGCGGCCGGCCGTCGACCAGCACCATGCAGGCGCCGCACTCGCCCTGGCCGCAGCCGAACTTCGGGCCGCTCAAGGCCAGCTCCTCGCGCAGCATCGACAGCAGCGTGGCGCCGGCATCGCCCTCGAAGTGGACGGCCTGGCGGTTGACGTGGAAGCTGGGCATGGTCGTCTTCAATCCGCCATCCCGCTGGCGTGGATAGCCCGCAGGATGTTGTCGGGGCTCAGCGGCAGCTGCCGTACCCTCACGCCCAGCGCGTCGTACACGGCATTCGCCAGCGCGGCCGCCACCGGCCCTTGCGCGGCCTCGCCGGCGCCCAGCGGCGGCTCGTCGGGCCGGTCCATGACATGCACGCACAGCGCCGGCACCTCGGAGAAGCGCAGCACCGGATACGCGGCCCACGCGTTGCTGGTGATGGCGTGGCGGTCGAAGCCGACCTGCTCCTTCAGCGTCCAGCTCAGGCTCTGCAGCGCACCGCCCTCGATCTGGTTGATCACGCCGTCGAGATCCACCACCATGCCGACGTCCACGGCGAGGTCGAGGTCGAGCACGCGCACCTGCTCGTCGACGCGCACGCGGGCCAGCACCGCGCACCAGGCGCCGGTGTTCTTGTAGCGGGCCCAGGCCAGGCCGCGGCCGGTGGCCTCGGGTTCATCGGCAAGCGGCCGCCACCAGGCCGAGCGCTCGACCAGCGTGTGCAGCAGCGCGCGGCTGCGCACGTCCTCCAGGTGGCGCAGGCGGAAGGCGAGCGGGTCGGCGCCTGCCAGCTGAGCCAGCTCGTCGACGAAGGACTCGATCGCAAACACGTTGGCGTAGGCGCCCAGCGCCCGCATGGCCGAGGTGCGCAGCGGCATCACGGTCAGCCGGTGGTTGATCACCTGGAGATGGGGCACCGTGTAGGCCGGCACCGCGTTGCGGTCGGCCCCGCCGCCGGCCGCCAGCGGCGGGTTGATCGGCAGCGGCAGCGGTGTCGCATCGGCGCGTTCGCTCGCGGCCAGCAGCGCCGGCGTGGCGGCCCGGCCCGGCCGCGAGCTGTAGCCGTTGGCCCAGAGCTCGTGATGCCAGTGGCTCAGGCTGCCGCTCTCGTCCAGGCGGGCTCGCAGCGCGACCCGCTGGGCCGGGCCGAAGGGGCTGTGCGTCAGCTCGTCGGCCCGCGACCACAGCACGCGCACCGGCTGGCCGGGGCACCGCAGCGCCATCAGCACCGCGTCGAAGGCGACGTCGTCGGCGCCGTTGTGCCCGTAGCAGCCCGAGCCCTCGACATGGTGCACCGCGATGTCGCCCCGGGCCACCGGCTGCGCCTCGCGCGACAGCGCCAGCACCAGGTCGTCGCGCAGGTTGTGGATGGCCTGGCTGTGGGTCCAGACCTCGAGCCGCCGGCCGTCCCAGTGCGCCACGGCGCACGAGGGGCCGATGGAGGCATGCGCGAGATAGGGCTTGAGGTAGACCGCCTGGTGGTGCAGGCCGCTGCTCGGCCAGGCGGTGTCGCCCCGCTCGGCCGCGACCGTCGTCTGCCGCGGCGCGGCTTGCAGGAAGGCGTCCAGATCGTGCATTTCCGGCAGCGGCTCGCCGGGCTGCCAGTCGAGGCGGCCCGCGAGCCTGTCGGCAGCGGCCTGCGCCACGCGCTCGCTCGGCGCCACGATGGCGATGAAGCGGCCGTCGGCCCAGCAGCGCACGCCGGCCGGCAGCGCCGCCACCGCCTGCGCGGGCCACACGGGCAGGGTCGCATCCAGCACAGGCGGCCGCAGCACGCGGCCGTGCAGCATGCCGGGCAGGCGCAGGTCGTGGATGAAGCGCGGGTGTCCGAACACCTTGTCCGCCAGGTCCAGGCGCGGGGCCTGGATGCGCCCCAGCAGCCGGCGCGCGCAGGCCGGCTTGGGCCGGCCGAGGCCGGTGGCTTCGGTGTCGAGGTCGGCCTGCGTGAGCAGCGACCAGTAGTCGCCGAGCTCTCCGCCCTGCAGCGAGCGGAAGCACCCTTCTTGCACCTCGATGCCGTCGGCCGGCACGCCGGCGCGCTCGGCGGCACGCCGCAGCGCCAGCCGGCGCACTTCGGCGCAGGCATGGCGCAGCGCGCCGCCGCTGTCCTGCACCGACAGGCTGCCCGAGGTCACGCCTTCATCGGGGCCGCGCGCGGTGCTGGCGCTGAGCAGGCGCACGGCCGCCAGCGGCACGTCCAGTTCCTCTGCCGCGAGGATCTGCAGCGCCGTCAGGATGCCCTGGCCCAGTTCGACCTTGCCGGTGAGCACCTGCACCACACCGGGCTCGGCGAAGCTGAGCCACTGCGAGAGGCGGCGGTTGGTGTGCAGGCTGCCGGGCAGCGGGGGCAGGCTGCCGCCACGCTCGATGACGAAGCCGCGCGGCGGCGCTGCGGCGGTGGCGGTGGTGGCGTTCGGGGGGCGGGACATCGTGAATCCACCCGCTCAGCGCAGCAGCGGCGCCATGCCCATCTCGGCCGCCAGGGTCGCGAGGTCGGCCACCACGCCGGCCGACAGCGGGATGCCCGAAGCGCGGTACTGCTCGCGCCGCCGATGGCTTTGTTCCCCCGGCAGCCAGATGCGCTCCACGCCGCCCAGGCGCTCGCCGCTGCGGATGTCGCGCACCACCGTGTCCACCTGGGCCTTGAACTCGGCCGGGTCGCCGAAGGCCTTGAGGTCTATCACCAGGATGGCCTGGCCGGTGTTGGTCTTGCTGACGTGGTCCTTGTTGAAGTCGACCACCTGGCGGCCCATCGCAGCGCCCTGCAAGGTGCCGGCCAGCAGGCCGACGATGAGCGCCAGGCCGTAGCCCTTGTGGCCGCCTATGGGCAGCAGGAAGCCTTCGTCGGCGCGCCGGGGGTCCAGCAGCGGCTGGCCCTGGCGGTCGATCATCCAGCCCTCGGGCATCATCTGCCCGGCCTTGGCCTTGGCCTTGACCTTGCCGTAGGCGGCCACGGTGGTCGCCATGTCCAGCACCACCGGCGGCTCGCTGCCGGCGGGGATGCCGGCGGCGATCGGGTTGGTCGACAGCAGCATCTCCATGCCGCCCCACGGCGGCAGGTGGTTGGCATTGCCGACCGCGAAGTACAGGCCGATCATGTCGTGAGCGACGGGCATGCTGGCGTACAGCGAGGCCGGGCCGGCATGGTTGCTGGCTCGCACGCCCACCCAGGCCACCCCGGTGCTGCGGGCCTTCTCGATGGCGAGCTCGACGGCACGCGACACCACCAGGTGGCCCATGCCGTTGTCGCCGTCGAGCACCGCCATGCCCGCGCGCTCGTGCACCACGCGGATGTCCGGCCGGGTGTTCATGCCGCCGGCACGGATGCGCTTGACGTACTGCGGCAGGCGGATCACGCCGTGGCCGTCGGAGCCCTGCAGATCGGCCTGCGCCATCAGCGTGGCGACCTTGTGCGCGTCAGCCTCCGGCAAGCCCACCCGCCGCAACACACCGGCAATGAAGGCTTGCAGCGGCTCGAAGCCAACCAATGCCGGGTTGTTATCTGTTGTCATGGTGCGCGGTTTGGCAGAAGCCGAATTTTCAGTGGAGTCTAGGAAGGAGGCTCCCCAAGGTCCAATACCGATGGCGTCATGCGCCATATCATTCCGTGATGGATAAACTTGGAAAACCCGCATGAACCTGCGCACCCTGCGCTACTTCGTCGCCATCGCCGATGCCGGCAGCCTGACGGCCGCGGCCGAAGCCGTGTCGGTGGCGCAGCCGGCGCTGACAAGGCAGCTGCGCGAGCTGGAGGCGGACCTCGGCGTGCAGCTGCTGCTGCGCATGCCGCGCGGCGTGCGGCTGACGCCGGCGGGGGTGACGCTGTACGAGTCGGCCCAGCGCATGCTGGCCGAGGCGGCGCGCGTGCGCCAGCTGCTGGCCAGCCGGAATAGCGACCAGAAGTCGACCGTGGTGCTGGGCGCCTCACCGACGCTCACGCGGGTCTTGCTGCCGGGCGTGTTCGAGAACTGCCTGCGTTCGGTGGCCGGCATCCAGTTGCGGGCGCGCGAGGCCTTCACGCCGGCACTGCTGGACTGGCTGGAGCGCGGTGTCATCGACATGGCCATCGTCACCAACCCCGAGCCCGGGCGGCCGCTCTCGCTCTACCCCTTGCTGGGCGAGCCCTTTGCGCTGGTGTCGCATCCCTCGCTGAAGATCGCCCCGGTGGTCTCGGTGCGCCAGCTGGCCGGTCTGCCGCTGCTGATGACCACGCTGCACCGCAACCTCGTCGATCGGCAACTGCTGCCCCTGGGCGCGCGGCTGCAGTTGCGGGCCGAGATCGACTCTGTGGATTCGATACGCGAGCTGGTGATGCGCAGCCCCTGGGCGACGCTGATGCCGATCTCGGTCTTCAAGGAACCGGCGGCCGCCAAGGCCGTGGTGATCTCCGAGATCTCGGGCGTGCAGCTCAACCGCCTGCTGGTGCTGGCCACGCGGATAGAGAGCTGGGACAGCTCGCCGCAACTGGCGCTGAAGGAGATCATCGAGTCCGAGTTCGCCCGGCTGGCGCGCCAGGGCATGTTCAGCTTCTCGTCGGCGGGCGAGGGCTGAGCGCGCACAGGGCTCCGGGCTTCGACCATCAGTCCGTCGTGACGCCCGCGTCCTTGACCAGCTTGACCCAGAACTTGTTGTCCGCCGCCAGGAAGGTGGCGAAGTGCTCTTGCGAGGGCGAGAGGGCCACCTCGGTGCCGTCCCGTGCCAGCGCCTGCTTGACGGCAGGCTGGCGCATCGCCATGGTGGCGGCGTCGAAGATCCTGCGCGTCACCGCGGCCGGGGTGTTGGCCGGCACGAACAGGCCGTACCAGAACTCGATCGCATACTCCGGCAGCCCGGCCTCGGCCATGCCGGGCAGGTCGGGCACCAGCGGCGAGCGCTCGCGCGAGCTGACGGCCAGCCCGCGCAGGCGCCCGCCCTGCACCAGCCCCAGCACCGAGGGTGGCGTGGCGAAAGTGACCTGGGTATCGCCGGCCACCACCGACTGCACCGCAGGCGCCCCACCCTTGAACGGCACGTGGAACAGCTGCACCCCCGCGACCTGCGAGAACAGCGCCGCCCCCAGGTGGGGCGCCGAGCCGTTGCCCGAGGTGGCGTAGTTGATGCTGCCCGGGGCCTTCTTGGCGGCGGCGATCAGGTCCTTGACCGACTGGATGGGGCCGGCCGGGTGCACGGCGATCACCAGCGGCGACGTCGTCAGCTTGAGCACGGGGCTCAGGTCGCTGAACTTGTAGCTCTGCTTGGTGCTCAAGGCCGGGTTGACCGAGATGCTGCTCGGGCTGGCAATCAGCACCGTGTAGCCATCGGGCGGCGCCTTGGCCACGAACTCCGCCGCCAGGCTGGAGCCGGCGCCGGGCTTGTTGTCGACCACCACGGTCTGGCCCAGGCTCTTGCCCATCGCGTCGCTCATCGCACGGGCCACGATGTCGGCCGCGCCGCCCGGCGCGAAGCCCACCACCAGGTGGACCGGGCGTGAGGGGTAGGTCTGGCCCGTGGCGCCCAGGCTGGCCCCGGCCAGCGCCAAGCCGGCCAGCAGCGCTTTCGTTGCTTGCATCGCGTGTCTCCTGAGGGCGTTGTGCACGCCCGGTGTTGGAATGGAAAGAAGCAGCGTTCAGGCGTCGGCGCTGCCGGCCAGTACGATCTTGCCGAGGTGCTTGCCGGCTTCCATGCTGGCCTTGGCCTCGGCCAGTTGCTCGAACGGCACCACCTGATCGACGATGGGCCGCAGCCGGCCGCTGGCGAACAGCGGCAGCCAGTCGGCCTTGAAGCCGGGCACAGGCTCGGCGCGCTGCTGCGGGCTGCGCAGCTTGTTGGAGACGCCGAACAGGTGCAGCCGCTTGCTGTGCAAGGCCTCGAGATCGAGCTCGGCGCGCAGCACGCCATCGACGTAGCCCACCATCGCCAGCCGGCCCTGGAAGCCCAGGGCCCGCACGCATTCGGCGAACACCGAGCCGCCGACGGTGTCTATCGCCAGGTCGGCGCCACGCCCTTCGGTGGCCTGCAGCACGGCGTCGAGGAAGTCGGGGCCGCGGGTGCACAGCCCCAGGTCCAGCCCCTCGGCCTGCAGCCGCGCCAGCTTGGCGGCGCTGCCCGAGGTGCCTATGACCTTGGCGCCCATGGCCTTGGCGGCCATCAGCGCGGCGGCACCGACCCCCGAGGTCACGCCGGCCACCAGCAGGGTCTCGCCGGCGCGCAGCCGGCCCTGCAGCACCAGCATGTCGTAGACCACCATGAAGGTCAGCGGGATGGCGGCGGCCTGCTGCCAGTCCAGCGCCGGCGGCACCTCGATCGCCTCCCGGATGTCGAGCAGCGCAAAGTCGGCGAACGCACCGGCGCAGCGGCCCATCGCGCGGTCGCCGATGCGCCAGCCTTCGAGCCCGGGGCCGACGGCCACCACCTCGCCGGCCGCCTCGGTGCCCACCGGGCGCGCGCCGCCGCCGCGGGCATGCAGCCCGTGGCCGGCGATGAACTCGCCGCGGTTCAGGCCGGCGGCGCGCACGCGCAGCAGCAACTGCCCTGCTCCGGGCTCGGGCCGCGGCACGTCCTGCAGCTGCGGGTGCAGCCGGCCATCGATCTCCTGCATGCGGTAGGCGCGCATCGTGTGCTCCATCGTGGGTAGTTCAACGGCCCTTGAAGACCGGGTGCCGCTTTTCCATGAAGGCCTTTCGGCCCTCGGCGTAGTCTTCGCTGGCGAAGCAGCCCTGGATCAGCGCCTGGCAACGCGCCAGGTCCACGTCCGTCGAGGGTTTGAGGATCTCGGCGGTGATGGCCTTGGCGGCTTGCACCGTCAGCGGCGCGTTGTCGGCCAGCGCCGCGGTGTACTCGGCCAGCAAGGCCTCGAGCTGCTCGGGCGGGCCCACGCGCGAGACCAGGCCCAGCGCGCGCGCCTCGTCGGCGCCTATGCGGCGCGCGGTGAAGAACAAGTCCTTGGCAGCACCCGGGCCGATCAGGTCGACCAGGTTCTTCATCGCCGAGTAGCGGTAGCCCAGGCCCAGGCGCGCCGCGGGAATCGAGAACACCGCGTCGCTGGCGGCGATGCGGATGTCGCAGGCGATCGCCACGTTGACCCCGCCGCCTATGCACCAGCCGCGGATGCAGGCCAGCGTGGGCTTGGGGCACTGCGCGACGCCGGTCAGCGCCGCCTCGGCCATGGCCTCGTAGCGGGCGACCGCCTCGCGGGCGGCGCGCATGTCCTCGAACTGCGAGATGTCGGCGCCGGAGACGAAGGCCTTGTCGCCGGCGCCGGAGAACACCACCAGCCGGATGCGCTCGTCGGCCTCGGCCTGCGCCAGCAGCGCCGGCACGGCCTCCCACATGTCGACCGACAGCGCGTTGTGGCGCGCCGGGTTGTTGAAGCGGATGTGCAGCGTGCTGGCGTCGCGCCAGACCTGCACCCGCTCGGTGGGCGAGCGGTAGTCGTTGCGGTCGTTCTCGTCTTGGGGCATCAGAACACTCCGTTGGCTTTCAGGCGGGCCAGCTCGTCCGCGGCCACCCCGAGCTCGCCCAGCACCTCGGCGGTGTGCTCGCCGCGGCGCGGCGCGGCGCGTGCGATGGTGCTGGGGGTTCGCTCGAGCTGCATGGGCTGGCCGACCAGGCGCTGCAGGCCGTGGTGGGCCGAGACCACCTCCTTGACCAGCCCCAGGTGCTGCACCTGTGGCTCCTCGAACACCTCCTGCAGGTCGTTGATGTGGCCGCAGGCCACGCCGCCGGCGTTGAGGCGCGTGATCCAGTAGGAGCGGTCCTGTGCCGCGAGCCGGCGATTGATCTCGGCGTTCAGCGTGTCGCGGTGGACGGAGCGACCCGCCTTGTCCCTGTAGCGCTCGTCGCTCACCCACTCGGGCGCCTGCAGGATCTCGCAGAAGCGTTCCCAGATCTTGGAGCCGAAGACCGCGATGTTCAGGTAGCCGTCGCGCGCCTTGTAGACCCCGGTGGGGATGCTGGTCGGGTGGTAGTTGCCCGCCTGGGTCGCGATCTCGCCGTCGATCAGCCAGCGCGAGGTCTGGAAGTCCATCATGTAGACCATGGATTCGAGCAACGAGGTGTGCAGCCACTGGCCGCGCCCCGAGCTCTCGCGCTCGAGCAGCGCCACCAGGATGCCCTGCGCGGCGAAGATGCCGGCGCACAGGTCGGCGATCGGGATGCCCACGCGCACGGGGCCTTGCTCGGACAGCCCGGTGACCGACATCAGGCCGCCCATGCCCTGGGCGATCTGGTCGAAGCCTGGGCGCTGCGCCAGTGGGCCGGTCTGCCCGAAGCCCGAGATGCTGGCGTAGACCAGCCGCGGGTGGTCCTTGGCCAGGCTCTCGTGGTCGATGCCGAGCCGGCCCTTCACGTCGGGGCGGAAGTTCTCGACCACCACGTCGGCGGTGGCGATCAGGCGCTTGAGCAGCGCGATGCCGTCGGCCTGCTTGAGGTCCAGCGTGATCGAGCGCTTGTTGCGGTGGGTGTACTGGTAGTCCGAGCCGTCCTGGCCGCCCAGCGTGTCGTCGCCGCGCATGTGCTCGGGCATCTGGACCTGGATCACGTCGGCGCCCCAGTCGGCCAGCTGGCGGCAGCAGGTCGGGCCGGCGCGCACCTGGGTCAGGTCGATGACCCGAAAGCGGGCGAGAGCGGGCGAAGCAGGGAGGTGTGGCATGCGGCGCAGTATCGAGTTCGCTCCTCAAAGTGTCAACACTTTGATATTAATAGTTAACACTATGCCGACGGGACCGCCGTCTTGGCCCTATGCTTGCGCCCGTGAGCCCCCCACCCAAAGAGACGCGCAACCCCGAACTGCACCTGGCGCCGCGCATCGCCGACGCGCTGAAGCAGTTGATCTACGACGGCGAGTTCGCCCCCGGCGAGCGCCTCAACGAGGCCGCGCTGGCGCTGCGCATGGGCACCAGCCGCGGCCCCATCCGCGAGGCCGTGCGGGTGCTGGCGGGCTGGGGCCTGGTGACGCCGGTGCCCAATCGCGGCGTTTTCGTGCGCAAGCTCTCGGTGCGCGAGATGCTGGAGGTCTATGACCTGCGCGCACTGGTGTTCGGCTTTGCCGCCGAGCGCGCCGCCGAGCGCGCCACCGAAGCCGACAAGCGCGAGCTGCTGCACTTGCTCGCGGCGATGGACCAGGCCAGTGCGGCCGAGGACGGCACCCGCTACTACGAGCTGAACCTGGACTTCCACGCCAGGATCCTGGCGCTGTCCGGCAACGAGCGCGCCTGCCGGGCCTACGACGACTACGTCAAGGAGCTGCACCTGTTCCGGCGCCGCTACTTCAACGGGCCCGGCAACATGCGCAAGTCGAACGAGCAGCACCGCCAGTTGTACGAGGCGATCGCCGATGGCGCCGGCGCCCGTGCGCGCGCCGTGGCCGAGCGCCACGTGATCGAAGGCCGCGGGCGCCTGCTGGCCACGCTGGAGACCCCGCTGGGCTGATCGACCGGGTTCGGCGCGCGGGCAACCGGCTTTCGTCGTCGCTCAGCCAGCGGGGCGGCGATCGCGCCGGGGCATGGAGGCGCCGGGGCAGGTTGTGCACGATCGCTCCGGGACACGGCCCGGCGCACGGATAGAATGCGAACCATTCGCATATAGAAGCCGGTGTCCCTTGGGCGCGGCCCCGGACCTCGAGCGCCCATGTCCGCTTTGCCCGCTACGCCCATCGCCCTGCTTGCGCCCGCCGGCTTCGCGGACATCGCCGAGCCCGCAGGCCATCTCTATGCCGCGCACCATGGCTGGCTGCAGGCCTGGCTGCAGCGCAGGCTGGGCAACCGCCAGGACGCCGCCGACCTGGCGCAGGACACCTTCGTTCGAATCCTCGCCGGCCGCGACATCGGGGCCATAGCCCAGCCCCGCGCCTACCTGACGACCGTGGCGCGCGGACTGCTGGCCAACTGGTGCCAGCGCCAGGCGCTGGAGCGCCGCTACCTCGAGGCGCTGGCGCAGGCCCCCGAGGCGACGGCCCCCTCGCCCGAACAGCGGCTGATGATCCTGCAGACGCTGCACGAGGTCGATGCGCTGCTCGACGCGCTCCCGCCGCTGGTCAAACGCGCCTTCCTGCTGTCGCAGATCGAGGGTTTGAAGTACGACGACATCGCGGCCCGCCTGGACGTGTCGCTGGCAACCGTCAAGCGCTACATGAAGCAAGGCTTCCTGCAATGCCTCACGCTGATGGATTGACCAGCGCACCTGCCGGCGAGACGCCGGGCGCCATACCGCCCCGCGCGCTGGAAGAAGCCGCCGAATGGCTGGTGCGCCTGAACGCCCCCGACGCCAGCGCGGATGACCATGCCGCCTGCGAGCGCTGGCGCCGGCGCAGCCCACAGCACGCGCGCGCCTGGGAGCGCGCCGAACGGCTGCTTCGCACGCTGGGCCAGCTGCCACCCGCGCTGACCATGCCGGCGCTGGATCGCCCGCGCTCCGAGGGCCGGCGCGCGGCGGCGAAGCTGGCGATGCTGCTGGCCGCCGGCCCCTCGGCCTGGGCCGCGTGCCAGGCTTGGCGCTGGGCCGACGGCCCGCAAGGCCCCCACCTCCTGGCCGACCACCGCACCGGCAGGGGCGAGCGGCGGGAAGTTCCGCTCGCCGATGGCAGCGTGGTGACCTTGAACACCTCGAGCGCCATCGACCTGCGCTTCGACGACGCGCAGCGCCTGATCGAGCTTCGCGCCGGGGAGATCCTCGTGCAGTCGCATCCTGACCCGCTCCAGCGCCGCGGACAGCCCCCTCGGCCGCTGCGCGTTCGCACGGCCCAGGGCCTGCTGCAAGCGCTCGGAACCCGCTTCTCGGTCAGACAGGACAGCCAGGCCACGCAGGTGGCGGTGCTGGAGGGTGCGGTGCGCGTCGCACCGGGGGCGCGGGCGGAGGGCGCGGCGGCAGACCGGGTTCTGCAAGCCGGGCAACAGGCGCGCTTCACGGCCTTGGGTGTGGGCCAGCCCGCGCCCGTTGACGAATCCATCGCCGCCTGGCGCCTCGGCATGCTGCTGGCCGACCGCATGCCGCTGGCCGAGCTGGCCGCCGAACTCGCCCGCTACCGCGGCGGCTGGGTGCACTGCGACCCGGCCATCGCCGACCTGCGCGTCTCCGGCGCCTACCCCGTGGGCTCGGCCGCCGAGACCGAGCGCGCCCTGGCGATGCTGGTCGCCACCTACCCCATCGAGGCCCACCAACGCCTGCTGGGACGCTGGGTGACTTTTGTGCCGCGTTGACACTTTTTCCGGGCTCGGCTGGCAAGGAGGCTGAAGACAAGCAACCCGGCCTCGAAAGGACTGCCCCGTGCCCCAGCAAACACGACGACCGCGCGCCCGCGCCACCCGCCTCTTGCGCCCGACACCGCCCACGCGGCTGAACCAGGCGCTGCACGCCGCGCTGATCAGCCTCACGCTCGCGTTCGCGGCGACAGGCCCATCGGCCCACGCAGCGCAGACTTCCACGCTGGACAACCCGTCCTCCCGGCCCTATCGCATCGAGGCCGGGCCGTTGGGACGCGCCCTGTCTGCCGCAGCGGTGAACGCCGGCATCGCGCTGTCGTTCGAGCCGGCGCTGACCGATGGCCTGAGCAGCCCGGCGCTGGTCGGCAGCTTCACGGCCCGCGAGGCCTTTGCCCGTTTGCTGGCAGGCAGCGGGCTGGAGATCGCGGGGCGATCCGATGGCAGCTATACGCTGCGCAAAGCCGCCGCGGCGGCCCCCGCGTCTCAGGCTGCCAGCACCCCGGCGGCTGCGGGCGAGACCGTGCTGCCCGTCGTGCGCGCCGTCGCCGACAGCGAGGGTTCGGCCGCCGGCGCCTACCGTGCGAAGAATGCCACCCTGGGCGTGCTCGGCGAGAAGCCCATCAAGGAGACGCCCTACTCCGTCGAGGTGTTCTCGAGCGAGCTGATCGAGAACAAGCAGGCCACCTACCTCGCCGAGGCGGTCAAAGGCGATGCGTCGATTCAGCAGAACACCAACGGCATCAACGGCACCACCACCGAACTGGTCGTGCGCGGCGCCACCGTCGACTTCTACAACAACTACAAGCTCGACGGCCTGAGCATGCTCGGCTGGGGTGCCGAGCTGCCGCTGGAGCACTACGAACGCGTGGAGGTGCTCAAGGGTGCAGGCGGATTCCTGTACGGCTTCGGCGCCCCCGGCGCCATCATCAACTACGTCAGCAAGCGGCCCACCGCGCAGCGCCTGCTGTCGGCCACCGTGGGCGTGAACGCCAGCGGTACCGTGCTGCTTCACGGCGACATCGGCGGCCGCGCGCTGGACGACGTGTTCGGCTACCGCGTCAACCTCGTCGGCGAGAAGGGGGACACCTACGTCGACGACGGCGGCAAGGTGCGCCGCGGTTCCGCGTCCGTCGCCGCCGACTGGCGCATCCTGCCCAACCTCGCCTGGAGCGTGGACGCCCTGCACAGCGACCGCAAGACGCACGCCGTGTACTTCGGCATCACACCGGCGGACGACGACTTCAACACGGTCCCGGCCCCGGCGCCGATCGCCGGCGACAAGCGCATCGTCTCGTCCTTCACGAACTTCACGACCCGCCTGACCACCTACGGCACCGACCTGGTCTACGACTTCGCACCGAAGTGGCAGGCCCGCGCGGCCTATCGCAGCTTCCGCGAGGATCGCTCCCCCTACTACAGCCGCCTGCAGTCGTTCAATGCGGCCGGCGACTACGCGGAGTACCTGCTGAGCGGCCCCGGCTACACGAAGACCGACCAGTTCCAGGCGCTCGTCAGCGGCCAGGTCGAGACCGGCTCCGTCGCGCACGACCTCGTCGTGGGTGCATCGGCGAGCCAGTTCAAGCTGGGTGAAACCGGCGACTTCCGCGCGGCCCTGCTCGGCACCGGCAACCTGTCGGACCCCATCGACGCGCCGGACCCGCAGATCGGCAGCCACTGGGACGGCGGCCCCGCTTCGTTCCTGCGCCACGAGAAGCAGCGCGCGCTGTTCGTCTCCGACACGCTGCACATCGGCTCGCAATGGGACGTGACCATAGGCCTGCGCCACAACAATCTGCAAGCCAAGACCTACGACAAGAGTGTCGTGACACCCACGATAGGCGTGGTGTTCCGTCCGCGGCCGTGGATCTCCACCTACGCGAGCTACATCGAGTCGCTGGAACAGGGTGGCACGGCCCCGCTCACGCCGGGCCTGGTGACGAACCCGGGCGAGGTGTTCGCGCCGGCCAAGAGCAAGCAGGCCGAGATCGGCGTCAAGGTGGACGGCGGCGACTGGGCGGCCACCGCGGCGGTGTTCCGCATCATGCGCCCGCTGCAGTACGTCAACGCCAATCGCACATACACGCAGGACGGTGAATCCGAATACAACGGCTTCGAACTGGCCGGCAAGGCACGCCTGGCGAAGCAGTGGACGCTCAACGCGAGCGCAGTGATCGTCGACGCCAAGAACAGGCGGACCACGGACTCCGACGGCGACGGCCGCGGCGACCTGGACGGCAAGCGCATCTCCGGCGTGTCCCGCGGCACGGTCGCCGCCTATGCCGAGTACACGCTGCCGCAGATGCCGCTCGTGCTGACCGCGGGCGGCCGCTACCTGACCAGCCCCTACCTCGATTCGCTCAACAAGTTCACGCTGTCGTCCTACGCCCTTTTCGACCTGGGCGCGCGCTACACGGTGCGTGCAGGCAGCACCGACGTGGTGCTGCGCTTCAACGTCGACAACGTCGCCGGCAAGGCCTACTGGCTGGGCAGCGAAGACCGCCTGACCCAGGGCGCGCCGCGCACGGTCAAGCTGAGCGGCCAGTTCATGTTCTGATCGAATCCCGGCGCCCAACGGCCTCGTGCTGGCACGCCCTCAAACCTGGTCGCGCCGCCGAAGGCTACGCGACGCCATCGCCCCTCGGCGGCATGGCCCGGGAGGGGCGTGGCGCGATGGGCGCGCCTTCTATGCGCTCGTACAGGATCGCCACGTCCATCGGCCCCACCGTGATGGCCTCGGAGACGGGTTCCTGCGTCAGCGCGTTGCGGCGCGCTCTCGCATCGAGCCGCACCACCTGCTCGCGGGCCGACAGGTTGAGCACGAACAACAGCCGCCGGTCGGGCCCGACCCGGGTGGAGATCTCGACGCCCTCGGGCAGGTCGGGCAGGTGCTCCAGGCCCAGCGCATCGGCCAGGGTCCGCCACAGGTGCAGCACACCGGGGTCGTCGAGCACCGTGCCCAGGTAGTAGACCTGCCCCTGGCCGCAGGCGTTGCGGGTGACGGCGACGCGTCCCGCAAAGAACTCCGAGGCATAGTGCGCCCATGCGGTGGCCGTGGTCGGCGTCAGCAGGTCGCACCACTGGCTGCTGGTGCAAGCCAGGCCGTCGACGGTGGCCACCTGCTGGGTGTCCCGGCCCACCGGGTCGTATTCGTCCACTTCGGCCCCCGCCAGCGCCGCGAGCAGGCCCGGCAAGCGACGCGGCTGGCAGACGTTGTCCATGTCCTTCACGCCGCTGCGGGTCGTCAGCACCAGCGTGCCGCCGGCCTCCACGTAGCGCCTCAGGGTCGCCACGACCGCGGGGTCCTCCAGGTAGAGCGAGGGCGCCACCACGAGCTTGTAGCCGTCGATGGCGCTGGTCCAGTTGACGACGTCGGTGCCTATGCCCAGGCGCAGGAACGCGCCGTGCAGTTGCCTGAAGTTGGCGAGATAGTCGAAGCCGTCCGACTGCGGCTGGATCTTGAGCGCGTTGAGCTGTTCATGCGAAAACAGCAAGGCCACGTCGTTGACCACCGTGGTATCCGCAAGCAGCGGCGCAAGCTGTTTCGCCTCCGAACTGAACTGCCTGAACTCCTCGAAGCGGCGGCCGGGAATGCCGTGATGGTCGTGCAGGCCGTGCCAGAACTGCTCGGCGCCCACCCGCGCCGAGCGCCAGCGGAAGTGCACCACCGCATCCGCGCCGCGCGACACGCTTTGCCAGGCATGGGCCCGAATCATTCCCGGGCGCGGCGTGCGTGACATCGGGTGCCAGCAGCCCGGCGTGCCGCTCAACTGCTCCATGACCCAGAAGTTGCGCCGCTTGAGGCCGCGCGTCAGGTCGTGCGTCAAGGCGCCGAGGTAGATCCGGGCCTTGGCATCGTTGGCCAGGTCGGTGCTGGGGTAGTAGTCCACCGCCGCGAAGTCCATCGATTCGAAGAGCCGGTAGTAGTCGTTGACGACCGGATAGCCCCACACATTGTGCGTCACGAAGCGGCCGGGGCAATGGGCCCGGAGCAGGTCGGCCTGGCGGCGGTTGAAGCCGGCCACCGAGTCCGACGAGAAGCGCTGGAAGTCCAGCAGGAACGAGGGGTTCAAATGTGGTGAGCCGCCCAATGGCGTCTTCAACTCGTTCCATGCGCTGTACTCGCCGCTCCAGACGACGGTGCCCCAGGCACGGTTCAAGCTGTCCAGGTCGCCGTACTTGTCCATGACCCAGTTGCGAAAGCCCAACGTGCAGTTCGCGCAGTGGCAGTCGTTGGCCACCATCTCGTTGTCCGTCTGCCAGCCGATGACGGCCGGGTTCGCCGCGTAGTGCCCGGCCAGGCGGGCGATGATGGCCTCGCCGTGGCGGTTCAGCGAAGGGCTGTTGTAGCAGCGGTGCCAGCGCACGCCGGGCTGCATGGTCTGCCCCTTGGCGTCCACCGGCAAGACATCCGGGTAGCGCGTCACCAGCCAGTGGGGCGGTGTGGCCGTCGGCGTGCCGAGCACGATCTGCAGGCCCTCCCGCGAGAGCACGTCGATCGCACGGTCCAGCCATGCGAAGTCATAGTGCCCCTCCGTGGGCTCGAGCCGAGACCAGGCAAATTCGGCCAGGCGCACGATGCCGACGTTCGCCTGCTTCATGCGCCGTGCGTCGTCTTGCCAGAGGCCCTCGTCCCAGTGTTCAGGGTAATAGTCGACACCAACGATCATGGACAGCTTCGCTTGTTGGGGTGGGAGGTGATGGTGCTTCGAGGCCAGGCGTTCAGCCTTTGGTGGCGCCGAAGGTCAGGCCGGCGATGAAATGCCGCTGCATCGCGAAAAACATCAGCACGGAGGGCATGGCGGCCAGCAGGGAACCGGCGGAGACCAGGTTCCACGAGGTCGTCCACTGCCCCTTCAGCGCGGCCACGCCGACGGTGATCGGGGCCGCCTCGTCGCCCTGGGTCAGGCAGAGCGCCCAGAAGTAGTCGTTCCAGACGAAGGTGAACACCAGGATGGCCAGCGCGGCCAGCGCCGGGCGGATCAGCGGCAGGACAACCTGGTAGAACAGCTGCCACTCGGTGGCCCCTTCCACGCGCGCCGCCTCGATGAGCTCGTAGGGCAGCTCCTTGATGAAGTTGCGCAGGAACAGCGCGCAGAAACCGGTCTGGAAGGCCACGTGGAACAGGACCAGGCCTTCGATGCTGTTGAACAGCCCCAGGCCCAGCGTCAGGTCGCGCACCGGAATCATCAGGATCTGGATGGGGACGAAGTTCCCGCCGACGAAGGTCGCCAGCACGGCGGCATTGCCCTTGAACGGATAGACGGCCAGCGCGAACCCGGCCATGGCGGCGAGGACGATGGCACCGAGCACGGACGGGATCGTGATCAGGCAGCTGTTCCAGAAGAAGTGCAGCATCGGCGAGTCGACGAGCACGACGCGGTAGTTCTCGAAGAAGGCCAGCTCGCTGGGCCAGCCCCAGTAGTTGCCATGCAGGAGGTCGTCGGTCGAGCGGGCCGATGTCGCCACGACCGCGAGCAGCGGCAGCAGCCAGATCACCAGGGCCAAGGGCAAGGACCACCGATACAAGGCCCGGTTGCGCGGTTTCCATTTCTGGACAGGCACGGGAAACATTTGCGATCCTCTCTTCGCTCAGCGCTCGGTGTGCAGCAGCCGGCGGATCTGGTAGACGATGTAGACGAGCATGACGAGGAACAGCACCACGGCGATCGCCGCGGAGTAGCCATAGCGGAAGTACTTGATGGCCTGCTCGTAGACGAAATAGGCCAGCACCGTGGAGCTGTCGTAGGGGCCGCCGCCGGTCATCACCGCGATCAGGTCGAAGCTGCGCAGCGCGCCGATGACGGTCAGGACGACCGCCATGAACGTGGCGGGCCGCAACTGCGGCAGCACGATGTGCCATAGCAGCGACCACCCCTTCGCGCCTTCCATGCGCGCGGCCTCGATCACGTCGTGGCTGAGCCCCGTCAGGCTGGTCAGGTACAGGATCATGCAGAACGGGATCTGCGGCCACAGCGCCGCCGCGATCACCCCGAACGTGGCCATGTGCTCGTCGCCCAGCACCGGCACGCCGTGGCCGACGATCAGGCGCAGCAGGCCGAAGGTGGGGTCGTAGAACCAGCTGAACACCAGGCCCACCACCACGCCCGACAGCACGAAGGGCGCGAAGAAGAGCGACTTGACCAGCCGGATGCCGGGCACCGCCTGGTTCAGGTACAGCGCGAAGGCCAGCCCGATGGGGGGCGCCAACAGGAACAGGACCAGCCAGAGCAGGTTGTTCTTCAGGGCCACGTGGAAGGTGGCCGAGTGGAACAGCTCGCGGTAGTTGTCCAGGCCCACGAACTGCTTGGGCGCGACGCCGTCCCAGTCATGGAAGCTCAGAACGACGCTGCTGAAGATCGGGTAGATCACGTAGAGGCCGAACATCGCGCACGCCGGCAGCAGGAACAGCAGCGCAGCGCGGTTGCGGCGCGACGCCAGCGGCGAAGCACTCGGCCGTGGAGAAGTCGGGGTACGCATGATCGGCAGCGGCAGGCGCGCTCAGGACTTCTTGTAGATGCGCCGGCGCACCTGCTCCAGCTGCACCAGAACCTCGTCGATCTTGGCCGGGTCCGTGATGAAGCGCTGCATGCCTTTCAAGCCTTCGTCGGCCATTTCCTTGTCCATGTCCCGGTCGAAGAACTGCGCCACGCCCCCCTTGGTCTTGGAAAGGATGTCGAAGCCCTGGCGGGCGATGCTGTCGTCCGGCACCGCCGCCTTGTTGTTGGCCGGCAGCGAGCCGAAGCCCTTGGCCAGGCGAGCGCTGATGTCGGGCGTGCCGATGAACGCGAGGAAGCGCCGTGCCTCGGCCTTGTTCTTGGCCTTGGCCGGGATGAGCAGCACCTCGGCCGATCCGTCTTCGGCCACGGGAACCTGCGGATCCACCAGCGGGAACTGGAAGTAGCCGGTGAGCGGCTTGACCTCGGCCGACACGGCCGGCGACATGAAGGTCCCCATCAGCATCATCGCGGCCTTGCCCTGGTTGAGCAGCGGCATCGACGAATCGAGGCTGTAGGTCAGCGGGTTCTCCACGAAGTAGTTGCCGTCGATCAGCGTCTTCCAGGCCGCGAACACCTTCTTCACGCGGGGGTCGGTGTACGCGACCTCGCCGTTCATCAGCTGCATGTGGAACTTGTAGCCGTTGATGCGCAGGTCGAGATAGTCGAACCAGACGGCCAGGGTCCAGGCGTCGCGCCCGCCGACCGCGATCGGCGTGATGCCCGCGGCCTTCAGCTTCTTGCAGGCCGCCAGGAAGTCGTCCCAGCTCTTCGGTTCGCCCTTGATCCCGGCCTTGTCGAACAGGTCCTTGCGGTAGAAGACGCCCCACGAGAAGTAGTCGGTCGGCAGGGCGTACTGCTGGCCCTTGTAGGACGATGCTTCCTTCAGGGAGGCGAAGCTCGTGTCCCAGCCGTTGCGTGTCCAGTCCGCGGAGATGTCCTCCAGCAGGCCGCGGCGGGCGTAGTACGACATGCGCTCGCCCGCATGCCACTTCACCAGGTCCGGCGCCACGGTGGTGAGCCAGGCCGGCAACTGCACCTTGTAGGCCTCTTCTTCGATGAAGGCGGGCTTGACGACGATGTCCGGATTGGCCTTCTGGAAGTCCGCGATCACGCCCTCCCACAGCACGCGCTGGTTGGCGCCCTTGAAGGCGATGTTGAATGCCAGCGTGCCGGCGGCGTGGGCCAGGCCGGCGATGGACAGTGCTCCGCCGAGCACGATCATGCGTGCGAATTTCTTCATGCTTGTCTCCTAGTGGTTGGCGTGGGGAACGGCGCTCAAGCGGGGCAGGGCACGCCCGTCTTCGAGAAAGAGATGGCACTGCGCGGCAGGGATGCCCAGCTCCACGATGTCGCCGATCTCGCCATCGCTGTTGCCCTGGACCTTGGCGAGCAGCGGCGCCCCGGCGTCCTCGAGATGCAGATAGGTCTGCTCGCCCAGCCGCTCGGTCAGCGAGATGCGGCGGCGCAGGACGGCCATGGACGCCGCATCGCCACCGCGGGGCTTGCCGGCATCGACATGCTCGGGCCGGATGCCGAGCGCCAGTTCCTGGCCGCTTGCGAGCCCGGCGCCCGATACATGGGCTCGCAGGCGTTCACCCGTCTGCTTCAGCGCGACCTCGACGCCCCCTGCATCGACCTGCGTCACGGTGACCGGCAGGAAGTTCATGCGCGGCGCTCCGATGAAGCCGGCCACGAATCGGCTGCTGGGGTGGTTGTAGAGATCCAGCGGCCGCCCCACCTGGGCCACGCTGCCCCACCGGTCTGCGTCGCTGCCTGCATGCAGCAGCACGATCTTGTCTGCCAGCGTCATCGCCTCGATCTGGTCGTGCGTGACGTAGACCGTGCTCGCCTGGTCGAAGCGCTTGTGGATGCGGGCGATCTCGACCCGTGTCTGTCCTCGCAAGGTGGCATCGAGATTCGACAGCGGCTCGTCGAACAGGAAGACCCCGGGCTGCCGCACGATGGCCCGGCCTATCGCCACGCGCTGCCGCTGCCCACCCGACAAGGCCTTGGGCTTGCGGTCCAGCAAGGACTCGAGCTGCAGGATCTCGGCGGCCTCGCGCACCTTGCGATCGATCTCCGCGCGCGGCATCTTCGCCAGCTTCAGGCCAAAACCCATGTTCTCCGCCACCGTCATGTGCGGGAACAGCGCATAGCTCTGGAACACCATCGCCACCCCGCGTTCGGCGGGCGGCACGGCGTTGACCAGCCGGCCGCCGATGCGCAGCTCGCCGCCGGTGGCGTCCTCCAGCCCCGCGAGGATGCGCAGCAAGGTCGACTTGCCGCAACCGGACGGCCCCAGGAACACACAGAACTCGTTGGCGGCAATTTCGAGGTCGACATCGCGCAGCACGGAGACCGTGCCGAAATACGACTTCGAGATCGCACGCATGCTGATCGCGGCCATTTGTCTCCAATCTGTACTTTAACGTTAAAGCAACTTGATCAAAAAAACAGCTCCAAGAGCCGTTAGTCGATCACGAATGCACCCGTCTTTTTTTCATACTACTGCCGCTTCTGTGGGGCCGCAAGCGCTTTTTTCCCTGATGCCGCCGATCGGGCGCCGCCGACATCAAAGTGTGGCAACATTGTTCTTGAACTTTTCAATTGGAAATCTGCCGATGGCAGCTTCGAGCATCGACATGCGGTCACTACCCCGGGAGACCCGGCACGCCAAGCGCCTGGAGGTGACGCGGCTGCGCGAGTCCGGGCTGACCTACGAAGAGATCGCACAGCAGACCGGCCTGAGCCGCACGGGCGTCTTCAACATCTGCAAGCGTCACGCCACGGCGGGCGAGGCGGCGCTGCACGACGCGCCCGGCGGGCGCCGTACCGGCGACGGGCGGCGCCTGAGCAGCGCGCAGGAGGCCGCCATGCGCGGCCTGATCTGCGCGCACGCACCCGACGCACTCGGGCTGCCGGGCCGCCTGTGGACGCACGACGCCGTGCGCCAGTTGGTGCACGAGCGCCTGGCCATCGCCCTGCCGCCACGCACGCTGGGCCTGTACCTGGCACGCTGGGGCTTCGTGGCGGAACGGCCGGTGACCAGCGCGCACGACAACATGTCCAGCGTACTGAAGGCGTGGTACGAAACGGAGTTCACCGCCCTGCTCAAGGCCGCCAAGTCCGGGCGCGCCGAAATTGCATGGATGCACAGCCTCCCGGCCTCCGATTCGGTGGAGCAGGGGTTGCCCATGGCCTACACCGTGACCCACCGCGGCGAAATGCAATGGCGGGTCTATCCGGACGGCATCGGGGCGGCGGAGTTGCTGGACTTCCTGCCCCGGCTGCTCCCGGCCGCAGGAAAAAAGCTGCTGTTGATCGCCGACTATGCGCGGTTGATTTCAGAGCCGCGGCTCAAGGCCTGGCAGCGTGCGCATTCGGCGGCGATGGACATCCGGCTGCTCCCCATGCAAGAGCACACACGCGGTGACGCTCCCGTGCGTTCGCGCGACGCCGCGCCGGCCCGCCCTCCGGCCGGCGGCGCGACGATCAAGCACGTCGCCAAGCGCGCCGGGGTGACGCCCACCACGGTGTCGAACGTGCTGAGGGACCGCGGCGGCGTCAGTGCAAAGACCCGCGAATTGGTGCTGAACGCCGTCAAGGCGGAGGGCTACCGCCCCAACCTCACCGCGCGGGCGCTGGTGGAGCGACGCTCTCCCACGCTCGCGCTGATGCTCAGCAGCATCACAAACCCCTTCTACCCCGAGTTCGCGCTCGCGACCCACCTGGCGGCCCAGCAGCATCGGCGCTTCTTGCTGGTCTGCAACACCAATCACGAGGCCGACGGCGGCACGCGCTTTCTCCAGGAAGTGGCAGGCACGCTGGCAGAAGGCATCCTGGTCGCCAACCAGCCGGCGTTGCCGATCGACGAGCTGAAGGCGGTGGCGGCCGGCGGGACGCCGGTGGTCGTCAACGTGTGGGAGCACCCTGAAGAGTCGCCGGGCATCCCGTGCGTCGCCTTCGATTCTCGCCACGCCGGGGAGACGGCCACCCGGCACTTGCTCGCCCTCGGGCACAGCCGAATCGGCGCGGTGATCGCCAATCCGCGGGACGGCATCCATCGCGGCCGGCTCAGGGGCTTCCTGGACGCGCTCGATGCATCGCACCACCCCCATGACGCGGCGGATGAACGCTTCTGCGACGACTCCATCGACAGCGGCTTCGAAGCGACCTGTGATCTGCTGCGCGCCCGCCCGGACCTGACGGCGCTCTTCGTCTCCAACGATCTGCCGGCCATCGGCGTCTTGAACGCAGTGGCGCACCTGGGCCTGCGCGTTCCGCAGGACGTGTCGGTCGTCAGCATCACCAACATCGCCCTGACGCAGCACACGCGCCCGCCGCTGACCACGGTGGGCATTTCGACCGTCCAGATGGCCACCAAGGGGGTCGAGCTGCTGCTGCAACTGATCAAGCAGCCCGCCGCCAGCCCGCCCATGGTCGAGGTGGACAAGCCCAGCCTCGTGATGCGCGAGTCCACGGCCCCGCCGCGGGTGACATCGAGCCGGCGCTGAGAGGGGCCATGCGCACACTCGGCGTGTTTACCCTAGGGGTCTCCTCCCCATCAAACGTATACGATATACGAAAGCACCATGCCCATGACCCTCCTTCCCTGGCAAACCCCGGCCGCCGGCGACACCTTGAGCGCCGTGCGGGACACCTCGCTCAGCAACCTGGTGCGCGAGGACGTGCTGGGCCTGATCCTGCAAGGCGCGCTGGCCCCCGGACAGCGCATCAACGAGCCGGACGTCGCCTCGCGGCTGGGCGTCTCGCGCGTGCCGGTGCGCGAGGCACTGCGCCAGCTCGAGAGCTCCGGGCTGGTGGTGGCGCGCAAGAACGCCGGGGTCTTCGTGCGCCAGCTCGGCCCCAAGGAAGTGGCCGATCTCTACCAGCTGCGCTGTGCGCTCGACGGCTTTGCCGGCCGCTGCGCCGCCGGCCTGGCTCCCGCGGCGCGAAAGGCACTGGTCAAGACCCTGGCCGTGGAGATCGACGTGATGGCCCGCACCGCCCGCACCCACGACGTGCAGGGCTACTACAGCGCCAACCTGCGCTTCCACTGGCAGATCGTCGAGGCGCCCGGCAATCACAAGCTCACCGAGACCTACCGCGGCATCGTGCAGCAGCTGCACATCTCGCGGCTGAGCAACCTCTCGCACCAAGACAGCATGCGGGCCTCGATCGCCGAGCACCGCGAGATCGTCGACAGCCTCGCCCAGGCCGACCCACCGCGCTGCGCCGCGCTGCTCGAAGACCACGTCAACGCGGCCTACCGCCGCCTCACCGCCGCCTCGCCTCCTGCACAGGACACCCCACCATGAAACGCCGCACCCTGATCTCCGCCCTGCCCGGGCTCGCGCTGGCCCCCGGGCTGGCGCAAGCGCAGAGCTTCCCGAGCCGCGCCATCCGCTACATCGTGCCGGTGTCTGCCGGCGGCGGCAGCGACCTGATCGGGCGCACCGTGTGCGAGCGCTGGGGCAAGCTGCTGGGCCAGGGCTTCGTGGTCGACAACATCGGCGGCGGCGGCGGCGTGGTCGCCTCGCAGACCACGGTGAAGGCCGCGCCCGACGGCTACACCCTGATGCAAGGCTACGTAGCCACCCACGCCACCAGCCCGGCCACGCGCAAGCTGCCCTTCGACGCGGTGAAGGACTTCACCCCCATCGGCATGATCGGCGGCACGCCCAACGTGCTGGTGGTCACCGCCAACCTGCCGGTCAAGACGGCGGCAGACCTCGCGGCCTACATCGCCAGGAACCCCGGCAAGCTGAGCTACGGCTCGGCGGGCGTCGGCTCCTTGACCCACCTGACGATGGAGCTGTTCAAGCAGGCCATCGGCGGCTTCATGGTGCACGTGCCCTACCGCGGCATCGCGCCGGCCTTCACCGACCTGATAGGCGGCCAGACGCAGGCCATGTTCCCCGGCCTGGCCGCGGCCCAGCCGCACATCCGCGCCGGCAGCGTGCGGGCGCTGGCGGTCACCTCCAACACGCGCCACCCGCTGTTCCCCGACGTGCCGACCATGGCCGAGCTGGGCTACAAGGGCATCGATGCCCTGCAGTGGTACGGCGTGGTGGGCCCGGCCGGCATCCCGGCCGCGGTGGTCTCGCAGCTCAACAGCAGCCTGAACCAGGTACTGACCGCCCCCGACATGCGCACCAAGCTCGCGGCCGAGGCCGTCGAGCCCATGCCTATGCCGCAGGCGCAGTTCGCCAAGTACATCGAGGCGGAAATCAGCCGCTGGACGCGCCTGGCGCGCGAGCGAAAGATAGACGTCGACGCCTGAGCGGCGACCTCGCCGCCCGCCGCCCCACCGATTGCCCCTCCCCCTTCCCACAGGACGCCGCCCCATGGCCCGCAACACCCAGGTCGCCGCCGACCACAACGCCCCGCCGATCACGCAACTGCTGGCGCAGTTCGTCGCTGTCCATCCCTCGCGCGGATGGAGCGACGCGGTGGACCATGAGGCCCATCGCACCTTTCTCAACTGGCTGGGCTGCGCCGTCGGCGCCGCCCGGCACGAGGCCGCGGATGCGGCACTGGCGGCCGTGCGCATGCTGGAGCCGGCGCCGCAGGCGACGGTGCTGGGGCGCAAGGAGAAGGTCGATATGGCCAGCGCCGCGTTGGTGAACGGCATCACCTCGCACACCTTCGACTTCGACGACACGCACCTCAAGACCATCATCCATCCGGCCGGGCCGGTGGCCTCGGCGCTGCTGGCGCTGGCGGAACACACCGGGGCCTCCGGGCGGCAGCTGATCGACGCGCTGGTGCTGGGCATCGACGTCGCCTGCCGCGTCGGCAACGCGATGTACCCGGACCACTACGACCGGGGCTGGCACATCACCGGCTCGACCGGCACGCTGGGCGCCGCCGCAGGTTGCGCGCGCCTCCTTGGCCTGGACGATCAACAGACGACGATGGCGCTGGGCATCGCTGCATCGCAGCCTGTCGGCCTTCGCGAGCAGTTCG
>DATHWJ010000122.1:0-10822 GCA_035460745.1 Ideonella sp. | reverse complement strand
CTACGAGCGATCCAGCTCAAGCACTGGAAGCGGCCGCGGACGATATACCGCGAACTCCGGGCGCTTGGCGCGGGGGAAACGGTTGCAAGACGGGTAGCGGGCAACAGCCGCCGCTGGTGGCGCAACAGTGATCGCCTGCTCCACACTGTGCTGACCATCGCTCACTTCGACCGACTGGGCCTACCCAGGCTCTCCTGACCTCAAACTCTCGAACCGCCCGGTGCGGACCCGCATGCCGGGTGGTGTGGCAGGGGCGCCTCCCATCGTGGAGGCCCCCTATGCCGATTTGTGCGGTGCCACTTGGGCCGCCGGCGGGCTCGGCCCACCCCGGTTCTCGCTACGCAGCCGCCTTGACCTTCAAGCGCCACGCGTGCAGCAGCGGCTCGGTGTAGCCGCTGGGCTGGTCTATGCCTTTGAGCACCAGCTCCAGCGCCGCCCGGTAGGCCGACGAGGTCTCGAAGCGGCCCGCCATGGGCTGGTACAGCGGGTCGCCGGCGTTCTGCCCGTCCACCACCGCGGCCATGCGCTCGAAGGTCTCGCGCACCTGCGCCTCGTTCACCACGCCGTGCAGCAGCCAGTTGGCGATGTGCTGGCTGGAGATGCGCAGGGTGGCGCGGTCTTCCATCAGGCCCACATTGTGGATGTCGGGCACCTTGGAGCAGCCCACGCCCTGGTCGATCCAGCGCACCACGTAGCCGAGGATGCCCTGGGCGTTGTTGTCCAGCTCCTGCTGGATCTCGGCCGCCGACCACTTCGCCTCGGGCACGACCGGGATCTGCAGCAGGCCGTTCAGCAGCGCGTCGCGCTCGCCGTCGGCGTCTATCTGCTCCAGCTGCTGCTGCACCTGGCTGACCGAGACCTGGTGGTAGTGCAGCGCGTGCAGTGTCGCGGCGGTCGGGCTGGGCACCCAGGCGGTGTTGGCGCCTGCCTTGGGGTGGGCGATCTTCTGCTCCAGCATCGCGGCCATCAGGTCGGGCATGGCCCACATGCCCTTGCCGATCTGGGCCCGGCCGCGCAGCCCGCAGCCCAGGCCCACCAGCACGTTGTTGCGCTCGTAGGCGGTGATCCAGGCGCTGCTCTTCATGTCGCCCTTGCGCATCATCGGGCCGGCCTGCATGGCGGTGTGCATCTCGTCGCCGGTGCGGTCGAGGAAGCCGGTGTTGATGAAGGCAACGCGCGCGGCGGCCGCGGCGATGCAGGCCTTCAGGTTGATGCTGGTGCGGCGCTCTTCGTCCATGATGCCCAGCTTCACGGTATGGGCCGGCAAGCCCAGCAGCGCCTCGACACGGTCGAAGATCTCGCAGGCGAAGGCCACCTCCTGCGGCCCGTGCATCTTGGGCTTGACGATGTAGACCGAGCCGGTGCGCGAGTTGCCGCGACGCTGCAGGTCGTGCATCGCGATGGCGACGGTGATCACCGCGTCCATCAGGCCCTCGGGGATCTCCTTGCCGCCGCCGTAGAGGATGGCGGGGTTGGTCATCAGGTGGCCGACATTGCGCACGAACATCAGCGAGCGGCCGTGCAGGCTCAGCGGCTGGCCGTCGGCGCAGGTGTAGTGGCGGTCGGGGTTGAGCGCGCGCACGAAGCGCTTGCCGCCCTTTTGCACCGTCTCGGTCAGCGTGCCCTGCTGGATGCCGAGCCAGTTCGAGTAGGCCAGCAGCTTGTCGGCCGCATCGACCACGGCGACCGAGTCCTCCAGGTCGAGGATGGTGGAGAGCGCCGCCTCCAGCACCAGGTCGCTGATGCCGGCCGGGTCGGTCTTGCCTATGGCCGTGCCGCGGTCGATGCGGATGTCGATGTGGATGCCGTGGTGGCGCAGCAGCACCGACGACGGCGCGGCGGCGTCGCCCTGGTAGCCCACGAAGGTGGCCGGCTCGGCCAGCGTGGTGCTGCCGGCGCCGAGTGCGACCAGCAACTGTCCGCCTTCGACGCGGTAGCCGGTGGCGTCCTTGTGCGAGCCCTGCGCCAGCGGCGCGGCCTGGTCGAGCAGGCCGCGGGCGAAGGCGACAACGCGGGCGCCGCGCACCGGGTTGTAGGCGGCGGTGCGCTCGGCGCCGCCGGCCTCGGGCAGCGCGTCGGTGCCGTACAGCGCGTCGTAGAGCGAGCCCCAGCGGGCGTTGGCGGCGTTCAGCGCGTAGCGCGCGTTCAGGATGGGCACGACGAGCTGCGGGCCGGCCTGCAGCGCGAGTTCGTCGTCGACATTGGCGGTGGTGGCCTGCACGGCCGCCGGCTGCGGCTGCAGGTAGCCGGTGGATTCGAGGAAGGCGCGGTAGGCCGGCATGTCGGCGATGGGGCCGGGGTGAGCGGTGTGCCAGGCGTCCATCGCGGTTTGCAGCCGGTCGCGCTCGGCCAGCAGCGCCAGGTTCTTGGGCGCCAGGTCGTGCACGATGGCGTCGAAGCCCTGCCAGAAGTGCGCGCTGTCCACGCCCGTGCCGGGCAGCACCTGCTGGTCGATGAAACGGGCCAGATCGGCGTCCACCTGGAGGCCGTGAAGGGTGGTGCGCGCGGAGGGGGATGCAGACATGGTGTTCAGGCTCGCAGTGAAAGGGTGAACGACAGGAATCAGGCAGCGGGGAACAGGCCCAGCACGTCGCGCAGGCTGCTGCCGATGTGGGTGGGCGTGGTGCCCAGCCGCTCCAGCGGCGCACCGTAGCGGTTCACCCACAACGTGGTGAAGCCGTACCAGGTGGCGCCGATGGCGTCACAGCCGTTGCTGGAGACGAAGAGGATCTCGCGCGGGGCCAGGCCCAGCGCGGCCGGGCCTATCGCATAGGCGGCCGGGTCGGTCTTGAAGCGGCCGGTGCCGTGCACGCTCAGCAGCGGGTCCAGCAGCTCGCTCAGGCCCGCGCTGCGCACGGCCACCGCGAGCATCTCGGGGTCGCCGTTGGAGAGGATGCCGGCGCGGATGCCGCGCGAGCGCAGCGCCTGCAGCACCTCGGCGTTCTCCGGGTAGGCCGAGAGGTGGCGGTACTGGTTCATCAGCCGGTCTTCGAGCGCCGGGCTCAGGGGCAGGCCCAGCTTCTCGGCGCTGAACTGCAGCGCGCCGCGCGTCAGCGCCCAGAAGGGCTGGTAGGTGCCGCTCATCGAGACCAGGCGGGTGTATTCGATCTGCTTGTCGCGCCACAGCAGCGCCAGCCGCTCGCCGGCGCCGGGAAAGAGCTGCTCGGCCAGCAGGCCGACGCTGTAGACGTCGAACAGCGTGCCATAGGCGTCGAAGAGCACCGCCTTGCAGGGCGCGGCGTCACGGGCCGGGGAGCGCTTCTTTTCCATCGCGCCAATTTATTCGATACTTGGCCGCTCAGTGCCTATCCTTTTTGTCAGGGATTTGTGACTCATTTGCACGTAATCGACTGAGGCCACATGGACCGCCTGAAGCAGATCGAGACCTTCGTCAGCGTCGCCAACAAGGGCAGCCTGACGGCCGCGGCGCGCGCGGAGAACGTCGCCCCGGCCATCGTCGGCCGCCGCATGGACGCGCTCGAAGCGCGGCTGGGCGTCAAGCTGCTGCTGCGCACCACCCGCCGCATCACGCTGACGCACGAGGGCAGCGCCTTCCTGGAGGACTGCCAGCGCCTGCTGATCGACTTCAACAACGCCGAGGCCAGCGTCTCGGCCGGCGGTGTCAAGGCCAGCGGGCATTTGCGCGTCACCGGCCCGGCGGGTTTCGGGCGGCGCCACGTGGCGCCGCTGGTGCCGCGCTTCCTGGCCCGGCACCCGGACGTGAGCTTGTCCTTGAATCTGTCGGACCGGGTGGTCGACATCGTCAACGAGGGCTACGACTGCGCGGTGCGGGTCGGCGACCTGCCCGACTCCAGCCTGGTCAGCGTGCGGCTGGCCGACAACCGGCGGCTCTGCGTCGCGACCCCCGCCTACCTGAAGCGGGCTGGCATCCCGCAGCACCCGTCGGAGCTCGCGCGGCACGAGTGCCTGACGCTGAGCTCCGAGGCCAGCCAGTCGCGCGGCTGGGCCTTCGAGATCGACGGCGAGCTGGTCCATCTGCGGCCGGGCGCGCGGCTGGATTGCACCGACGGCCAGGTGCTGCACGAGTGGTGCCTGCAAGGCCTGGGGCTGGCCTGGCGCAGCACCTGGGAAGTGCAGGCCGACATCGCTGCCGGCCGGCTGCAGAGCGTGCTGGACGGCTTCGCCGCGACGCCCAGTGGCATCTACGCGCTCTTCCCGAGCGCGCGCCACATGCCGCTGCGGGTGCGGCTGTGGATTGACTTCCTCAAGCACAGCTACGGCGACGCCGGCTACTGGAGCCGCGGCGCGGGCTGAGGCGACACACAAGCGCCACAAAAGCGCCACACCAACGAAAAACCCGGCACGCAGGCCGGGTCGGGTGGGGTCGCCGGGCGCTCAGGCGCTCAGGCATTCCTTCATGAAGGCCTTGCGCTCGTCGCCCTTCAGCGCCTTGGTCTTGGCGTCGGCGTTGCAGGTCTTCATCTTGTCGGTCTGGGCCGTGGTCTTGCCGGCGCTCAGGCACTCCTTCATGAAGGCCTTGCGCTCGTCGCCCTTCAGTGCCTTGGTCTTGGCGTCGGCGTTGCAGGTCTTCATCTTGCTCTGCTGCGCGGTCGGCGCGGCCCCCGAGGCCGGTGCCGCGGCGGGCGCCGCTGCCGCCGGCTTGGCGGCCGGGGCTGCGGCCGATGCCGGCGCAGCCGCGGGTTTGGCGGTCTGGGCCGATGCGCCCAGCGCGGCGAAAGCCAGCGCGGCGGTGACGATCAATTGCTTCATGGATTACTTGCCTTTCCTCTGGGACGCGTCCCGTGTTGGCGAACATGCCGGTGTCGATTAAAACCAGCCGACCGGGCAGCGGCAAGGGACACAACGCACGCTGAGCGGCGGCGGTGCACCGGAGTCCGGAGAAAGAAATCACGGGCGTCGCTGCCGCATCGCGCGGCGCGGCGCAGGCTCAGAGAATGCGCCGCGGGTGCGCCAGGGCCTCGTGCGCGGCATGCAGCCGCCGCACCAGCACCTGGATGAAGGCGCTGTCGAAGCGGTGCCGGGTGTCCATGCTCAGCTGCGCCAGCGTCTCGGGGGTGAAGGAGATGCTGGTGCAGGGCTGGGAGACGACCACGTCGGCGCTGTGGCGGCGCAGGTCGGGGCTGGGCGCGAGGTAGGCCATCTCGCCGACCGAGGTGCCGGTGCCCAGCCGGGCCACCTTCTGGCCGTCGCGGAAGACCTCGACCTCGCCCTGCGCGATGATGTGGAACTGCCGCCCCTCCTGGCCCCGCTTGTAAAGACGGTGGCCGAACGGGAAGCGCCGCCAGCGCGCGCGGTGCACCACCTCCCAGAGCTCGACATCGCCGAACTCGGCAAAAAACGCCAGCGAGCGCAGCAGCGTGAAACGCTCCGAGTCCAGCACGCGCTGCAGCTGGCCGCGCGGCACCTCGTGGTTGGTGATCAGGGTCGAGAGCGCCTGGGCGAAGGCGTCCCAATCCTCGGGCCGGTCGCCGCGCGGCTTGTTCAGCGCGCTGCGCACCACCCGGTCGAGCGCGTCGCTGACGCCCTCGCGCAGCTGCGGCAGCGGGGTCGGCGCGGCGTTGCAGATCAGGTTCAGCAGCGCGCCCTGGGTCTCGGCCTCGAAGGGCGGCCGGCCGGCGATCAGGTGATAGAGCACGGCGGCGAGCGAATAGATGTCGGCCCGGCAGTCCAGCGTCGCGCCATCGAGCTGCTCGGGCGACATGTAGGCCAGCGAGCCGACCCGGTGCACCTGGGTGCAGTCGGCGTCCAGGTTGAGCACGCTGCCGAAGTCGCTCAGCTTGACGTCCAGCACCTCGTTGCCATCGACGATGGCCAGGATGTTGGCCGGCTTCACGTCGCGGTGGATCAGGCCCTGGCGGTAGACGTAGGCCAGCGCCATCGCGCACTTGAAGCCGATTTCCACCACCTGCTCCAGCGGCAGCAGCCGGTCGGGCTGGCAGAACGCGCGCAGCGTGACGCCGGGCACGTACTCCATCACCAGGTAGGGCGCGGTCGGGTGCTCGACGGCGTCGTGGATCTGCACCACGTTGGGGTGGTTCAGCCGCCCGACCAGCGCCGCCTCGGCGGCAAAGAATCGTGAAGCGAAGTGGCGGTCGGAGGCCGAGCGGCCGCTGCCGGGGCGGGCCCGCTTGATCGCCACCTCGCGCTGGTGGAAGTCGTCGCGCGCCAGGTACACGTCGCTGGTCGCACCCTCCCCCAGCTTGCGCAGCACGCGGTACTTGCCGATCGCCTCCGGCACGTCGGACGCGGTCAGCCGCACGGTGGTCGCTTGGGTGTCGGCGAGAGAGGACAAGGTGGGGTGAGCGGGTGCGTGGGTGGGCGCCGCCGCGTCGAGCGTGGCCGTTGGGCCCCGACTGTGCCGCCTGCGGGCCCAGGGCGAACGGCCGAACAGCGCTGCTGCGGCCCGTCAAATGCCACCACCGCCCTGCCGGGCGCACCGCCCGGGGGCCGGTACGTAGAATCTCCACCCATGATCCAAGCCAAGGCAGAGCTCCGGCTCGCGCTGACCCAAGCGGTCGCGCAACTCGCCCCCGACGCCGTTTTCACCCCCGCTTTCGAGTCGCCCAAGCAGGCCGCCCACGGCGACCTGGCGATCACCGCGGCGATGCAGCTCGCCAAGCCGCTGCGCAGCAACCCGCGCGCGGTGGCCGAGCAGCTGGTCGCGGCCCTGCAGGCGCAGCCCGCGGTGCAGCGCTGGGTGAGCGCGCTGGAGATCGCCGGCCCCGGCTTCATCAACCTGCGCCTGTCGCCGGCCGCCAAGCAGGCGGTGGTGGCCGAGGTGCTGGAGGCCGGCGCGGCCTTCGGCCGCCAGCCCGCCAATGGCCAGAAGCTGATGGTGGAGTTCGTCTCGGCCAACCCGACCGGCCCGCTGCACGTCGGCCATGCCCGCCAGGGCGCGCTGGGCGACAGCCTGTGCCACCTGTTCGAGACCCAGGGTTTCGGCGTGCTGCGCGAGTTCTACTACAACGACGCGGGCGTGCAGATCGCCACGCTGGCGCAGTCCACCCAGTGCCGCATCAAGGGCCTCAAGCCCGGCGACGACGGCTGGCCCGAGTCGGCCTACAACGGCGACTACATCGCCGACATCGCGGCCGACTTCCTGGCCAAGAAGACCGTCAAGGCCGACGACCGCGAGTTCACCGCCTCCGGCGACCCGGACGACCTCGACAGCATCCGCCAGTTCGCGGTGGCCTACCTGCGCCACGAGCAGGACCTGGACCTGCAGGCCTTCGGCGTGCGCTTCGGCAACTACTTCCTCGAGTCCGGCCTGTACACCAGCGGGCGGGTCGAGCAGACCGTGGCGCGCATCGTCGCCTCCGGCAAGACCTACGAGAGCGACGGCGCGCTGTGGCTGCGCAGCACCGACTACGGCGACGACAAGGACCGCGTGATGCGCAAGTCCGACGGCTCGTACACCTACTTCGTGCCCGACGTGGCCTACCACATCGACAAGTTCGAGCGCGGCTACGGCAAGGCCATCAACTGCCAGGGCACCGACCACCACGGCACCATCGCGCGCGTGCGCGCCGGGCTGCAGGCGGCCGGCGTCGGCATCCCGGCCGGCTTCCCCGACTACGTGCTGAACACCATGGTGCGGGTCGTCAAGGACGGCGCCGAGGTCAAGATCAGCAAGCGCAGCGGCGGCTACGTCACCTTGCGCGACCTGATCGAGTGGACCAGCCGCGACGCGGTGCGCTTCTTCCTGATCAGCCGCAAGGCCGACACCGAGTTCACCTTCGACGTCGACCTGGCGCTGAAGCAGAACGACGAGAACCCGGTCTTCTACATCCAGTACGCCCATGCCCGCATCTGCTCGGTGCTGGCGCAGGGGGTGAACCAGGGCCATGGCGCCGAGACGCTGTTGCAGGCCGATCTCTCGCGCTTGACTGCGCCGACCGAGGCCGCGCTGATGCTCAAGCTGGCCGACTACCCCGAGATGCTCAGCGGCGCGGCGCGCGACCTGGCGCCGCACGACGTCGCCTTCTACCTGCGCGAGCTGGCGGCCACCTTCCACAGCTACTATGCCGCCGAGCGCTTCCTGGTCGACGACATCGCGCTGGCGCGCGCCCGGCTGGCGCTGCTGGCGGCCACCTGCAGCGTGCTGCGCAACGGGCTGGCGCTGCTCGGCGTCAGCGCCCCCGATTCGATGTTGCGTGAAACGCAGGAGAACAACGCATGAAGTCGCAACGCGACACCGGCAGCCGCCGCCCGTCCGGCCCCCGCAGCCCGAGCAGCCAGCGCGGCGGCTTCGGCATGGGCGTGGTCGTCGGCCTGCTGATCGGGCTGGCGCTCGCGCTGGGCGTGGCGCTCTACATCGCCAAGGTGCCGGTGCCCTTCGTCGACAAGGTACCGCACCGCAGCGCCGAGCAGGAGGCTGCCGAGAACGAGCGGCTGAAGAGCTGGGACCCCAACGCGCCGTTGGCCGGCAAACAAGCGCCGCGCCCGACCATGGCGCCGGCCACCACGGCGAGCGAGCCGGCCGAGGCATCCACCCTGCCGGTCTCGCCGCCCGCGGCGACGCCGCCGGTCGCCGCCGCCTCCACCCCGGCGCGTGCCGCCTCGCGGCCGGCAGCGGCCTCGGGCAATGCCGAGGCGGTCGTCCGCTCCACCCGCGATCCGGCCGCGATCCTGTCGGGCCAGGTCGCCGCGGTGACGCCGGCGGCGCCGCGCGGCGGCGATCCCTTCGTCTATTTTGTGCAGGTCGGCGCCTACTCCAACCCCGACGACGCTGAAGCGCAGCGCGCCAAGCTGGCCATGCAGGGCCTCGCCGCCAAGCTCACCGAGCGTGAACAAAGTGGCCGCGTTGTCCACCGAGTTCGGCTTGGGCCGTTTGACAGTAGAGAAGAAGCCGAGAGCCAGCAGGAGCGTGTGCGCTCCCTGGGCTCGGAAGCCGCGCTGGTGCGGGTCGACCGCAACGCGCGTTGAACTTTCGGCGGCTGCCGGCTTCTACACCTGCGCACCCCATTCAAAAGGACTGAACAAGATGAACCGGCGTGAGTTTTCGTTGCGGCTGGCCGGCACGGCCAGCCTGGGTCTGATCGCTTCCCAGGCCGCCCAGGCCCAGGGCGGCCCGGTGGAGGGCACCAACTACGTCAAGCTGTCGCAGCCCGTGCCGGTGGCGGCGAGCGGCAAGGTCGAGGTGGTGGAGTTCTTCTGGTACGGCTGCCCGCATTGTTTTGCGCTCGAGCCCACGCTGGAACAGTGGGTCAAGGGCTTGCCGGCCGATGTCAGCTTCCGCCGCGTACCGGCCTCGTTCACGCCGCTCTACGAGTTCCACCAGAAGCTGTTCTATGCCCTCGAAGTGCTGGGCCAGCAGCCGGCGATGCACCGCAAGGTCTTCAACTACATCCACCTGGAGCACAAGCCGCTGACCAAGGAGGCCGACGTGCTGACCTTCGCCGGTGCCAACGGGCTGGACGGCGCCAAGCTGGTCGAGACCATGAAGTCCTTCTCGGTGCAGACCAAGGCCCGCCAGGCCAAGAGCCTGGCCGAGGGCTACCGCATCGACGGCGTGCCCGCGCTGGGCGTGCAAGGCCGCTTCTACACCTCGGTGGCGATGGCTGGTGGGCCGGAGAAGACCTTCGCGGTCACCGATTACCTGATCGGCGTGGTGCGCAAATCTCCTTGACGAAGTGCGGTGGCGCGGGGCGCTGCCCCCGCCGCGCTCACGACATGAACATGCCGCCATCGACGTTGATGGTCTGCCCGGTGATGTAGGCCGCGTCCTCCGAGGCGAGGAAGGTGACCAGCCCGGCGACGTCTTCGCCGGTGCCGGCGCGGCCCATCGGGATACCAGCCACCCACTCGGCCATCAACTCGCCCGGCTGATAGTCGCCCAGCAGCTTGCCCCAGGCCGCGTCGTTGTAGGCCCACATGTCGGTCGTGATGATGCCGGGGCAGAAGGCGTTGACGGTGATGCCGGTCTTGGCCAGCTCCTTGGCCAGGCTTTGCGTGATGCCGACGACGCCGAACTTGCTGGCCGCGTAGTGCGGCGTGTAGATGAAGCCCTGGCGCGCCTGGCCCGAGGCGGTGTTGATCAGCCGCCCCTTCTTGCCGGCGGCGCGCATGCGCACGGCGGCGGCCTGGCAGCACAGGAACACGCCCTTGGTGTTCACCGCCATCACCTTGTCCCACTCGGCCTCGCTCAGCTCCTCCAGGCGGGCCACCGTGATCACGCCGGCGTTCTGCACCGAGACGTCGACCTCGCCCAGTTCCCGCGCCACCTGCTCGTAGAGCGCCTTCACCTGCTCGCCGCTGGTCACGTCGACCACCGCCGAGATCACCTTCGCGCCGGTCTCGCGCAGCGCTGCCGCGGTCTCGTGCACCAGCGCCTCGTTGGCCGCCAGGCACACGCTTGCACCCTCGCGCGCAAAGCGCTCGGCGATGCCCCGGCCTATGCCCCGGCTGCCGCCGGTGATCACCACCACCTTGCCTTCGAATCTCGACATCATCAGGTCCTTTCGCGCCAAGAGAAGTCACCAGCAGACGAAGCCGCCGTCCACGATCAGGTCGACGCCGGTGCAGAACGAGGCTGCCCGGCTGCTCAGGAAGATGGCCGGGCCGACCAGCTCGTCCACGCTGGCCATGCGGCCCAGCGGCGTGTCGCGCTCGAAGACCTTGACCTGCTCGGCCACCTCCGGGCGCAGGTTCATGGGCGTGGCGGTGTAGCCCGGGCTGATGCTGTTGACGCGCACGCCGCGCTCGGCCCACTCCATCGCCAGGCTCTTGCTGAGGTGGATCACCGCGGCCTTGGAACTGTTGTAGTGCGCCTGCAGCAGGCCGCGGTTGACGATCGAGCCCGACATCGACGCGATGTTGACGATCGCGCCGCGCCGCCGCG
>DATHWJ010000121.1:0-9720 GCA_035460745.1 Ideonella sp. | reverse complement strand
TGATGCGCAACTGCACCGTGCGCACCCCCGCGGCCAGCACGCGTTCCACCCAGGCCGCGCTATCGACCACGGCATACAAGCCCAGCGCGCGCGCCGTCAGCGCGGCAAACGCCGGCGTCTCGCGCTCGGCCAGCGCCGCGGCCGCGCTCGCATGCAGCGAGGGCAGCACCTCCGGGTTCAGCGCAAAGCCGCGCGCCGGCCGCGCCGCGCCCGCACCCTGGCCGGCCGAGCCCGCCAGCGCCGCTTCGCGCAGCGCCCATGCCGTGCTCATCTTCGCCAGCACGGTCGCGTCCGCGCAGCAAAAGCCCCGCGCCAGCGCCGCCGCCAGCGAGGCGGCAAAGACGCAGCCGCTGCCGTGGTGGTGAGGGGTCCGCACCCGCGGCAGGCTGAGCCAGCCGCCGGCCTGCGGCGTGTCCATCCAGTCCAGCGAGAGCTCGCCGCCCGCATCGCCGCCGGTGATCACCACCGCCTGCGGGCCGATCTGGCGCAGCGCGCGGGCGGCCTGCTCCACCTGCCGCGGGTCATCCAGCAGTGCGGCGTCCCAGCCCAGCAGCCATGCCGCTTCGGCCCGGTTGGGGGTGATCACGGTGGCGCGCGGCAGCAGCTCGCGCAGCAGCGCGCTGCGCAGCGCGTCGTTGGCGAGGTCGGCCCCGGTGCTGGCACGCCACAGCGGGTCCACCACCAGCGCCACCGGGCCGGCGCGGCGCACGCTGTCCACCCACGTTGCTACGCAGCGGATGTTCTCGGCGCTGCCCAGCAGGCCGGTCTTGATCGCCTGCGGCGGCATGTCGCCGGCCAGCGCGTCGAGCTGCGCGGCCAGCAGGCCGGTGGCCACCGGCTCCATGCGGTCGAGCGCGACGCTGTTCTGCGCGGTGATGGCGGCCACGGCCGTGCAGCCCAGCACCTCCATCGCGTCGAAGGCCCGCAGGTCGGCCTGCAGGCCCGCGCCGGCGCCGCTGTCGGAGCCGGCGATGCTCCACACCACCGGGCGCGGGGTCTCGTTGGGGTTCATGGGCGTCACGTCGTGGTCACCGTGGGCGCATCCCGTCACAGCGCGAAGGGCCGGCCACCGACCGGCGTCGAGGCCACGGCCATCTCCTGCGGCGCCAGCAGGCCCGAGCGGTGGCCCAGCGCACCGGCCTCGATCGCGAGCCGGAAGGCGCGGGCCATGCCCACCGGGTCGGCGGCGTGCGCCACGGCAGAGTTCAGCAGCACGGCGTCGATGCCCAGCTCCATCGCCTGCGCGGCATGCGAGGGCACGCCCAGGCCGGCATCGACGATCAGCGTGACGTCGGGCAGCCGCGCGCGCAGCGTGCGCAGCGCCCAGGGGTTGAGCAGGCCCTGGCCCGAGCCTATGGGCGCGCCCCAGGGCATCAGGATGCGGCAGCCGGCGTCGACCAGGCGCTGCGCGCTGACCAGGTCGTCGGTGCAGTAGGGGAAGACCTCGAAACCGTCTTTGACGAGCTGCGCGGCGGCCTCCACCAGCTCCCAGGGGTCGGGCTGCAGCGTGTGTTCGTCGCCCACCACCTCGAGCTTGATCCAGTGTGTGCCGAGCAGCTCGCGCGCCATGTGTGCGAGCGTCACCGCCTCGCGTGCGGTGCGGCAGCCGGCGGTGTTGGGCAGCAGGCGGGCGCCGGTGGCGCGGATGATCTCGATGAAGCCGTTGCCGCCGGCACCCGGGCCGCCAGGGCTTGCGAGCTCGCGCTTCAGCCCCAGCGTGACCACCTGGGCGCCCGAGGCGCTGATGGCCTCGCGCAGCACCTGCGGCGAGGGGTAGCTGGCGGTGCCGAGCAGGAAGCGGCTTTGCAGCGACACGTCGCCCAGCCGGAGTTCAGGCAGTGAAAGCATTTCGGTTCTCCATGGCGCCGCAGGCGCTTCGGGGGCGAGTTCAGCCACCGACGATGGGTTTGAAGCAGGTGACTTGATCGTCATTGCGCAGAGGTGTATCGGCGTGGCGAGCACGCGGCACGAACTCGCCATTGACGGCTACCGCCACCGACTCGGGCGCGTGGCCCAGCCGGGCGAGCAGCGCGGCCACGTCGAGTGGCGAGCTCAGCGTGTGAGCCTCGCCGTTGACGGTGAGCGTGAGGGCGGCGGGGGCGGCAGGGGCGAGCGATTCAGCCGGCTGCATGGGCGATCTCCTCGGGGTCGTTGCAGGCGGTGGTCTCGTTGCCGCCCATGGCTTGCGCCATGTACTGCAGCGCGTCTTCCACCAGCGCCGGCGCGATCAGCCAGCCGTGGCGGAAGAGGCCGTTGATGCGGGTCAGGCCGGGCTGCTGCGCCAGCCGCGGCAGGTTGTCGGGCAGCGCGGGGCGCAGGTTGGTGTCGGTGTGCACCACCCGCGCTTCGGCGAGCGCGGGCAGGACGCTGTGGGCCGCGCTGAGCAGGTTGAGCAGCGTGCGCACCGAGATGGGCGAGCGGTCTTCGCTCTCGATCTCGCTGGCGCCCACCACCACGACCTCGCCCGGCCGCGGCACGATGTAGACCGGCGCCCTGGGGTGCAGCAGCCGCAGCGGGCGCTGCAGCGCCAGGCCCGGCGCATGCAGCCAGACGATCTCGCCGCGCACGCCGCGGAGGTCGGCCATGGGCGGCGCCGCCCGCCCGCCCAGGCCGCGCACGTCGAAGACCCAGTCGAAGCCCTCGCCGTCGATGCGGCCCGGCGCCAGCGCCTGCACCGTGTGCCCCCAGCGCCAGGCCGCACCCGCGCGGCTGGCGCCTTGGGCCAGCGCGGCCATCGCCTGCACCGTGTGGATCTGCCCCTCGCCGCGCAGCAGCCAGGCGTGCGCGCCTCCATGGAGCTCGGGTTCCAGCGTGCGCAAGCTTTTTGCATCCAAAGCCTCCGGAGCATGCCCAGCGGGCGCCTTCGCGGTGATCACCGACAGCAGCCGCTGAGCGGCGCCGAGGTCGGGCCGGTGGGCCAGAAGCAAGCTGCCTGCCCGGCTGAAGTGCACCGGCTCGGGGAGCTCGGCCACGGTGCGCTCCCACAGGCTCAGCGAGCGCAGGCCCAGCGCGGCCAGTGCCGTGTCGCCGCAGGCCAGCTCGGCCAGCGGGCTCAGCATGCCGGCGGCCGTCCAGCCGGCCGCACCGCGCGCCTGGGCGTCCACCGCGGGGTCGAACAGCGTCACTTGCGACACAGAGTGCCACTGCGAGAGCCGCCAGGCCAGCAGCCGCCCGAGCAGGCCCGCACCGGCGATGCCGATACGCCATCCAGCCATCGCTCAGCCCTGCGCGGTCGTGGTGTCCGCATGGATGGGGATGTAGATCTCCCCACCGCCGCGCTTGAACTCCTCGGACTTGGCCTGCAACCCCTGCTGCAGCGCGGCTTCGTCGCTCAGGCCCTTGGCCGCGGCGTATTCGCGCACCTCCTGCGTGATCTTCATCGAGCAGAACTTCGGCCCGCACATCGAGCAGAAGTGGGCCTCCTTGCTGGAGTCCTTGGGCAGCGTCTCGTCGTGGAAGTCGCGCGCGGTGTCCGGGTCCAGGCTGAGGTTGAACTGGTCGTGCCAGCGGAACTCGAAGCGGGCCTTGGAGAGTGCATCGTCCCGCGCTCGCGCGCCCGGGTGGCCCTTGGCCACATCGGCCGCGTGGGCGGCGATCTTGTAGGCCACGATGCCGGCCTTCACGTCGTCGCGGTCGGGCAGGCCCAGGTGCTCCTTGGGCGTGACGTAGCAGAGCATCGCGGTGCCCATCCAGCCGATCATCGCGGCGCCGATGGCGCTGGCGATGTGGTCGTAGCCGGGTGCGATGTCGATGGTCAGCGGGCCCAGCGTGTAGAAGGGCGCCTCGTGGCAGTGCTTGAGCTGCTCGTCCATGTTGGCCTGGATCATGTGCATGGGCACGTGGCCGGGGCCTTCGATCATGGTCTGCACGTCGTGCTTCCAGGCCACTTGCGTCAGCTCGCCCAGCGTGCGCAGCTCGGCGAACTGGGCCTCGTCGTTGGCGTCGGCGCCGCTGCCGGGGCGCAGGCCGTCGCCGAGCGAGAAGCTCACGTCGTAGGCCTTCATGATGTCGCAGATGTCTTCGAAGTGCGTGTAGAGAAAGCTCTCCTGGTGGTGGGCGATGCACCACTTGGCCATGATGGAGCCGCCGCGCGAGACGATGCCGGTGCGGCGCTGCGCGGTGAGGTGGATGTAGGCCAGCCGCACGCCGGCGTGGATGGTGAAGTAGTCCACCCCCTGCTCGGCCTGCTCGATCAGCGTGTCGCGGAAGATGGCCCAGGTGAGATCCTCGGCCACGCCGCCCACCTTCTCCAGCGCCTGGTAGATCGGCACGGTGCCTATGGGCACGGGGGAGTTGCGCACGATCCAGTCGCGCGTGGTGTGGATGTTCTTGCCGGTGGAGAGGTCCATCACGTTGTCGGCCCCCCAGCGGATGGCCCAGACCAGCTTCTCGACCTCTTCGTCGATGCTGGAGGTGACGGCCGAGTTGCCGATGTTGGCGTTGATCTTGACGAGGAAGTTGCGGCCGATCGCCATCGGCTCGATCTCGGGGTGGTTGATGTTGGCCGGGATGATGGCGCGGCCGCGGGCCACCTCGTCGCGCACGAACTCGGGCGTCACGATCTCGGGCAGGCGTGCGCCCATGCCGTTGCCGCGCAGCCTGGCTTCGCGCTCGGGGCTGGAGAGGTACTCGGCCATCCACTCGCGCTGGCCGTTTTCGCGGATGGCGACGAACTCCATCTCGGGCGTGACGATGCCGCGGCGGGCGTAGTGCATCTGGGTGACGTTGTGGCCGCTCCGGGCGCGTCGTGGAGTGCGCTGCAGCGCGGCGGCCTCCAAGCGCAGCGCGGCGATGCGCTCCGCCTCGCGAGGAGCGGGACCGTCATGCGGCGCATGCCGGGCCTGCTTGATGCCGTCGTCCAGCGCGACGTGGCTGCGGCCGGTGTAGGGCTCGGTGTCGCCGCGGGCCTCTATCCAGCCGGCGCGCAGCGGGGCCAGGCCCTTGCGCACGTCGATGCTGGCGAGCGGGTCGGTGTAGGGGCCCGAGGTGTCATAGAGGGCGACCTGCTCGCCATTCGTCAGCGCCACCTGGCGCAGCGGCACGCGCAGCTCGGGGTGCAGGCTGCCGTGGGCGAAGACCTTGGTCGAGGCGGGGAAGGGCTCGCGGGTCAGCGCGAGGCGTTCGGCGAACGAGGGGAGGCTGTCGGCCGCGGTCTTCGCGGCGGCATCGGCGGCGTCAGTGGCGGCTTGGGGGAGTCGTTCGGGGGCATTCATCAGGGCGTCCTTTCCGGTGGCAATGGGTGCTCCGGAAAGTGCCCTGGGAGGTCGATGCATCAGGCCAACGGGCGCAGGCGCATCGAGCAGCAGGTCAGCTCTTCTTCCGCCGGTATTAACCGGATCAAGTTCGTCGGGTTCGGCGTCTTCGCCATCTCAGCACATCACATGCACCCCGGAGCGAGCGCAGTGTAGGCGCGCTGCTTTGCGCGCGTCAACCCGAAATTTGCCGGGCCGCGGGGCCCGCACTATGTGGGCTGCGCGTGCGTCGAGCAGGTGTCGCGAAGCTCACGGCGGCAAGGCGCGGCCGCTGCGCGCCAGCCGGCCGGCGAGCGTGCTGAGCGAGCGGTAGGCCTCGCCGAGCGCGTCGTCGCGCGCAGCCATCGCGGCGCCCTGCGCGATCAGCACGCCCTGGTCGCCGCGCGCGGCCGGGCCCGTCAACGCGGCGGCGGGGCCGAGCTTCAGCACGTTGTCGGCCGCGTTGCGCAAGAACTGCGCGGCCAGCGTGGCCACCAGCTCGGGCGGCACACCGCTGCCCTGCCACAGCTCGGCAGCCACTGCCTGCAGCACCGGCAGGAAGTTGCTCGCGAAGACCGCGGCGCCGTGGTAGAGCGGCTTGGCGGTCTCGTCCAGCACGAAGCAGCGCCCGCCGATGGCCGCCAGCGCGCGTTCGGCCTCCTGCAAGGCCTGGGGGTCGCCCTCCAGCGCGCAGACGGTGCCGGCGAACTGCCGCTCCGCCGTCGCGGGGTCGGCAAAGCTGAGGGCCGGGTGGGCGCTGGCCAGGTGCCAGCCCAGCGCGCGCAAGGCCACCAGCGTATCGGCCGGCAGGAAGCCGCTGCAGTGCAGCGCCGTGCCGGGCACCAGCGCGCCGCGGGTGGCTGCGAGGGCGCGGCCGGTGGGGGCGATCTGCGCGTCGGGCACCGCGAGCAGCCAGACGTCGGCGGCTGGCATCTCGTCCAGCTCGGCCACGGCCAGGCCGCCGCCGATGTGGGCCACCGCGCCGCGCGCGCTCTCCAGGCTGCGGGTGCACACGGCCTGCACCTTGTAGGTGCTCTGCTGCCGCCACAGGCGCGCCAGTGTCTTGCCGACACGGCCCGCGCCGACCAGGTTCAGCGTGGGGAGGGAGGAGGTCGTGGAGCTCATGCGGGACACCTTTCAGCGGGAGGGCCGCGAGCGCCTGTGTCATCCTTCGCTGTTCACCGCCCCGACAGGAGACCCGCTTGAAACTGAAGATGGCCCAGAACTCGCTGTTCGGGATTTTGATGCGCTCGCGCTGGTGGGTCAGCTTCGCGGTGGCCGCCGTGGTGGCCTTGATCGGCGCGCTGCTGGTGCCCAAGGTGTACATGGTGCTGGGCGCGCTGGCCGGTTTCCCGTTTTTTGTCGTCGGCTGCATCGCGGCCTGGAAACAATGGGGCCAGCCCAGCCCGGCGCAGGTCGAGTTCCGGCTGGCCTCGCTGGCCGCGATGTCCTGGCCCGAGTTCTCCCAGCAGGTCGAGGCCGCCTACCAGCGCGAGGGCCACGAAGTCACCCGCCTCAAAGGCGCCGCCGCCGACTTCCAGGTCACCAAGGCCGGCCGCACCGTGCTGCTGAGCTGCAAGCGCTGGAAGGCTAACCGCGTCGGCGTCGAGCCGCTGCGCGAGCTGCAGGCCGCGATGGACGCGCACGAGGCGCAGGGCGGCATCTACCTCGCACTGGGCGAGATGACCGAAGGCGCCAAGGAATTCGCCGAGAAGAACGCCGTGGTGGTGGTGCAGGGGCTGGCGCTGGCGAGCTTGTTGCCGAGTGCGAAGAAGTAGCCGACGCCGCACATCGACCGCCTGTCCCGGCTAGCCAGGCCGATACCACTGGGTCAGCCCGCCCGAGACGCCCCGTGGCTCATCTGCCCAGCCACCGCCTCCTGCGCCTCCAGCGCACACCACTCCTCATCCGAATACAGCCGCGAGCGCGTCAAGAAGCGTTGCCCCGTCGGCCCCTCGATCGAGAACATGCCGCCCCGCCCCGGCACCACGTCGATGATCAGCTGGGTGTGCTGCCAGTACTCGAACTGCGGGCCGCTGATGTAGAACGGCATGCCGCCGATGGCGCCGAGCAGGCGGTCGTGGTCGCCGACGATGAAGTCGCCGTCCACGAAGCACATCGGCGCGCTGCCGTCGCAGCAGCCGCCCGATTGGTGGAACATCAGCGGGCCGTTGTCGGCGGCCAGCCGGGCGATCAGCGCCAGCGCCGCGTCGGTCGCCACGACCCGCGAGACTGGCGCATCCATCAGAAGAAGCCCATCGCGTTTTCGTTGTAGCTCACCAGCAGGTTCTTGGTCTGCTGGTAGTGGTCGAGCATCATCTTGTGGTTCTCGCGGCCGATGCCGGACTGCTTGTAGCCGCCGAAGGCCGCGTGGGCCGGGTAGGCGTGGTAGCAGTTGGTCCACACGCGGCCGGCCTGGATGCCGCGGCCCATGCGGAAGGCGGTGTTCATGTCGCGGCTCCACACGCCGGCGCCCAGGCCGTAGAGCGTGTCGTTGGCGATGGCCAGCGCTTCTTCCTCGTCCTTGAAGGTCGTCACCGAGACCACCGGGCCGAAGATCTCCTCCTGGAAGATGCGCATCTTGTTGTGGCCCTGGAAGATGGTGGGCTTGACGTAGAAGCCGCCTTCGAGCTCGCCCTCCAGCCGGTTGCGTTCGCCGCCCGTGAGGCAGACGGCGCCTTCCTGCTTGCCCAGGTCGAGGTAGCTGAGGATCTTCTCGAGCTGCTCGCTGGAGGCCTGCGCGCCGATCATGGTCGACATCTCCATCGGGTTGCCCTGCTTGATGGCCGCCACGCGCTTGACCGCGCGCTCCATGAAGGCGTCATAGATGGACTCCTGCACCAGCGCGCGCGAGGGGCAGGTGCAGACCTCGCCCTGGTTCAGCGCGAACAGCGCGAAGCCCTCGAGCGCCTTGTCGAAGAAGGCGTCGTCCTTGGCCATCACGTCGGCGAAGAACACGTTGGGCGACTTGCCGCCCAGCTCCAGCGTGACCGGGATCAGGTTCTGGCTGGCGTACTGCATGATCAGCCGGCCGGTGGTGGTCTCGCCGGTGAAGGCGATCTTGCCGATGCGGTTGCTGGAGGCCAGCGGCTTGCCGCACTCCAGGCCGAAGCCGTTCACCACGTTCAGCACGCCCGGCGGCAGCAGGTCGCCGATCACCTCCATCAGCACGAGGATGGAGACGGGCGTCTGCTCGGCCGGCTTGAGCACCACGCAGTTGCCGGCGGCCAGTGCGGGCGCCAGCTTCCATATCGCCATCAGCAGCGGGAAGTTCCACGGGATGATCTGGCCGACCACGCCTATGGGCTCGTGGAAGTGGTAGGCGTAGGTGTGCTCGTCGATCTCGCTGATGCCGCCCTCCTGCGCCCGCACGCAGCCGGCGAAGTAGCGGAAGTGGTCCACCGCCAGCGGCAGGTCGGCAAAAGTGGTCTCGCGGATGGGCTTGCCGTTGTCCCAGGTCTCGGCGGCTGCCAGCATGGGCAGGTTGGCCTCGATGCGGTCCGCGATCTTGTTGAGGATGTTGGCGCGCGCAGCCGGCGACTGGCGGCCCCAGGCGCCCTTGGCCGCGTGGGCGGCGTCCAGGGCGCGCTCGACGTCTTCGGCGGTGGAGCGAGGCACCTCGCAGAAGGCCCGGCCGGTGATCGGCGTGATGTTGTCGAAGTACTGGCCCTTGGCGGGTGCCACCCACTCGCCATTGATGAAGTTGCCATAGCGCTTCTTGAACGCCACCTGGTGGCCAAATTTGCCGGGTTCGAGCATGTCCATGTCTGTATCTCCGCAGTGTTTGACGATGAAGGCGGCGGTGCGCCGCGCACCCTTGTTTGAATCAACCGCAGGCTGTGAAGCGCAGCTTGCGTGCCAGGCGCGCCGGGCGCCAAAGCGTGGGCGAAAGGGGGTCAAAGCGAGGGAAAGTACCGGCAGGGTTGTGCCAATCCGCGACGGGTGTGCGGGGCCGGTGTTCCGTTCCGGGGCCGTGTGCCACGCGGCGGGCGGATCGCTTCGATGGGGACGCCGCGCTGGTATGGCCGGACACTCGCTTCGGCTACGGCGAGTTGCGCATGATCGCGCTTGAACCCATACCTTGTACTGCGTGGCGGTTGCAAACCGGCGAAGCGCGGCCGATCATCAGTCGGCGCACAGCCGAACACCGAGAGGTGAAACAGTATGTCGAGAACTTCTATACCACCGAAGATCGTGATGCCGACGCCCAAGGAAGACGCGGCTATCGTTGCGGCTGCGTTGCTGGACCCTGACGCTAAGCCCTTGACGGACGTCCAACTGGCTGCAATGGTGCCGCTCCGCTCGTTGTGCGGAACGGCCAAGCTGGAGAGCTCGTCCCACCCGCCTGCCGGCAACGCAGACGCTCGGTGACGCTGCGTAACACCCTGGCCTGCTCCATCCTGCAGCAACCGCATGGAGCACTGGCACAGGGAATGTCCCGGGGCAGAAATGTGGCCCCGGCACCGCGCAACGGCCGCTCAGCGGGGCG
>DATHWJ010000120.1:0-4693 GCA_035460745.1 Ideonella sp. | reverse complement strand
TTGTCGAAGCCCAGCACCGAGGCCATCACCACGCTGGCGCAGTCGGTCAGCGGGATGAAGCCGATGCGCACCTCCTCCTTCTCCGGCTTGTCGGAGCCCTGGGCCCAGGCGCCCGGCGAGGGCAGGCCGGTGGCGGCACCGATGGCGGCCGCCGAAGCGGCCTGCAGCACCTGGCGGCGCGAGATGTCGGTTGATCGCTGCGAGGCGTTGGGGTGAACGTCGCGCGAGAACAAGGGGGAGGGCAAGGGCGAGTGCATGGGGCTGATTCCTCGGTACGGCAACACAGACCCAGAACGAACGGACAAAAAAAATGGCGCCCGACGGCACGCCACTGAAGACATGCCGGTCGGACGCCTTTGTCCAAAACCGCTCTGGTAACAACAACCTGATCGTGCAGCTCTCCGCTGAGCTGCGGTAGAGCCTACGCAAGCGATGTGCCAGGCTGGCGTGCCGCTCCAGGTGCGGTTCCTGAGCGCAAACGGGGCGCGTTGTGGTCGGCGGGCCACGCTGCAGCGCTTGCGGCGCACCGGCGCAGTGACAAGTGGCGGTGTCGCGCACCAAAGCCGGTTGTTGCGGCTGGGCGGGGCCATGGGCTCTCAGCCGAACAGGTCCGCCACTTCCAGCAGGCGGCGCGAGATCTCGTGGATGGTCAGGCCCTGGTTCATCGCGGTGCTGCGCAGCCGGGCGTAGGCCTGCGGCTCGGCGAGCTGGTGGCGTTGCATCAGCAGCGCCTTCGCGCGGGCGATCACGTCGCGCTCGGCGAGCTGCCCACGGGCGGCAGCCAGCTCCGACTTCAGCTGGGCCATGTGCTCGAAGCGCGCCAGCGCCACGTCGATCACCGGCCGCACCCGTTCGGGCGCCAGGCCGGCCACCACATAGGCCACCACGCCTGCCGCGACCGCCTCCTTGAGGTGCGTCGGGTCGTGCTCCTCGGTGAAGAGCACGATGGGCCGCGGCGCATCGCGCGAGGCCCAGACCACGTGCTCGATGGCGTCGCGCGCACCGCTCTCGGCGTCCACGATCAACACGTCCGGCGCCAGCGCGGCCAGCCGCTCCGCGAGATAGGCGTCGGCGCCCAGCAGGCCGGCGATGCGGTAGCCGCCCAGCTCCAGCCCGCGCACCAGGTCGCGCAGGCGCAGGGCTTCGTCCCAGCCCTCTTCGTCAGCGAGGTCCGGTACGTTGGTGGCCATGGTGATCACGGCCAGACGCAGGTCGGAGCGGTCCACGGCAGGGGTGATGCAATTTGCGCACCCGTCGCGGCCCGCGGGCCTGCCCGCTCGCGGTCAAGCGCCGGTGGCGCTACTTGGCCGCAGTATGCGCGCGGGGCGCCAGGTCGGCGTCGGTCAGCGTCTGCAGGAAGGCGAGCATGTCGGCGATCTCCGGCTCGGTCAGCGCAGGTTCGCCGCCGACTTGCCGGCCGAATGGCGGCTCCTGGTTCAGGTTGTCGCGGTAGGCGGCGGGCAGGTCGTCGAAGGCCAGCACCGCGCCGCCGGTGCCGCGCGGGTAGAAGTCTTGCGGGTGCGTGTCGCGCCGTGCGTAGAAGCGCAGCGTCTCTTCCAGCGTGTGGAAGACGCCGTTGTGGAAGAAGCTCTGCCGCAGCGCGATGTTGCGCAGGGTCGGTGTGCGAAACAGGCCGCAGTACTCGGGCCGGTCGCGCAGGTCGGTGCGGATGGGGCCGCACAGGCCGAGGTCGTGGTAGCCGGCGTCGGCGTTGGCCGGCAGCCTGGCGTTGCGCGGTATGCCGAGGGCGATCAGGCCGAAGTCGGTGAACAGCGGGAAGGCGCCGTCGGGCGTCGGCACGCTCAGGTGGCAGGCGGCGCAATTGCCCTTGGCCTCGTCGTTGAACAGCGCCAGGCCGCGCGCCTCGGCCTCGCTCAGGACGGCCCGGCCGCGCAGCACCTCGTCGTAGCGGCTGCTGTAGGGGTAGAAGTCGCGCGGCGACTGCTGGAAGACCTCGAGCGCCATCAGCGCCGCGTCGAAGGCCCGGGCGGGGTCGTCGAAAAGGCGGGCGCCGAAGAGCGCGCGCAAGCGCTCGGCCAGCGGGCCGCGGCGCAGCTTCTCGACCACCTCGGCTGGCGAGCCGTTGGCCATTTCGGTCGGCGAGAGCAGCGGCAGGCGGGCCTGGTCGTGCGCCGAGCTGGCGCGGCCGTCCCAGGTGTGGCCGCCGGTCGGGCCGGCATCGATGCTGTCGTCGCCGTCGTTGTCGTAATGGTGCTCGGTGAAGGGTGCCAGCGTCTGCAGGTAGCGCAGCGAGGGCGCGGCGCGCACGCCCAGGCTGAGGCCGTCCAGGCCGCCGGGCTGCACCGGCAGGTCGTTGGGCGGGCCGAAGGCAAAGCGCGGGTCGTGGCAGCTGGCGCAGGAGACGCGGCCCGAGGCGGACAGGCTGGGGTCGAAGAACATCGCCCGGCCCAGCTCGGTCACGCCGGCCACGTCCAGCCGCTGGCCGTCCGGGCGGGGTGCGTAGGCGGCGCCCAGGTGGGCGGGGCGGGCGGGGTGGCTGAGCTGGGTGCAGGCCGCCACCAGCAGCCCGACCGCGAGCAGCCCCATCACGGGCAGGGCGCGCCGCGCGGCACGGCGGATCGTGGTCGAGAGGGCGGTGGGGTCCATGCGCCACGATCGTATCAACCAGCTTGCGCAGGCCGGGAGGCCGGGATAGCGTGGGTTGCTCTGCGACTCCCGCAACCTCCAGCCACCGCCATGAAGCCCGCTCCCCTCGCCCTGACCTGCAGTGCCTTGCTCGCCGCGTGCGCCGGCCCCTCGCTGCAAAGCGGCGAGGCGCGCAACGACGGCGCCGTCAAGGCCATCGACACCGTCGTCGTGATCTACGCCGAGAACCGCGCCTTCGACACCTTGTACGGCCTGTTCCCCGGCGCCAACGGCATCCCCGGCGTCAACCCCAGCGCGGTGGGCAGCGTGGTGCCGCAGAAGGACTTCGACGGCTCGGTGCTGCCGGTGCTGCCGCCCATCTGGGGCGGCCTGACTGCCGGCGGCCAGGCCGTCACGCTCACGCAGGCGCAAAGCGTGGGCATGCCCAACAAGCCTTTCCGCATCGACGACCCGCAGGGCCTGAACGGCACCGGCATCGTCGTGCCGCCCTCGGTGATCACGCGCGACCTGGTGCACCGCTACTACAGCAACCAGCTGCAGATCGGCGACGGCAGCAACGACCGCTTCGCCGCCTACTCCGACGCCGGCGGCCTCAGCATGGGCTACTACGACGGCAGCGCCATGCGGTTGTGGAAGCTGGCCCGGCAGTACACACTCGCTGACAACTTTTTCATGGGCGCGTTCGGCGGCTCCTACCTCAACCACCAGTACCTGATCTGCGCCTGCGTGCCGATCTACCCCGATATCGACAACTCGCCCGCCAAGGACTCGATGTCCCAGATCGAGACCGATGCCCAGGGCCGCTTCGTGCGCATGGTGCCGGCCGCCGAGATGCCGGCTTCAGTGCTGGCCGGCCCGCCGCGCTACAAGCGCGACGCCCCGATGGCTCCCAAGGAGGCCGACGGCTCGGCCTACACCGTCAACACCATGCAGCCGGCCTACCAGCCCAGCGGCAATGCCCCGGCCGCCGCGGGCGACGCCCGCTACGCCGACCGCGGCAAGCCCACCACGCTGCCGCCGCAGACGCTCGCCACCATCGGCGACCGGCTCGACGCCAAGGGCGTCTCGTGGGCCTGGTACGGCGGCGCGTGGAACGCGGCCGGCGACGGCACGCCCGCGGCGCGCGAGATCATCTACGGCGGCAAGCAGCAGTTCCAGCCGCACCACCAGCCCTTCAACTACTACGCCAGCGTCGATCCGCAGACCCGCGCCGCCTACCGCAGCGAGCACCTGCGCGACTTCGACAGCCGCTTCTCCGCCGACGCCGCCGCGGGCCGGCTGCCGCAGGTGACCTTCTACAAGCCGCAGGGCAACCTGAACCAGCACGCCGGCTACGCCAACCTCTCCGACGGCGACGCCCACATCGCCGACGTGGTCGACACGCTGCGCCAGAGCCCCCAGTGGGCGCACATGCTGATCGTGATCACCTACGACGAAAACGGCGGCTTCTACGACCACGCCCGCGTGCCCCGGGGCGACCGCTGGGGCCCCGGCACCCGCATCCCGGCCATCGTGATCTCGCCGGTGGCGAAGATGGGCTTCGTGGACAAGACCCAGTACGACACCGCCTCCATCCTGCGCTTCATCACCCGCCGCTGGTCGCTGGAGCCGCTGCCCGGCGTGGTGATGCGCGACCGCGCGCTGAAGGCCAACGGCCAGCCCGCCATGGGGGACCTGAGCGCGGCGCTGCGGGCGCCTTGATGTGGCGCCGGCGTCCGGCCTGATTCGCCGCCGGCCGCGTGACCCCCAAAAAAACAGCGCCCCATGAGCCGATGGAGCTCATGGGGCGTGTAGCTGCCGTGCGGGCCGGAAGCCGCCGGCCGCAACCGGGCGGGCCCGCCGCTTACTTCGCGACCACCCGCACCATCTCCAGGCATTTGTTCGAGTAGCCCCATTCGTTGTCGTACCAGGACACCACCTTCACGAAGGTGCTGTCCAGCGCCAGGCCGGCGTCGGCGTCGAAGACCGAGGTCATGGCTTCGCCGCGGAAGTCGGTCGAGACGACCTTGTCTTCGGTGTAGCCGAGCACGCCCTTCATCGCCCCTTCGGACTGGGCCTTCATCTCGGCGCAGATTTCCTTGTAGGT
>DATHWJ010000119.1:0-5963 GCA_035460745.1 Ideonella sp. | reverse complement strand
TCAGTGCGCGCATCCTGGAACTGGGCATCTACGCCGTCGGCTTCTTCTTCCCCGTCGTGCCCAAGGGCCAGGCGCGCATCCGCGTGCAGATCTCGGCCGTGCATGAGCGCGAGCATCTGGAAAAGGCGGTCGCTGCCTTCGCACAGGCCGGCCGTGAGCTGGGGCTGATCAAATGAAGGCCAAGGTTCTCATCATCGGCGCCAACGGCCAGATCGGCACCGAGCTGGCCGAGGCGCTGGCGGCGCGCGACGGCGCCGCCTCGGTCGTCACCAGCGACCTGGCGCCGCAAGGCCGCGTGCCCGGCGTGGCCCACGAGGCGCTGGACGTGACCGACGCGTCGGCGCTGACGGCGGTCGTCGAGCGCCACGGCATCACCCGCATCTACCACCTCGCCGCGGCGCTCTCGGCGCGCGGCGAGCAGCACCCGATGTGGGCCTGGGACCTGAACATGAAGGGCCTGCTGAACGTGCTGGAGCTGGCCCGCAGCCACAAGCTGGAGCGCGTTTTCTGGCCCAGCTCGATCGCCGCCTTCGGCCCGACCACGCCGCGCGACCAGACGCCGCAGAAGACCATCATGGAGCCGACCACCGTCTACGGCATCTCCAAGCTGGCCGGCGAAGGCTGGTGCAACTGGTACCACCGCATGCACGGGGTGGACGTGCGCAGCATCCGCTACCCCGGCCTGATCAGCTACAAGACCCCGCCCGGCGGCGGCACCACCGACTACGCGGTGGAGATCTTCCACGAGGCCTTGAAGCACCGGCGCTACACCAGCTTCCTGGGCGCCGAGACCGCGCTGCCGATGATGTACATGCCCGACGCCATCCGCGCGACACTGAGCCTGATGGACGCGCCGGCCGAGCAGGTGCGCGAGCGCACCTCGTACAACCTGGGCGGCATCAGCTTCACCCCGGCGCAGATCGCGGCGGCCATCGCGCAGGAGATCCCGGGCTTCGAGATCGCCTACGCACCCGACTTCCGCCAGGCCATCGCCGACAGCTGGCCGCGCTCCATCGACGACAGCGCCGCGCGCGGCGACTGGGGCTGGCAGGGCGAGTTCGGCCTGCAGGCGATGGTGCGCGACATGCTGCACCACCTCGGCCGCTGACCACGCCGGGCGCGCGACCCGTGGCCGCGGCGCGGCGAATCAGCCCAAGGCCGCCCGCAGCGCCAGCAGCAGCGCCTCGGGCTGCTCCTGCATCAACGCATGGCCGCCGGGCAGGGTGCTCACACGGGCCTTGAGGGCCGCGGCGATCTCGCGGCTGGCCTTGGATGGCGTCATCTGGTCGGCCGCGCCCAGCACCAGGTGGGCCGGGCAGGTGACGCGGGCGGCGGCCTGCAGGCCGTTGGCGTAGGCGTTGCAGAGCCGGAAGTCGTGCTCGAACACGTTGGCCTGCGGGTGGCCGGCCTGCATGCGGGCCATCAGCTGGAGGTTGGCGCCGTGCTGCCAGGCGCCCGGGCCGGGGTAGCCCGGCTTGGCGGCGGTGGTCGAGAAGCTGAAGGCATTGACCATCGCCATGCCGCTGGCCGGCGCGCTGCGCGCGGCAGCCAGCAGCGTGTCGGAGACGGCCATCGGGTAGCCGGTGGCGACCATGACCAGGCGCGTCGTGCGCGCCGGCGCGCGGGCCGCCATCTCCAGCGCCACCAGCGAGCCCAGGCTGTGGCCCACCACGGCGGCGCGCGGCACGCCGGCGGCGTCCAGCAGCGCCAGCACCCAGTCGGCCAGCGCTTCGACACTCGCCAGCAAGGGCCCCTCGCTGCGGCCGTGGCCGGGCTGGTCCAGCGCCAGCACGGCGTGGCCGTGGTGGGCGAACCAGCGCGCCAGCAGCGTCCAGACGCTGTGGTCGTGCAGCGAGCCGTGGACGAAGACGACGCAGGGCAGGGCGGTGTCCAGCGGCTTGCCGCCGGTGTAGGCATAGGCGCGCCGGCCGTTGACGAGCAGCTCCATCAGGCCCCCGCCTTCTCGGCCGCCTTCAGCGCGCGTTTCAGGTCGTCCAGCAGGTCGTCCGGGTCTTCCAGCCCTATCGAGAGGCGTATCGTGCCGGGCGTGATGCCGGCCTGCGCAAGCGCCGCGTCGTCCATCCGGAAATGGGTGGTGGAGGCGGGGTGGATGACCAGCGAGCGACAGTCGCCCACGTTGGCCAGGTGGGAGAAGATCTTCAGCGCCTCGATGAAGGCCTGGCCCTGGCGGCGCGAGCCCTTGATGTCGAAGCTGAAGACCGCGCCGCAGCCGCGCGGCAGCAGCCGCGCCGCCAGCGCATGGTCGGGATGGCCGGGCAGCTCCGGGTAGCCGACCTGCTCGACCAGCGGGTGCGCGGCCAGGTATTCGACCACCTGGCGCGTATTCTGGACATGCCGTGCCATGCGAAGCGGCAGCGTCTCCAGCCCCTGCAGCACCAGCCAGGCCGTGTGCGGGCTCATGCAGGCGCCGAAGTCGCGCAGGCCCTCGCGGCGGGCGCGCAGCAAAAAGGCGCCGACCGTGCTCTCCTCGCTGAACACCATGCCGTGGAAGCCCTCGTAGGGCTCGCACAGCTCGGGGAATTTGCCGTGGCGGGCATGCGCCGCCTGCCAGTCGAAGCGGCCGGAGTCGACCAGCACGCCGCCCACCACGGTGCCGTGGCCGGCGAGGAACTTGGTGGCGGAGTGGAAGAGCAGGTCCGCCCCGTGCTCGAAGGGCCTGAGCAGCCAGGGCGGCGTGAAGGTGGCATCGACCAGCAGCGGCAGGCCGTGCTCGTGGGCCAGGGCGCTGACGGCCGGGATGTCCAGCACGTCCAGCCCCGGGTTGCCCAGCGTCTCGCCGAACAGCAACTGGGTCTCGGGGCGGATCGCCGCGCGCCAGGCGGCCAGGTCGCCGGGCTTGACGAAGGTGGTCGAGATGCCGAAGCGCCGCAGCGTGTAGTGCAGCAGGTTGTGCGAGCCGCCGTAGAGCGCGGAGCTGGCGACGATGTGCGAGCCGGCGCGCGCCAGCGTGGTGATGGCCAGGTGCAGCGCGGCCTGGCCGCTGGCCGTCGCGATGGCGCCCACGCCGCCCTCCAGCGCGGCCATGCGCTCCTCGAAGACCGCGTTGGTGGGGTTGGAGATGCGGCTGTAGACGTGGCCCGAGCGCTCCATGTTGAACAGCGACGCCGCGTGTTCGCTGGACTCGAAGACGAACGAGGTCGTCAGGTGGATGGGGACCGCGCGGGCGCCGGTGGCGGGGTCGGGGGATGCACCAGCATGCAGCGCCAGGGTGTCGAAGCCGGGGGCCGAGGAGCCGGGCATATGGTTTTCCTGAGGTCACGGGAAAAAGGGCCGCCGCTGCGGGCCTGCCGCGCCTACGATAGGCTTGCCGAGGGGCCCTGGGTCGTGCGGCGATTGTGTGCTATGTTGCCGCCATACCCTGTCAGCGGTAGTACCAGAGGATGCCCCTCGGGAAGGAAGCGAACCATGAAAGTCAGCGACATCTTGCGGGTCAAGGGCAACACCCTGTATACAGCCACGCCCGACCAGCCTTTGGCCGACGCCGTCAACATGATGGCCGAGCTGGACATCGGCTCGCTGGTGGTGATGGACCACGGCGACCTGGTGGGCATGCTCACCTTCCGTGAGGTCATCGTCGCCATCGTCAAGAACGGCGGCCAGGTCGGCACCACCCTCGTGCGCAGCGTGATGGACGACTCGCCCCTGACCTGCACGCCGGAGACCGAGCTCGACGAAGTTCGCCGCATGATGCTCGGCCGCCACGCGCGCTACATGCCTATCCTGAACGGCCGCACGCTGATGGGCGTGGTCTCGTTCTACGACGTGGCGAAGTCGGTCGTCGATGCGCAGGACTTCGAGAACCGCATGCTCAAGGCCTACATCCGCGACTGGCCGGTGGAAGAAGAAACCCCCGGCGAAAAGACCGGCTGAGCCCTTCAGAGAGCGGCTTCAGCCGCCTCGCTGGCCAGCATCCAGGCCAGCGCCGCCTCCGGCACCACCGGCCGGCAGTAGCGGTAGCCTTGCACCATGTCGCAGCCGTGCGCGCGCAGGAACTGCGCCTGCTCCTCGGTCTCGACGCCTTCGGCGATGGTGGTCAGGTTCAGCGCATGGGCCATCTGCACGATGGCCTGCACGATGGCGCGGTCGTCGGCGTCGGTGCCGATGTCGCGCACGAAGCTCTGGTCTATCTTCAGCGTGTGGATGCGGAAGCGCTTCAGGTAGTTGAGCGACGAATAGCCGGTGCCGAAGTCGTCGATAGACAGCCGCACGCCCATCGAATAGAGCCGGTCCATCATCGCGATGGCCGCCGTGGGGTTGCCGGTGGCGACGCTCTCGGTGAGCTCCAGTTCCAGGCAGTGTGCCGGCAGGCCGGCTTCGTCCAGGATGGCCTTGACGAGGTCCGGCAGGCCGGGGTCGCGGAACTGGATCGCCGAGAGGTTCACCGCCACCACGCGCGGCGCCAGGCCGCCGTCTATCCAGGCCTTCATCTGTTTCACGGCGGTGCGCAGCACCCACTCGCCGATCACCATGATCTGCCCGCTGCTTTCGGCCAGCGGGATGAACTCGCCCGGCGACACCAGCCCCAGCTCCGGGTGGCGCCAGCGCACCAGCGCCTCGGCGCCCACCACCTCGCCGCTGTGCAGGTCGAGTTGCGGCTGGTAGTGCAACTGCAGCTCGTCGCGCTCCACCGCGCGGCGCAGTGCGGCCTCGACCTGCAGGTGGCGCACCGAGCGCTGCTGCATGCCGGCGGCGAAGAAGCGGTAGGTGCCGCGGCCCTCCTGCTTGGCGCGGTACATCGCGGTGTCGGCGCAGCGGGTCAGGGCCTCGACGGTTTCGCCGTCGTTCGGGAACATCGCGATGCCCACCGACAGCGTCAGGCTGAGCTCGTGCTCCAGCACCATGCAGGGTTGAGCCACCCGCTCCAGCAGCTTGCTGGCAACCTGTGCGGCGCCTTCGGCGTCGGTGACGGGCAGCAGCACGGCAAACTCGTCGCCGCCCAGGCGCGCCACCGTGTCGGAGTCCCGCAGGCCGTCGCGCAGCCGGTGCGACATCTCCAGCAGCACGGCGTCGCCGGCGCGGTGGCTGAAGTTGTCGTTGATCGCGCGGAACTGGTTCAGGTCCATGAACATCAGCGCGAACGGCTCGCCGCCGCGGTGCGCGGCGTTGATCGCCAGCAGGATGCGGTCTTCCATCAGGTGGCGGTTGGGCAGCTCGGTGAGGCTGTCGTAGTGGGCCTGCTTGAGCAGCTTCTGCTCGGTGTCCTTGGAATGCGTGATGTCGTTCAGGATGCCGATCAGGTGCGAGGTGCGGCCGCCCGCATCGGCACGCCGGGACATCGAGACCCAGGCGGTGTAGGCCGCGCCGTCCTTGCGCATGCTGCGCAGCTCGCCCTGCCAATGGCCCAGCCGCAGCAGGCTGCTGCGGATCTGCCGGTGCATGTGCGGGTCTTCCAGCGCGGTGGTCAGCATGGCCGGGTACTGGCCCTGCACCTCGCTGGCGTCGAAGCCGGTGATGTCGGTGAAGGCCTGGTTGACCGAGACGATCACGCCGCGCGAGTCGGTGATCATGATGCCCTCCCGCGCCTGCTCGAAAACGGCCGCGGCGAGCAGCAGCTTGTCCTCGCCCTGCTTGCGCACCGTGACGTCGCGGGCCTCCAGCAGCAGGTGCTCTACCGGGCCCTCGGGCGTCTTGCGCACCGGCCGCAGCGAGAGCTCGGCATGGCGCAGCTCGCCGCCGGGCGGGGCGATGCGCAGGTCGACGCGGCAGGCCTGGCCATTGCCGGCCTGCCTGACCGCGTCGCGCAGCAGGCCGATCTGGTCCGGCGTGGCGGCCCAGGCCGGCATGGCCCAGAGCGGCTGCCCGGTGAGTTCGGTGGTGGCCGTGCCCATCCAGCGGCCGGCGCTCTGGTTGATGCGCAAGACCTCGCCGCTGGGCGACAGCAGGCCGATGAGCTGCGGGCTGTGGTCCAGCATCGCGCGGCTGAGGCGCTCGCGCTCCTGCTG
>DATHWJ010000118.1:0-12891 GCA_035460745.1 Ideonella sp. | reverse complement strand
AGTCCGGTCTGTTCACCTTCATCGGCGCCACCACCGAGAACCCGTCCTTCGAGGTCAACTCCGCGCTGCTCTCGCGCGCCACCGTGCATGTGCTCAAGGCGCTGGACGCGGCCGACATGCAGTTGCTGCTGACGCGGGCCCGCGCCCTGCTGCAGGCCCCCGAGCTCACGCCGGCCGCCGCCGAGCGGCTGATCGCCTACGCCGACGGCGACGCCCGCCGCCTGCTCAACGCCTACGAAAACCTGGTCGCCCAGGCCGGCAGCGAGCCGCTGCTCGACGAAGCCACGCTGGAGCGCTCGCTCGGCGAGCAACTGCGCCGCTACGACAAGGGCGGCGACCAGTTCTACGACACCATCTCGGCGCTGCACAAGTCCGTGCGCGGCTCCGACCCCGACGCCGCGCTGTACTGGTTCGCCCGCATGCTGGACGGCGGCGTCGACCCGCGCTACATCGTGCGCCGGCTGGTGCGCATGGCCAGCGAAGACATCGGCAACGCCGACCCGCGTGCGCTGCGCATCACGCTGGACGCCGCCGAGACCTACGAGCGGCTGGGCACGCCCGAGGGCGAGCTGACGCTGGCACAGGCCGTGGTTTACCTCGCCATCGCGCCCAAGTCCAACGCCGTCTACGCGGCCTGGAACAGCGTGCGCGCCTTCGTCAAGCAGGACGGCACCCGCCCCGTGCCCATGCACCTGCGCAATGCGCCGACCAAGCTGATGAAGGGCCTGGGCTACGGACAGGACTACCGCTATGCGCACGACGAGGCCGACGGCTTCGCGGCGGGCGAGTCCTACTGGCCGGAAGGCATGGCCCCGCCGGTGTTCTACGAGCCGGTGCCGCGCGGGCTGGAACTGCGCATCGGGGAGAAGCTGGCCCAGCTCCGTGAACTGAACGCAAAGGCAAACAAATCGCTCCCGGACGGCGATTGAGCGGCGTTCTCTTCGGCGCTACGGGGGAAACTCCCGAAAGATTCTCGGTGGGGCATCCCTAGAATTCGCACCAGCCTGGAGCGATTTGAAGCGCTTTGAATGGCAGGATGACCAAAGTGTGACGGCATGGCGGGATTCTTGCAACAACCGTGGCGGGACCGAGCCGGCAGTGCCTGCCGGACGGACAACAACCTGGAGACCCCTCAATGGACACTTTTGTGCAACAGATCATCAACGGTCTGGTGCTCGGGAGCATGTATGCGCTCGTGGCACTGGGCTACACGATGGTCTACGGCATCATCAGCCTGATCAATTTCGCGCATGGCGAGATCCTGATGGTCGGCGCGATGGTCGCCTGGACCGTGGTCACCACGATGCAGGGCTCCGGCCTGCCGGGCTGGGTGCTGCTGATCATTGCGCTGGTGTGCGCCATCGTCGTCTGCTCGGCGCTCAATTTTGCGATCGAGAAAGTCGCCTACCGGCCGCTGCGCAATGCACCTCGGCTGGCCCCGCTGATCACCGCGATGGGCATGAGCCTGCTGCTGCAGACGCTGGCGATGATCGTCTGGAAGCCCAATCCCAAGCCCTTCCCGCCGCTGCTCTCGCAAGACCCGATCTTCCTCTGGGCCGACGGCCCGGTGATCTCGGTCACGCAGATCCTGATCCTGATCACCACCGTGGTGGTGCTGGCCTTCCTGCTGTGGCTGGTCAACCGCACCAAGCTGGGCCGGGCGATGCGCGCCACCTCCGAGAACCCGCGCGTGGCCGGCCTGATGGGCGTGCAGCCCGACCACATCATCTCGGCCACCTTCGTGATCGGCGCGACGCTGGCCGCGATCGCCGGCCTGATGTGGGCCGCCAACTACGGCACCGTGCAGCACACGATGGGCTTCCTGCCCGGCCTCAAGGCCTTCACCGCGGCCGTCTTCGGCGGTATCGGCAACCTCACCGGCGCGATGGTCGGCGGGGTGCTGCTGGGCTTGATCGAGGCCGTCGGCGCGGGTTACCTCGGCGACCTCACCGGCGGGGTCTTCGGCAGCCAGTACTCGGAGATCTTCGCCTTCCTGGTGCTGATCCTGGTACTCACCCTGAGACCTTCGGGCCTGATGGGCGAGCGCGTGGCCGATCGAGCCTGACGCAGGAGCACTCCCATGGACAACAAGCAAACCAAACTCATCGTCTTCCTGGTCGCGGCCGGCCTGCTGCTGGCCTTGCCGCTGTTCGTCGGCCACTTCAGCCAGGGGGGTGTGCGCATCATGGCGATCGCGCTGCTCTACGTGCTGCTGGCGCTCGGGCTCAACATCGTGGTCGGCTACGCCGGCCTGCTGGACCTGGGCTACGTGGCCTTCTATGCCGTCGGCGCCTACCTCTACGCGCTGCTGTCGTCGCCCCACCTGACCGACAACTTCGAGTGGATCAAGGCGATGTACCCGAACGGCCTGCACATGCCGGTGCTGATCGTGATACCGCTGGCGGCGCTGCTCGCCGGCCTGGCCGGCATGGTGCTGGGCGCCCCGACGCTGAAGCTGCGCGGCGACTACCTCGCCATCGTCACGCTCGGCTTCGGGGAAATCATCCGGGTCTTCATGAACAACCTGGAGTACCCGATCAACATCACCAACGGCCCGCGCGGCATCAGCCAGATCGAGCCGATCCAGCTGCTGGGCTTCAACATGGGCAAGACCTTTCACTTCTTCGGTGAGCAGGTCACGTCGTTGACGATGTACTACTGGCTCTTTCTCGCGCTGGTGGTGGCCAGCGTGGTGATCTGCCTGCGGCTGGCCGACTCGCGCATCGGGCGCGCGTGGATGGCCATCCGCGAGGACGAGATCGCCGCCAAGGCGATGGGCCTGAACACCCGCAACCTGAAGCTGCTGGCCTTCGGCATGGGCGCCACCTTCGGCGGCGTCTCAGGCGCCTTGTTCGCCTCCTTCCAGGGCTTCGTGTCGCCCGAGTCGTTCACGCTGGCCGAGTCGGTGATGATCGTCGCGATGGTGGTGCTGGGCGGCCTGGGCAACATCCCCGGGGTCATCCTCGGCGCATTGCTGCTGTCGGCGCTGCCTGAAGTGCTGCGCTACGTGGCCGACCCGTTGCAGCACCTGACCGGCGGCCGGCTCGACGCCGCGATCCTGCGCCAACTGCTGATCGCGCTGGCCATGATCATCATCATGCTGCTGCGTCCGCGCGGCCTGTGGCCCTCGCCCGAGCACGGCAAGGCCGCTCCCACGCCGGCCCTCGCCAAATAAAGGAACGCCACCATGACGACCCCCGTTCTCAAGGTCCAGGGTGCCTCCAAACGCTTCGGCGGCCTGCAAGCCCTCTCCGACGTCAGCATGACCATCATGCCCGGCCAGGTCTACGGCCTGATCGGCCCCAACGGCGCCGGCAAGACCACCTACTTCAACGTCATCACCGGCCTGTACACGCCGGACGGCGGCAGCTTCGAGCTCGGCGGTGCGCCTTACGCGCCCACCACCGTGCACGAGGTGGCCAAGGCCGGCATCGCCCGCACCTTCCAGAACATCCGCCTGTTCGCCGACATGACGGCACTGGAGAACGTGATGGTCGGCCGCCACGTGCGCAGCCACTCGGGGCTGATCGGCGCGGTCTTCCGCACGGCGGGCTTCAAGGCCGAGGAGGCCGGCATCCGCAAGCGGGCGCAGGAACTGCTCGACTACGTCGGCATCGGCAAGTTCGCCGACTACAAGGCCCGCACGCTGAGCTATGGTGACCAGCGCCGGCTCGAGATCGCCCGCGCGCTGGCCACCGACCCCAAGCTGATCGCGCTCGACGAGCCCGCCGCCGGCATGAACGCGACCGAGAAGGTGGTGCTGCGCGAGCTGATCGACCAGATCCGCAAGGACGGCCGCACCATCCTGATCATCGAGCACGACGTGAAGCTGGTGATGGGCCTGTGCGATCGCGTCACCGTGCTCGATTACGGCAAGCAGATCGCCGAAGGCACGCCGGCCGAGGTGCAGCGCAACGAGAAGGTGATCGAGGCCTACCTCGGCGCCGGGCACAAGGCCCACTGAGCACGCGAGCAAGGAAACCACACGATGACAACCCCCACTTTGCTCAAGGTCACCAACCTGAAGGTGGCCTACGGCGGCATCCAGGCCGTCAAGGGCGTGAGCTTCGAGGTCCACGAGGGCGAGCTCGTCAGCCTGATCGGCGCCAATGGCGCCGGCAAGACCACCACGCTGAAGGCCATCACCGGCATCCAACCGGTCGCCTCGGGCGAGATCCAGTACCTCGGCAAGGCCATCAAGGGCCAGGGTGCCTGGGACCTGGCGCGCCAGGGCCTGGTGATGGTGCCCGAAGGGCGTGGCACCTTCACCCGCATGACCATCACCGAAAACCTGCAGATGGGCGCCTACACGCGCAACGACGCCGACATCCCGGCCGACATCGACAAGGTCTTCGCCATCTTCCCGCGCCTGAAGGAGCGGGCCTTGCAGCTCGCCGGCACGATGTCCGGCGGCGAGCAGCAGATGCTGGCGATGGGCCGCGCGCTGATGGCGCGCCCCAAGGTGCTGCTGCTGGACGAGCCCTCGATGGGCCTGTCGCCCATCATGGTCGACAAGATCTTCGAGGTCGTCGAGACCATCCACAAGCAGGGCACCACCATCCTGCTGGTCGAGCAGAACGCCAGCCGGGCCCTCGCGCTGGCCAACCGCGGCTACGTGATGGAGTCCGGCGAGGTCACGATGGACGGCGACGCGAAGATCCTGCTGAACGATCCCAAGGTGAGGGCGGCCTACCTGGGCGAGTGAAGAGCGCTGGCAGCACAGCTGGCGCGCCGTCGTCGCGCTCGCCCGCCGGCATCGCCGTCACACCAGCGTCACCCGGGCTTCACACCCCGGTCATGCGGCGCCGCCACGATGGCGCCCCATGCAGACTGAAGCCGATCGCCTGCTGGACGACGAAACGGACGCGGGCCACGCGCCCCAGCGCTTCCGCACGCTCTGGATCTCCGACTTGCACCTGGGCACGCCGGGCTGCCAGGCCCAGGCCCTGCTGCACTTCCTGCGCCACACCGAGTGCGAGACGCTGTTCCTGGTCGGCGACATCATCGACGGCTGGCAGCTGCGCCGCAGCTGGTACTGGCCGCAGGCCCACAACGACGTCGTGCAGAAGCTGCTGCGCAAGGCGCGCAAGGGCACGCGGGTGATCTTCGTGCCCGGCAACCACGACGAGTTTGCGCGCAAGTACCTGGGCCACAACTTCGGCGGCATCGAGGTGGCCGAGGAGTGGATACACACCTGCGCCGACGGCCGCCAGCTCTGGGTCATCCACGGCGACCTGTTCGACGGCGTGATCCAGTGCGCCAAGTGGCTGGCCCACGTCGGCGACTCGCTCTACGAGTTCACGCTCAAGCTCAACCGGCACGTCAACAGCTTGCGCGCACGCATGGGCCTGCCGTACTGGAGCCTGTCCAAATACCTGAAGCAGAAGGTCAAGCGCGCGGTCAGCTATGTCGGCGACTTCGAGGTCGCGGTCGCCCGCGAAGCGCGCAAGCGCGGCCTGCAGGGCGTCGTCTGCGGCCACATCCACCATGCCGAGCTGCGCGAGATCGACGGTGTGCTGTACGCCAACGACGGCGACTGGGTCGAGAGCCTGAGCGCGCTGGCCGAGCATGCCGATGGCCGGCTGGAGATACTCGACTGGTCGCGCGAGGCTGCCTGGGCGCAGCGCCCGGCCGCCGTTTCGCAAGAGGCGGCTGAAGCAGATTTGCATCTTCCGCGGCCACAACCCCTGCCTGCACCGCTCAGTTCGCTCAGTTTGTGGTGACAGCCGGCGCCACATACGTCACGGAACTGTCACGGCATTTTCATAAACTGCGGCGATGACGGAAGTAACGGAAGAAATTCGGGCCCCGGCGCCGGTGGCGGCGCCCAGCCTGCAACTGCTCAACCGCGAGCAGGCCATCCTCGAATTCAACCGCCGCGTGCTGGCCCAGGCCCAGCGGCCCGACGTGCCGCTGCTGGAGCGGCTGCGCTACATCACCATCGTCTCGTCCAATCTCGACGAGTTTTTCGAGGTGCGATTTGCCGACACGCTGGAGGCCGCGCGTGCCGCCGATGCCAGCAGCCACGTCCGCGCCGACCTGGCCGAACTGGCCGTGCAGGCCCATGCGCTGATCGACGAGCAGTACGCGATCTTCAACGACGAGGTGATGCCGGCCCTGCACGGCCAGGGCATCGAGGTCGTCAACCACGCGGCGCGCAGCCCGGCGCAGCGCGAGTGGGTGGCCGGCTTCTTCGAGCGCGAGGTCAGGCCGCTGCTGATCCCGGTCGGGCTGGACCCGTCCCACCCCTTCCCGCTGGTGGCCAACAAGTCGCTCAATTTCATCGTGCGCCTGGGCGGGCGCGATGCCTTCGGCCGCGAGAGCTCGATCGCCATCGTCAAGGTGCCGCGGGTGCTGCCGCGTGTCATCCGGCTGCCTGCCAGCGTCTGCAAGCGCGGCCAGCAGGGCTTCGTGATGCTCTCCAGCGTGATACGCGCGCACCTCGAGGAGCTCTTCGCCGGCCGCACCGTGACCTCGTTTTCGCAGTTCCGCGTGACGCGCGACTCCGACCTCGACGTCGACGAAAAGGAAGTCACCAACCTGCGCCAGGCCCTGCGCAGCGGCCTGACCACGCGCCACTTCGGCGCCGCGATCCGGCTCGAGGTGGTGCGCAGCTGCCCGGAGGACTTGTCGCGCTTCCTGCTGGAGCAGTTCAAGCTGCCCGACGCCACGCTCTACCGCGTCAACGGCCCGGTCAACCTGGTGCGGCTGACCGAGCTGATCGACCAGGCCGGCGACGTGCCCGGCGGCGCAACCCTGCGCTTCCCGCCCTTCGACCCGGTCTGGCCCAGCAAGCGCCTGCCGCGCGAGCGCTCCTTCTTCGACGCGCTGCGCCAGCAGGACGTGCTGCTGCACCACCCCTTCGAGAGCTTCGACCCGGTGGTCGAGTTCCTGCGCGAGGCGGTGCACGACCCCGAGGTGCTGGCGATACGCCAGACCATCTACCGCACCGGCGCCAAGTCGGTGCTGATGGACCTGCTGATCGAGGCGGCGCGGCGCGGCAAGGAAGTGATGGTGGTGGTCGAGCTGAAGGCGCGCTTCGACGAAGAGGCCAACATCAACTGGGCCGAGCGGCTGGAGGCGGTGGGCGCCCAGGTGGTCTACGGCATCGTCGGCCTGAAGACCCACGCCAAGCTGCTGCTGGTGACGCGCCGGGAGGCCGGCGAGCGCGGTGCCGTCACGCTGCAGCGTTACCTGCACCTGTCCACCGGCAACTACAACCCGCGCACCTCCAAGCTGTACACCGACGTCGGCTACCTGACCTCCGACCCCGGCATCACCGCCGATGCCGAGGGCGTCTTCCAGCAGATCGCCAGCCTGACGCGGGTCAAGACGCCGCGCCACCTGCTGACCGCGCCCTTCGTGCTGCACCGCCGCCTGGTGCGCCACATCACCCAGGTCACCGAGGCTGCACGCGCCGGCCGCAGCGCCCGCATCGTGGCCAAATGCAATGCGCTGACCGACCCGGCGCTGATACGCGCGCTGGTCGAGGCCTCGCAGGCCGGCGCCAAGATCGACCTCGTCATCCGCGGCGCCTGCATGCTGCCGCCCGGCGTCCCGGGCTTGAGCGAGAACATCCGGGTGCGCTCGGTGATAGGCCGCTTTCTCGAACACTCGCGGGTGCTGTACTTCCGCTGGGGCGACAGCGACGACGAAGAGGCGCTCTACCTCTCCAGCGCCGACTGGATGAGCCGCAACATGTTCGGCCGCATCGAGCTGGCCTGGCCGGTGCGCGACGCGCGGCTGCGCCAGCGCGTGATCGACGAATGCCTGGTGCCCTACCTGCACGACAGCATCGACGCCTGGGACCTGCAGCCCGACGGCAGCTACCGGCGCGCCGGCACCGAGGGCGCCAGCGCCCAGCAGGCGCTGATGGCGCTGTTCACGGCCGCCCGACTCTGAGCCTCACCCCTCCCCAGCCCACCCGCCCGACCATGGACCTCATCCTCTGGCGCCACGCCGAAGCCGAAGAAACCGAAGACGGCCTGGACGACCCGCTGCGCGGCTTGACGCCCAAGGGCGAGCGCCACGCCAAGCGCGTGGCCGAGTGGCTGAACCGCTTCTTGCCCGAGAGCACCAAGGTGCTGGTCAGCCCGGCGCTGCGCACCCTGCAGACCGCCGAGGCGCTGGGCCGCAAGTTCAAGACGCTGGACGCGTTGGCCCCCGAGGGCTCGGTCGAGGGCCTGCTCGCCGCGGCCCGCTGGCCCGACTCGCGCGAGCCGGTGCTGGTGATAGGCCACCAGCCCACGCTGGGGCTGGTGGCGGCCTACCTGATGACCGGCGCGCGCATGGCCGCGCTGCAACAGACGACCACCCTGACCCCCTGGTCGGTCAAGAAGGGCGGCGTCTGGTGGCTGCGGCATCGCCCGCGCGAAGACCGCGGCGAGGTGGTGCTGGTGGCCGTGCGCACGCCGGAGCAGATCTAGTCAAACTCAGGCCGGCGCCTTGGTGGCCTGCCACTCGCTGCCGCCCGCTGGCGGCTCGCCGCGCATCTGCTGCATCAGCGCATACCAGTCGATCTTGCGCGTCGCCGCCATCACCGCGGCCAGCACCACGAAGAGCGCCACCGAGCCCAGCACCAGCGCCGATTGCTCCAGCCGCAGCAGCAGGAAGAGCGCGCCATACACCAGCGCGATGGCCGCGCCGAACAAGGCGCCGGCCCGCGCCCCGCGCAGCACGAAGCTGCCGTAGAAACCCAGCAGCCCTGTGCAGGCGGCGCTGGCGCAGGCATACGCGATGTTGAAGCCCAGGTGCTCCGTCAGGCTCACCAGCAGCAGGAAGAACACCGCCAGTGCGCTGCCGACCAGCAGGTACTGGATGGGGTGCACACGCAGGCTGCGCAGCACCTCCACCAGCCCCACGCCGACAAAGGTCAGCGCGATGAACAGCAGGCCGTACTTGGTCGCCCGGTCGCTCATCACATAGGGGTTCACCGGGTCGATGAAGTGCACGCCGAAGGTCTCGACGCAGGCACCCTGGTCGGGCGTGCCCGGGGAGGGCGCCTGGTCCAGCCGGCAGGGCGGCGCGCCCTCCACCAGCCGGGCGCCGGCCGAGGTGGCCAGCGCGCTCATGGCCCACTGGGCGCTGAAGCCCGCGCTGCCGATCTCGCGGCTGGAGGGCAGGAAGCGCCCGCCGAACGACGGGTGCGGCCAGTCCGAGCGCAGCGCCACCTGGGTCGCTTCGCCGATGGGCGCGATGGCCAGGCTGCCGGTGCCCAGCAGTTCCAGCGCCACTTCGGCCTGCAGGCCGGTGGCCGCCAGCGCCGCCTCGGGCAGCACCGCGTGGAAACCGGCGCCTTCACCGGCGTAGCGGCTGCCCGGCTGCACCGTCAGCGTGCTGTCGCCCAGCTTGATGCTCGCAACGCGGATGCCGCGCACGTCGCTCACCGCGACGAAGAGCTCGGGCGCTTCGCACTGCAGCGCGCCGCCTGCATGCTCGGCGGCGGGGGCCAGCGCCTTCAGGTCGGCCCACTGCGCCGTCAGCTGCGTGCTGGCGGCAAAGCCGTTGACCTTGAACAGCCCGCGGTAGCGCGGCTCCAGCCGTGCGTCGCCGCTGATCTGCAGGCTCTGCGGTGCCTGGCGCAGCGTGAAGCTGCGCTGCTCCACCACCCTGCGCTGCTCGGCGCCGCTGCCTTGCACCGTCTCCCAGCGCTCTTCGCAGCGGCGTTGCAGCGCCGGGCCGAGCAGGGTCTGGCGGGTGGCGAGGCTGTCGGCCACCGCGGCCTCGGCCTCGTGCAGGCGGCCCTCGCGCTCGTGCACGATGGTGCTGACGGATTCGAGCGCGATCAGCAGCCCGAGCGTGACGGCGCCCAGCGCCATCGCTTTGCTGAGCAGGGGAAATTTTTTCATCGGACAGTCCGGCGGCAGTGAAGGTGCCGGCAGTGTTCCGGGGGCCGGTGAGGGAGCGATGAAGTTTGTGAAGCGAGGGTGAAGTGCGCCGTTTCACGCCGGCCACAGCAGCCGCACGCGCAAGCCCGGCGCGGCGGTCTCGAAGCAGGCCCGCGCGCCGTGCATCGCCATCACCTGCTTGACGATGGCCAGCCCCAGGCCCGAGCCCTTGCGCGGCAACTGGCCGGGCGCCGCGGGGCGCGGGGTCGAAAAGAAGCGCTCGCCCAGGCGCGGCAGGGCATAGTCCTCGACCCCGGGGCCGTGGTCGCGCAGGGTCAGGCAAGGCGGCTGCGGCGCGGGCTCGACGCTCAGCTCGATGACGCTGCCGCGAGGCGCGAAGTCGATCGCGTTGTCCAGCAGATTGGCCAGCGCGAGCTGCAGCAGCTCGGGGTCGCCGGTCACGCTGCGGGCGGCGCGCTGCTGCCATTCGACGCGCAGACCGGCTTGCGCCAGCCGGGCCGCCGCCTGCCGGCAAGCGCTGTCGGCGCAGCCGGCCAGGTCCACGGCCACGCGCTGCGACGGTGCGGCCTGGTGCTCCAGCTTGGAGAGCTCCAGCATGCGCTCCACCAGCGCCCGCAGGCGCGAAGCCTGGTCCTGGATCTGGCCGCTGAAGGCTTCGCGGTCGGCGGCCGGCAGCTCGTCCTGCAGCAGCTCGGCGGCGCCGGTGATGGCCGTCAGCGGGCTCTTCAGCTCGTGGGTCAGCGCCCGCACCGTCTGCTCGATGTGGGCATGGCCGTCGAGCCGCTCGCGCATCGCCTCCATCGCGCGCGCCAGCTCGCCCAACTCGCCGGAGAGCTGCGGCGCGGCCTCGCGCTGGCCGAACTGCACGTGCTGGGCGTAGTGGCGCAGCCGCCGCACCGACCAGATCACCCAGCCCGTCACCAGCACCCCCACCACCAGCGACAGGCCCAGCAGCCACACCCCCTGCTGCAGGATCTTGCGCTCGGCGCGCGCGATGAAGGGCGTCACGGTGCTCATCGGCTTGGCCACCGTCAGCACGCCGAGCACGGTGCGGCGGTCCGCGGCCAGCACCGGCGCGGCGACGAACATCACCGAGCTGTTTTCGTCGGTCTGCAGCTCGCGCGTGGCGCGGGCGCCGTACTCGCCGCGCAAGGTGCGGGCCACGTCGCGCCAGCGCGAGTAGTCTTCGCCGGTGGCCCCGGGCTGCTGGCGAAAGCCGGTGTCGAAGACCACCGTGCCGCGCGCATCGGTGACATAGACGCGGTAGTCCAGCGAGGTCTTGTCCAGGCCCCAGATCTTGGCATCGACCGGGCGGCTGGCGTAGTCTTTGACGGCACGGGCAAAGCGGCTGCCGGCCAGGGTGCCGCCGGCCGGCATGCGCGAGAGGTCGTCGCGGGCCAGCTCCGCCAGGATGTTGGCGGTGTCCACCAGCATGTCTTCCATCACCTCGCGCACGCTAGGCCGCACCTCGAGCACGAAGACGCGCAGCACGAAGAAGGCCGCGATGCCGCTGATGACGAAGAAGCCCAGCAGCAGCCGCAGCCCGAGCTTCATCGCGGCGTGGTCTTCAGCTCGATGGCGTAGCCCAGACCGCGGTGCGTGGCGATGGGGTCGAGCTCGGGCCGGGCTTCGCGCAGCTTGGCGCGCAGGGTCTTGATATGGGTGTCCACCGTGCGGTCGGTGCTGTCGGCGTCGGGGCCCCAGACGGCATCGAGCAGGGCCTCGCGCGACCAGATGCGGCCGGGCTGGCGCAGCAGCACGCTGAGCAGGCCGTGCTCGCGCCGCGTCAGGCGCAGCCACTGCTCGCCGAAGCGGATGCGCGTGCCGGCCGGGTCGCTCTCGAACAGCGCCGGCCTGGGCGCCGGGGGCGGCGCTGCGGGCGTGAGCGCGGCGCGCCGCAGCAGCGCGCGGACGCGGGCCACCAACTCGCGCGGGCTGAAGGGCTTGGTGAGGTAGTCGTCGGCACCCAGCTCCAGGCCGAGCACGCGGTCCATCTCTTCGCCGCGCGCGGTCAGCAGCGCGATCGGCAGCTGCGGGTTGGCGCGCCGCAGCTCGCGGCAGAGGTCGAGGCCGCTGCCGTCGGGCAGGCCCACGTCGAGCAGCGCAGCGGCGAAGCCGTGGGCCGGCCCGGCCAGCGCCGCCGCGGCCTCGCGCACCAGCGAGACCGGCACCACCTCGTAGCCCTCGCGCGCCAGCGCGTAACCCACGGTGTGCGCGATGGCCGGGTCGTCTTCGAGCAGCAGCAGGCGGGTGGCCACGGGGCGGCTTTCGTCAGGCCAGCAGCGTGAAGCCGGCTTCGGCCCAGCGCTTGCCGTTGATCATCACGTCGACCTGGTGCCAGCCGGGGAAGTAGCGCCGCGTGGTGATGGGCCGCAGCGAATGCTGCTTGCGCAGCTCGCGGGTCTCGCCCGGCGCCAGGCTCAGCGACCAGCCCTTGAAGACCTTGGGCGAGGTGCTGCCGTTGGCCTTGACGTGGTGCACCGCATAGTCGATCACCAGCGTCTGCGCCTGGCGCGCCCGGGAGTGCAGCGTCAGCGCGAGCTGCAGCGAGCTGCCCAGCGGCGCCGCCTCGGGCGCGACGCGCCATGCCGCGTCGCCCTTGAAGGCGGCGCCCAGGCCCCAGGCGCCCAGCACCCGCGGGTCGCCCTGCTTGACCAGCGTGCGGCTGGCGTGGCGCAGCAGCGCGCGGCGCTCGGGCGGCGCTTCGGGCAGGAACTGCTCCAGCCACAACGCGACCACGCCGGGGTGGTCCTTGGCGATGTCGTTGAGATGGTTGGCCACGCTGCGGCGCACGTACTCGCTGGAGTCGTCCTGCAGCGCGCGCAGCAGCGGCAGCGTCGGCGAGGGGTCGTTCACCAGCGACTGCAGCCGCAGGCCCCAGGGCAGGCGCGGCCGGCTGCCTTCGCTGACGAGGCGGCGCACGTGCGGGCTGGGGTCGCGCGTCCAGCGGCCCAGCGTCTCCAGCACCAGCGCGGGGTGGTCGCGCAGCAGCGGGCGGATCGCGAACTCGGCCGAGAAGCGCTGCGTCAGCGCGTGCAGCGCG
>DATHWJ010000117.1:0-5606 GCA_035460745.1 Ideonella sp. | reverse complement strand
CACGCCAGGCGCCGCCAGCGGCTGCAGGCCGGCGGCCTGGGCCACGGGGTCGAAGACGGCCCAGCCGGCCGCGTCGGCCGGCCCGTGCAGCAGCCACAGCGCGTGGCCGGGCTCCTTGAGCAGCGCTGCGGTGCGGCGTGCGGCGGCCAAGTCGCCCGGCACCGTCGCCACGCACAGGCCGGCGCGCTTGAGCAGATCGCGCACGTCGGCGGCGTATTCGCCGGCGTCCAGCCGCTCGCGCTGCGCCGGCTGGCCGTGCGGCACGGTGACGAAATCGCGGAACAGCACCGGCCCGGGGTGCACCCAGGCCACACTGGCCAGCGACTCCAGCAGGGGCATCACGCGCAGGCCCTCGTGGACCACGACCGTCGCGCCGGCCAGGCCGCCGGGCGCCAATGTGGCCACGGTGGCGGCGAGCACGTCGATCCAGGGGTCGATCAGTGTGCTCATCCCCGGATCTCCCAGGCCTGGCGCAGCAGCTCGGCGACGCGCGGGTAGAGCGCGCTCGGACTGCGCTCCGCCGCCCGCACGGCCTCCGCGGCGCGGCGCTGGGCGCGCGGCTCCTGGGTGTCGTGCGCGGCGCGGGCGCGCAAGATGCAGGCCTCGAGCTGGGCAACGGTCTTGGTGCCGATGGAGACGTGGTCGACCAGCGGCGACTCGAACTCGGGATAGGAGCCTATCGTGACGGTGACGACGCGCCCGCCGCCCATCACCGCGCGCGGCAGGATGCCAGAGGTCTCGCCGTAGGTGGGGTAGCGCAGCACGAAGGACAGGTCGGCCCGGCCGAGCAGGATGTCGAGGTCGGTGGCGCTGAGGTAGCCGGTGACGGTCGGACCGTCGCCCGCCGGCCAGAGCATGGCGATGTGTTCGGAGACGGCGTACTCGCTGGCGCGCTCCTCGCCGGCGAAGATCAGCTTGAGGTCGGCATGCACGGTGCGCGCGCGCTGGTAGGCCGCCAGCACCTCGTAGAGCATCTTGTTGCCGGTGAGGAAGCCGGGCACCAGCATCACGAAGTCGCCCGGCTCGACGCCGAAGCGCTGCAGCACCGCGGGGGCGTCGTCGTGGACTGGCGCGGGCGGCAGCACGAAGTGCGGGATCAGCGCCACCGGCTTGCCGTTGAGGCTGCCCATGGGCACGCCGTGGGCGCCGCCCATGAAACGGAACTCGGCATAGCGGCTGTGCAGCATCAGGCCGGTCGCGGTCTCGGCGATGCGGCGCACCATCAGGCACTCCTGGTACAGCGTGCCGGGCGTGCGGTGCAGCGAGCCGTCGCGCTGGATGAAGTCGGTGGGCACGGTGTGGCCGTCGTAGGCCATCCAGTCGCTCAGCATGCCGTTGGCACGCGCCCGGTGCAGCGTCTCCTGGTGCAGGTAGAAGAGCGAGATGTCGTGCACGATCACCACGCCCGGGTAGCGGTGCATGTAGTCGAGCATGTAGGCGCAGTCGCCGTTGTTGCCGATGTTGTAGAACATCTGCGCATGGCTCTCGGGCTGGCGGGCCATGAACACGGCCTCGTCGATCACCTCGAACTCGGCCGGCAACTGCAGCGCGGCCATCGCGGCCCGCGCCGCCCGCGTGTGGCCGCTCTCGGAGACCAGGCTCAGGTCGTGGTCGCGCGCCAGCGGCACGATGTATTCGAGGATGTAGTCGGCCAGGCCATTGCGCTGCGGCGGCAAGGCCGTGAAGAGGTAGAGGCGGCGACGGGGCGAGCCCGCGGCGGGTGGGCGCGCGGTGGCGGCCACCCCTCGGGTTGGTTCGGCAACAGCGGTGGACACGGTAGAGCGGCGTCCTGCGGTTTAGCGGGCCTTGGCCGCGCTGGAGGCCGCGGCGCGGGCGGCGGGTGCGGCAGCCGTGGGCGAGGCCGCGCTCTCGCGCTCGAAATTGGTGCGCTGCAGCGCCAGCATCTCGGAGCAGATGTTGACGATCTCGCTCTTGAGCAGCGCCAGCCGGGCCGGCAGCGCCTCGGGGTTCTGGTTCAGCACCAGGCGCTTCAGGAAGGCCACCTCGGCCTCCAGCACCTGGATCTTGCGGTCGTTTTCGCCCAGGTGGGCGTTGCCGAAGGTGATGGGGTAGCTGCCCAAGGTCTGGCCGTCGGCGCCGACGATGGCGACCTGGTTGGCGCCGTCGATCAGCCGGTCCTGGCGCAGCGGCACGCTGAAGTGGTGCGCGCCACCGTCGCCCGAGGTCTCGAAGAAGGCCAGCGGCTCGGGCGGGTGGTCGTTGAGGCGCACCAGCAGCGACGGGCGCGGGCTGATGCGGTGGTGGTTGATCAGCGTGCCCTGCACCGCGCCGCCCGAGAAACCGTGCCAGCGCACCTGGTAGAGCAGGTCCAGCGGGGCGCCTTCGGTCAGCCGCAGCAGCTCCTGCACGCCGTGCAGCGTGGTCTCGAAGACCGATACGCCCTTGGCGGTGCGTATCTCCAGCGACACGCCGGCGTCGCCGATCTGGCTGGGCAGCAGGCCGATCTGCGGGATGCGCAGCTCGAACGCGGCCTGCTCGCGTGCCGGCAACGGCAGGCCGGCGAGGTCTTGCGCGAAGTCGAAGACCGACAGATTGGCCACCGCGGCCGCCACCTGGCGGCCGTCCAGCAGCAACTGCACCACGTCGAAGGCGGTGACGTCGTCGGCCGGCACCGAAAAGCCGATCAGGCGGCCGCGGCCCCAATCGATGCGGGCTTTGGCAAGAGGCGCTGCGGGTGCGGCTTCTTTGGCGGCGGTCTGGTTCATGGTGTGCTCGACTTCTCGGGTCTCTGGGGCTGACGAGGGTCAGCGGCCGTGGGCGCTCAGGGCCGGGCAGGCCCTTCGCCAGTCAGGGGTTGGCTTCGAAGACGCTGGTCGCCACCGGCGCTTCCACCGCCGGGGTGACCAGCAGGCTGAGGCTGAGGCGGCGGATCTCGAAGCTGCCGCGGCCGACCGGGTTGAAGATCAGGTGGAAGTCCAGCGCCTTGACCTGCGCCGGGTCGAAGAGATCCAGCGTGACCCCATCCGCCGAGAGGTGGTTGGCGCGCAGCTTGAGCGGCCGCTCGGTCCAGTCTTCACCGATCTTCCAGGTGCACTTGGCATGGATCACCGGCGCCGGCGTGCCGCGGATGTCGATCGCGATGCCCAGCTTGGCCTGGCCCTCGGGCATGTCGGCCAGCAGCGCGCGCGCATCGACGACGAGCGAGAAGAAGGTGCCGTCGAAATCGGCGTGGTTGATGATGAGGCCGTAGCGCTCGTCCTCACCGCGCGGCAGCGTGCTCTGGATGAGCTGCATCAGGCCGTTGCGGTAGTCGCTGTACACAGCCGTCTCCGGGCCGAGGTGGTGGCCGGTGGGCGGGCTGCTGACATGGGCCGACGCCATCGGCAGGCGCAGCCACGAGGGCGCCAGCGTGCGCTCCGCACCGCCGCCGGCGGCGCTGGCCAGCGCCGTCAGGCCGATGGGCTCGCCGCCGATATCACCGCCTGCCACGAGCGTGCAGAGCTGGTCGATCGTGTGGTTCAACTGGTCCCGCAGCAAGTTCAGCTCGGCGGTCAGACGGTGGGCTTGTTCGAGGCGTTGGCTGGGGAGGGACTTCGGCATGTCTGATTCCAAATGCTGTCTTGAACGGTAGAGGCCTCGTGGGCTGCACCGGTTGTGTGCGGGATGTTAGCGCGAGCTCCGCGCTGCGGGGCTCAAGGTCGGGCGGTTGCGTCGGGTTCGGTGGCTGGCGCCAGTTCGTAGCCGTAACGCTGGCGAACCGCGTCGCAGAGCTTGTGAACCTGGGCCAACTCCTCGGCCGACAGGACGCCCTCCTGCTGATGATCGACCTCCCGGGTGTTCAACTTGCTGAACCACGTGGGGTCGAACTGCTCGCCCAGGAAGCCTAGCAGGAGCTCCAGCTGCGGCAGCGGCTGCCGCACGAAATCTTCATAACGGAACTCATAGAACCGGCCCGGGTAAGCACGTTTGAGGCCAGCTGCGATCTGCACCGCTTCCACCCAGTAGTTGCAGGCGCCCACCAGATTTTCGACCTTGACCACCCGCCCGATGCGCAGGCTGGCCACGACGTTGATGGGTTCGCGCACGATGTGCACGAACTTGGCCTTCTGCATGCTGCTGGCCGCGAGCAGGGCGCCGTAGATGTTCTGCGGCGTCTTGTCGAACCAGCGCGTCGCGCCGGGCTTGTTGCGCTTGGCGTAGAGCGCCATGTAGCGCGTGTACAGCTCGGCGCGCGACGTGCTGACGCCCAGCATGGCCTTGAACTCGCTCTCGCTGATGCCGTCGATCTCGCGGTGGCGCTTGAGCACCACGTTGTTCGTCAGGACGCGGCTCGACTGTTCGGTGCCGAATGGCTCTCCCCAGCGGAAGAAGTGGGTCTCTTCCGGGCAGGCGAGGTTGGGATGCATGCGCAGCGCGTCGCGCAGCAGCGTCGTGCCGGAGCGGACGCAGCCGACGATGAAGAAGGGGGGCGGGCGGTGGGCTGGCCTGTGGGCACTGCTCATGGGGCGGGGAATTCGTGGGCCGGACCGGCGGCGGGGGAGGCGATGGATCGCGCGCGGTCGGTGGCCGGCGCGAAGCGAGCGCCGGCTATCGGAACCAGCGTGCGATCTGGCGCTTGCGCATCTCTTCCATCAGCTTGGGATAGTCCAGGATGCGCTCCTCGAGCGTACCGGGATTCTGCTTCTGGATGGGTTCGACGACGGTCTCGAACTGGTGCTTGGAGCCGATGAAGCGCGCTACCTCGTTCAGCTTGCCCAGATCCTTGATCTCGTTGTAGTCGATCTGCAGGTAGGTCTGGCCGGTCTGGTTCAGCACGGTCTGGATGTCGTTGTAATAAAGACTCTGCCGCAGCGCGAAGGTCATCAGCTTGTGCATCTCCACCTTGGCGGGCTTGGGCTTGTCCTTGGGGCTGTCGGTGGTCAGCCACACGCCTGTCTCTTGCGCCGTGGTCAGCGACACATAGGCTTCCAGCAGGTTGCGCGACAGCACCACCTTGCGGATCGCCGGGTCGTAGAGGATGCGCGCGGTCATCGGCGCGCTGTGGTCCAGGAACAGGCGCGAGCCCATGATCTCGCGGTCGCAGGCCGCATCGACCTTCTTCAGGAAGGCCAGTTCGTCGGCCGCGCGCAGTGCGGTGTCCGTGCGCTGGTAGCCGACGTGGCTCTTGCCGCTCTCGTGCGAGAAGCCGATGAAGGCCGGGTTGAACAGTTCACCATGGCAGCGAACGTCCGGCAGCAGGTTGAGTTGGCGCTCTATGAAGTTGGACCCACTGCGCATCATGCCTATCAGCACGAAGCCTTTGTGGGTCAGGCCGAGCGAGGTCTGCTTCGGCGCCTTGATGGAAACTTTCACATATCTCTCCAAACTTCGTGGTACTCACGGCTGCGGGCTCAGCGAGTTGTCCTGATTCAGTATGCCCGATCGATTTCGGGCGGCGGCTGGGGGGCGTCCGGCTCGGGGGCTGGCGTGCCGGGCGTTTCGGCCGGTGCCGTGCCTGAGGTCGCGGGCAGCGGCGCCGCCAGGGTGCTGCAGATGACGGCGTGCACCTCGCGCAACAGCGGCGAGTAGTCCAGCAGCCCCAGCGTGTGCTGTTCGCCGCCAAAGGCGACGCGCAGGAAGGAAGCGTCGTCGAGCTGAGAGACGCG
>DATHWJ010000116.1:0-4488 GCA_035460745.1 Ideonella sp. | reverse complement strand
GTCGGCCCCTGGGCGTAGCGGGCCGAATCGGGCGACGAGGGGCCGCAGGCGGCAAGGCCGGTGATGAGCGCGGCGAGGGCCGCGAGTTGCCAGCCTCGCGCGAGACGGGCCGTGGGTTGAAGCCTTGTCATGGTCGTGCTCCTGGGTCGTGCGGGCCGGGTGCGCCAGGGCAGGGCCGGCCAGCAGAAAACGGGCCGGGCGTGGAGGCGCCCGGCCCGTCGTGCATTGGCAGGCTGCTGTGTGCAGCCTGCGCCCGGTGGATACGGCTGCGAGGTGGCGTGGCGCTCAGCCGCGCGAGTCCACCGTCAGCTGGTTGTCCACGCTCATCACGCCCTTGACGCCGGCGGCGAGCTGGGTGGCGCGGTCGCGCGACGTGCTATCGGGGGCCGTGCCCTTCAGCGCCACGCGGCCCTGTGCGGTATCGACATTGATCTTCAGGGCGCTGAGCTTGGGATCCTTGGCGAGTTCGGCGTTGACGCTGGCGGTGATCGCGGCGTCCTCCACCGCGTTGCCGACCTTGTCCATCGCGTTGGCGCCGGCCACCTTGGCGTCTTGCGCTGCTTCCTTCGCGGCGTCCTTGGCTTCGCCCATCTCTTGCTTGATGTCGGTCTTGGCTTCGTCGGTCTTCTGCTCAGCCTGGGCGACGGTCTGATCGAGCTTTTCACCCGCCGTCATCGAGTCGTCGCGCTTGCCGCAGGCGGTCAGCGTGAGGCCGGCGAGTGCGACGACGATCAGGCTGCTCAGCAGTTGGGAGGGGGTCTTCATGGTGGGATCCTTTCCGAATCGAATCGGCTGGGTGTGACCCGCCGGAAGCGCGTGGGCGCGGTGTCCGGCGGCGAGGTCACTGCGGGTAGGTTGGCAGCGGGAGGGCCTGCGGGACACCGTGGTTGCAGGACCTCCTTGGGGCAAACGATAGGGGGGTGGCCGCGCGCCCGGCATCGGCATCGGCCGCTTCGTGCTGTCGGAGGATGCCGACAAGCCCGGCGTGCTTCGCCGGGCGGCCGGGCCGTCAGATCAGCGGGCGGGCCGGTGCTTCGGTCTGCGGCTCGAGGTGGGCCAGCTGCTCCAGCGCGGGCAGGTCGTGCAGCAGCAGCTGCCGCTCGCGCGCCCAGCTGCACAGCCCGGCGCGCTCCAGCTTGCGCAGCGTCTTGTTGGTGTGCACCAGCGAGAGGCCGAGCGCGTCGGCGACGTGCTGCTGGGTGAGCGGGAACTCGATCGCCGCGAGGGCCGGGTCGCCGTGCAGCGCAGCGAGGCGGCGCTGCAGCGCGACGATCAGCATCGCCACCCGCTCGAGCGCGCTGCGCCGGCCGACCGAGAGCAGGTTGTCATCGACCAGCGACTCCTCGTGCGCGGCCAGCCAGGTCAGGTCGTAGCCCAGCGAGGGCAGGTCGCGGTGCAGGCTCCAGACGACGTCGCGCTGGAACACGCAGAGCTGTACGTCGGTCAGCGCCTCGACCCCGTGCGAGGCCTTGTCGCTGAGCTTTTGCTGGAGCCCGATGAAGTCGCCCGGCAGCAGGAAGTTGAGGATCTGCCGCCGGCCGTCGCGCAAGGACTTGAAACGAAAGGCCCAGCCGGCCAGCAGCGTGTAGAGCGGCGCGTCGTCCTGCCCCTCGGCGATGACCGCGCTGCCGGCCGGCCGGCGCAGCTCGCCGCGCTTGAGCGACTGGATCTTGTCGAGCTCGGCCGGCGTGACCGGCTGGAAGGCGCCGCCGTCGCGCAGCGGGCAGGAGTGGCAGGGGGACGGCATGGCGATAGTGTGCTCGTTGGGGAGGCCGCCGCGGCGGGCTTGCAGCGGGGCTTGTGGTGGGCCGGGCATGTCAAAAGACACAACGCAAAAACCTGGCGTCGATACACTCCGCGCCGCTCATCACCCTCGGCATCAGCCGTCAAGGGCCAGCGTTCGATACCTTGCGGGAAGCCAGCCGTGTTTCAGATTCTTTACGTGAGCGCCCTCGCCGACCACTGTGGCGCCAGCGACGTCAGCGACGTCATCCAGGTCTCGCGCGACCACAACCCGCGCGAGGGCATCCGCGGTGCGCTGGTGTTCGACGGCGCGCAATTTGCGCAGCTGCTGCAGGGCGAGCGGGACAAGCTGCTGCAGCTGATGCAGCGCATCGAAGCCGACGGGCGGCACCGCCAGATCGCCGTGCTGCTGCGCGCCGAGTGCGACGCCGCGCTGGCCCGGCCGCAATGGCTCGCCGGCTATTGCGAGCCCGATACCTTGGCTCCGCTGCGGGAGCTGGCCGACGCCGCGCCGGCGCAGATCCTCGCGGCTTTTCAGGGGGTGCTGGCGGCAGCGGACCTGGCCTGAGCCGGTGGTGCCGGGACCTCGCGGTGGGCGCCGCCGGTGCCGCCCGCCGTGTTGCCTGACGGCCAGACCAATTCGTCCTCCGCCGCCTCGGCCGGTGCATCGCCGCCAAAGTACCAGCGGCGTACACCTTCCAGCCAGTCGTCCCGGTCGTCCATGCTGCAGCTCCTTGCGATGCCAACATCTTGGCGGCCAGGGCGGCGGCGCCGTGCAGGAGGCGGCCACGCCGCCGCGTCGGAGTCGGCCTACAAGCGCGGCGGGTCAGGGCGGCGCGCTGGTCTCTGCCGCGGACGCGGCCGGCGCTGTGGCGGGGTCCGGCCGGGCGGCGCGGCTGGCTGCCTGGCGGGCCTGGTCGGCCAGCAGCGCGATCAGCGTGCCGAGCGCGGCCTGCAGCGGCACCTGCGCCGCCATCCATCGGGCGAGCCGGCGGTGCAGCGGCCGCGTCGAGCCGCCGAAGACCCGCCAGCGCCAGGGCCGGCTGGCCACCAGCGTGGCACCGGCCAGCGCGGCGATGGCCACCGCCGCGACCGGGTAGCGCCGTATCAGCGGGCCGGCCGCCTGCGCCACTTCGGAGCCGGCCACCGAGGCGGCGGCGCGCACCGGGTGGTGCTGCCACCAGTCGCCGACGGCGTCCACCACCAGCGACGCGACAGGGTGCTTGCGCAGCAGGCGGCTGAGCTGGTCGATGGCGCCGCGCAGGCTGTCCGGCACCCACTGCCAGAAGTCGCCGTGGCCCTCGCCGGTTGGCGGTTCGCTGCGTGGCGCACGGCTGCGGCGTGGCGGCAGCATGATGCCGCGCAGGCCGGCGCGGCTGGCTTCCAGGCGTGCCAGGGCCACCGCCAGGGCGGCGTCGGGGTGCTGCTGGTCGAGCTGGCGATGGGCTGTTGGGTCGTTGATCATGGTTCGCCTGCCTCGCGCAGCAGCGCCGCGTCGCTGGAGATCTGGGAGCGCAGCGGGTCCAGCGACCACTCGGAGGCCCGGCTGCGCAGCGCGGCCCAGGCCGCGCCTGCGATCAGCAGCGGCACCAGCGGCACCGCCCACAGCAGCCACGGCAGGTGCATCTGCTCGGGCGGGATGGCGGCCAGCAGCAGCAGCGCGACGCCGCCCAGCGTGACGGCCAGCAGCAGGCACAACGCCAGCACGACGCAGAGCACGGCCCGGATGCGCAGCCCGCGGGCTGCACCGCTGGCCTGCGCCGAGATCAGTGCCGTATAGCCGGCCAGGTGGTCGATGACCAGGTCCGGCCGGGACGCGAGCAGCTTGAACAGCGGATGAAACATCGGCAGGCCCATTGACGACGAAAACCCGGCAACCGGGGCTTCGAGGGATCATGAAAAAAGCCGGGAGACGCCGCGATCGGCAACTTCCCGGCTGGCGTGGCGCGGAGCGCGGGCTCAGCGGCGGCGCGCGAGCAGGCCGATCAGCGCGGCGACGGCGGCACCGGTGGCGGCGGCGATGATGACGGACTTGACCGGCTCGTCCTTGATGTAGCCCACCGTGCGGTCGCCGGCGACCGCCACCTTCTCGCGTACCTCCGCGCTGGCCTGGCGGGCGCGCTCCAGGCTCTGGCGGGTCAGCTCCTCGAGCTGCGCAGCGGCGCGGCTGAGCACTGACGGTGCGGCCGCGCGCAGGTCATCGACCTTGTCGGACAACTGATCCAGCGTGCTGGTGGCCGCACTGCGAGTGGATTTCAGCACGCTGTCGGCCATGGTGGCCGCCTTGTCGGTCAGGTCGGCGGCGGTTTCGGAGACGGATTGGGGGGTGGTCATGACAGGTGTCCTCTCGGATCTAGTTGGTGGGATGTGCCGAACTGGCAGCGTGCCTCCGGGCGCGGCGGGCGTCAAGTCTTGCGCAACAGGCTGGCGACAAAAGTCGCCGCGGCGATCAGCAGGAAAACGAAGAAAAGGATCTTCGCGACACCTGCTGCGCCTGCGGCGATACCCCCGAAGCCGAACAGCGCGGCAATCAGCGCGATGACGAAAAAAACAACAGCGTAGTGCAGCATGCCGGCTTCGGTGGTGGGTCTCGCAACCATTGGGTGGACGAGGAAAACAGCTTAGGCCCACCGCGCGGCGGCGGCCATGAGAGTGCAGCGCTGGCGCCTGTCGGCGGCGGGGGCCGCGGCGCGTAGGACGGCGCTTACAGCGGTGCGGGCGTGGCCGGGGCCTGCGGGGCGGGCG
>DATHWJ010000115.1:0-3396 GCA_035460745.1 Ideonella sp. | reverse complement strand
GCGCTCGCAGGCCATGGGCTTCTGCTTCTTCAACAACGTCGCCATCGCCGCGCGCCACGCGCTGGACGTGCGCGGCCTGGAGCGCGTGGCCATCGTCGACTTCGACGTGCACCACGGCAACGGCACCGAAGACATCATCGCGGGCGACGAGCGCATGCTGATGGTCAGCATCTTCCAGGACCAGCTCTACCCCTTCAGCGGCGGCGTGCCGCTGGGCACCAACATGGTCAACCTGCCCATCCCCGCCTACACGCGGGGCGCGGCGGTGCGCGAGCTTATCGCGGCCAACTGGCTGCCCCGGCTGGAGTCCTTCAAGCCGCAGATGATCTTCATCTCGGCGGGTTTCGATGCCCACCGGGAAGACGAACTCGGGCAACTGGGCCTGGTCGAGGCCGACTACGAGTGGATCACCCGGCGCATCGTCGAGGTAGCCGAGCGCCACGCGGGCGGGCGCATCGTGTCCTGCCTCGAAGGCGGCTATGCGCTGAGTGCGCTGGCGCGCAGCGTGGCCAGCCACCTGCGGGTGCTGGTGGAGTAGGTGGAGTAGGGTGGGGCGGGGGCGGCCAAGCGCCCACAGGCGTGCCGGCCTTGGGGCAGCGGCCAAAATGCCCGCCATGACGACCTCTGCCTTGCCAGCCGTGACGCTGGACGAACTCTCCGCCGCGCTGGCGCGCTCCAGCGCCTTTGTCGAACTCGGTGTGGTGCTGCTCTGCCTGGGCCTGGCCTGGGGCCTGGTGCGGCTGTGGCGCGGGCCGGTGGCGCCGGAGGGCTCGCTCTGGTTCGGCCGCCGCATCGTCGACGGCGTGTTGTTCCCGGCGCTGGCGCTGGCGCTGGCCTACGCGGCGCGGCATGGGCTGATCGCGCTCGGCGAGCCGCTGGCGGTGTTCAAGATCGTGCTGCCGGTGCTGCTCTCGTTCGCGGTCATCCGGCTGTCGGTGCGGGTGCTGAGCGCGGCCTTCCCGAGCTCCAGGCTGATGCGCGTGGCCGAGCGCACCATCTCGTGGGTAGCCTGGCTGGGCGTGGTCGGCTGGATCACCGGCGTGCTGCCGGACATCCTCACCGAGCTCGACCAGATCAAGTGGAAGCTGGGCAGCAGCGTGGTCTCGGTGCGCACGCTGCTGGAGGGCGCCTTGTCGGCCGGCCTGGTGCTGGTGGTCACGCTGTGGATCTCGGCCGCGATCGAAGCGCGCCTGCTCAAGGGCGCCCTCGGGGCCCAGCTCTCGCTGCGCAAGGCCGCCGCCAATGCAGTGCGGGCGCTGCTCACTTTCGTCGGGCTGCTGCTGGCGCTGAGCTCGGTCGGCATCGACCTGACGGCGCTCTCGGTGCTGGGCGGCGCGATCGGCGTGGGCGTAGGCTTCGGCCTGCAGAAGCTGGCGGCCAACTATGTCAGCGGCTTCGTCATCCTGGCCGAGCGCAGCCTGCGCATCGGCGACACGGTCAAGGTCGACAACTTCGAGGGCCGCGTCACCGACATCGCGACCCGCTACACGGTGATACGCGCGCTGAACGGCCGCGAGGCCATCGTGCCCAACGAGATGCTGATCACGCAGCGCGTCGAGAACGCCTCGCTGGCCGACCCGCGCGTCTCGGTGAACACGGTCGTGCAGGTCGGCTACGACACCGACCTCGACGCGCTGATACCGCGTATCGTCGAGACCGTGCTGGCGGTGCCGCGGGTGCTGGCCGAACCGGGGCCGGGCGTGCAGCTCTCCAGCTTCGCGCCCGACGGCCTGGAGCTGACCGTGGGCTTCTGGATAGGCGACCCCGAAAACGGCAGCGGCAATGCACGCTCCGACGTCAACCTCGCTCTGTGGCGGCTGCTGAAGAGCTCGGGCATCGAGATCCCGTTCCCGCAGCGCGTGATGCGGGTGGTGCACGACGGTGGTGAAACGGCGGCGGAGTCGGCGGCCGGTCCCGCGCCTGGGCCGCGCGCGCCGGTGTCTTCGACGCCGCCGACGCTGGATGCGGCTTCGGGTGACGCCTGATCGGTTTGGATGGGCTTGGTCTTGCGTTGTGTCGGAGAGGGATCAGGGTGGTGGGGCGTGCTGCTCCGTTCGTGCCCGAGGCACAGCCTCGGGCGCTCGCCAGGCACAAACAGTCCACTGGACTGTTTGTGTCCGGGCTCTCTCCCCCGGGCCGTGAAACAGAGCGCTCATTCGCGGCCGTGCCGGGCCCTCCTCCTTTACCTCACTGCGCAGCACGCCCCACCTCCCTGATCGGCACCACCGTGGCTGTTCACGGTCGAACAGCCGGAGCGGAGTTGGCCACCCGGCAGCCTGGGCGCTCTCTGCACCCTCGTCACCCCGGAACACCTGCGCCTACGGGGCCATGAGCCGACCCATCACGACTTGCCCGCAGAAGGCGCCGGCAGGCTCTTCAAGTGCAGGTACAAGGCCTGCACGTCGGTGTCGCTCATCGCCTGCAGCGAGATGAAGGGCATCACCTTGCTGACTTCGCTGCCGTCGGGCCGCTTGCCGCTGCGCAGCATGGCTGTGAAGGCCTGGGCGTCGGCGTAGCGGGGCATCACGCTGCCGTCGCCGGGGGCCAGCCGGGCGGCTGCGGGCCAGTCGGGCGGGGCGCCGGGGATCTTGCCGCCCTGAAGCGCCATGCCATGGCAGCCCAGGCAGGCGTTGGCGACGTAGGCGCCGTGGGCGGGAGTGACGGCCTCGGGCACCGGGGTGGAGGGCGGCAGGCGGTGGTCTATCTTCTCGGCCGAGTCCTTCATCAGGCCGGCGGCGTACAAGGCCTTGACGACGGCGGGCAGCTCGATGGCCGCGGCCTCGCCTTGCACTGGCGGCAGTTGGCGCACGAAGGCCACCACCGAGGCGAGGTCGTCGTCGGTCAGGCGGTTGTAGTCTTCGCTGGGCATCACGATCAGCGGCCGGCCGTCGGGCTTGACGCCGTGGCGGATGGTGCGCTCCCAGTCGGCCGCCGCATAGGCCGAGACCACGCCGCGCGGGCCGGGCGCGATGTTGGGCGCGACGACGCGCAGGCCTTTGCCGTCGCTGACCACCTCCTTGCCGCCGCCGTCCGCGCCATGGCACTCGACACAGCCGCGCGACATGAAGAGGTAGCGCCCGCGCTCGACGCTGGCGGCGTCGCTGCGCAGCGCCACCGGCCGGGCGGCCACCTCGATGTGGCGCTGCATCTTGCGTTCGCCGAGCTGCACGCCGGCCACCAGCGTTGCGGCGGCTGCGGCCACCAGGCCGACCACGCCCAGGGCGCTGCGTTTGATCCACGGTTTCATCGTTGAGGGCTCTCTGCTTGTTCTCGAAGCCGTCAGTGTCGAAAACCCGCCCCCCGCCGGCATCGCCCGAAAGAGCCACGCCGCCCGCCGCGGCGGGCCACTTGCGGGTCGCGCCACGCTGTACGCCGCGGCCCGGGCTGGGCAGAATC
>DATHWJ010000114.1:0-1711 GCA_035460745.1 Ideonella sp. | reverse complement strand
CACGCCGGCCACCGAGTCCTTGATGAAGTCGTCGCGCAGCACTTCGTTGAGCGCATTCAGCATCGGCACGTCCTTCTCGACGAGCTGACCGTTCTGCACCTCGAGCACCTTGTAGGTCTGGCCCTTGAGCACGTGGTCGTCGCCCCGCTTGCCCTCTTCGTAGCGGCCCTTCAGGCCCGAGCTGTAGAAGATGGCGGCGTTGCTCGACTGGTCGGCGCCGAACAGGTCGATGGTCACGCTGTAGTGGAAGTTCAGGTAGCGCTGGATCGTGCCCAGGTCGATGGCGCCGGCGGCGCGCACCTTCTGCGGATCGTCGGTCTTGAGCTCGTTCATGACCTGCGCGGTGCGCGCCAGGACGCGCGACACGCCGCTTTCGCCCACGAACATGTGGTGCGCTTCTTCGGTCAGCATGAACTTCGTGGTGCGCGCGAGCGGATCGAATGCGCTCTCGGCCAGCGCGGCCAGCTGGAACTTGCCGTCGCGGTCGGTGAAGTAGGTGAACATGAAGAACGCGAGCCAGTCGGGCGTCTTCTCGTTGAAGGCACCCAGGATGCGCGGGTTGTCCACGTCGCCCGAGGTGCGCTGCAACAACGCCTCGGCTTCCTCGCGGCCGTCGCGGCCGAAGTGCTTGTGCAGCAGGTAGACCATGGCCCACAGGTGGCGGCCTTCTTCCACGTTGATCTGGAACAGGTTGCGCAGGTCATACATGCTCGGCGCAGTCAGGCCCAGGTGGCGCTGCTGCTCGACCGATGCGGGCTCGGTGTCGCCCTGCGTCACGATGATGCGGCGCAGGTTGGCGCGGTGTTCGCCGGGCACGTCCTGCCAGGCCTTCTCGCCCTTGTGGTCGCCGAAGTGGATCTCGCGGTTGGCATCGCCCGGGTTCAGGAAAATGCCCCAGCGGTAGTCGCGCATCTTCACGTGGCCGAACTGCGCCCAGCCCTGCGGATCGACGCTCACCGCCGTGCGCAGGTACACCTCGTGGTTGGTCGATCCCTCGGGGCCCACGTCGTCCCACCAGTTGATGAAGTTGGGCTGCCAGCCTTCGAGTGCGCGCTGCAGCGTGCGGTCCTCGCCGAGGTTGACGTTGTTGGGGATCTTCTCGCTGTAGTTGATCGTGCTCATCGTTGTTCCTTGGGTTGTGCGGGACTGCGGTTTCGTCAGACGCGGTTCAAATCGAAGCCGGCCTTTTCGCCGGTGCCGTAGACCTTCAGTGCACCCTTTTCGCCGACGGCGTTGGGGCGGTTGAAGATCCAGTTCTGCCAGGCGGTGAGCCGGCCGAAGATGCGCGTGAGCATGTTCTCCGGGCCGTTGAAGCGCAGGTTGGCCTCCAGACCGGTCAGCGCATCGGGCGAGAGCGCGGCGCGCTCCTCGATCGCGAGCCGCGTCTCGTCGGGCCAGTCGATGTCGTCGGGCGCGGCGGTCACCAGGCCGAGCTTCAGCGCCTCATCGGCATCGAGCGGCTTGCCGGCGGCGGCGCGGGCAGCATCGAGCGGCGCGGCTTCTTCATAGAAGCGACGCCGCAGGCGGCTCTGGTCGTTCACCATCGGGTAAAAGCCGAAGTTGAATTCATTGAGCACGAGCTTCGGTGCGCGCGCGGCATCGTCGGGCAGTGCCAGCATGTAGGTTCGGTCGGCCGCAAATGCGACCTCGGCCAGCGTGCCGGCAAAGCAGGAACCCGCCTCGACCAGCGCGAACAGGCTGCGCGACGACA
>DATHWJ010000113.1:0-11204 GCA_035460745.1 Ideonella sp. | reverse complement strand
CGGGACCAACGGGGCAGGTCCACGCCAAAGGGGGCGGCGGCGAGCAGCGCGGCGAGGCGCCCGGCCGCGGTGGGCTGCTGCCGGGCCCGCAGCTCGGCCAGGCGCTGCGGGGTGCGGCGGTAGCGCGTGGGGGCGTGCGGGTCCAGCACGCTGCCGCCGGCGAGCGTGCGGCTGGCGGAGGCGTCGCGCACCACCACGCGGTCGCCGTGCCAGGCGGCGATGGGGCTGCGCAGCACCAGTTGCGCCAGGGCTGTCTCGCCGGGCGCGAGCGTCTCGTCGCCCGGCGGCTTCAGCACGGCCACGGTGGCCAGCGTGTCGCTCGCGCCGATGTGCACGTGCACGGGGGTGCCGGTGCGCAGCGCCTTGGCCTCGCCGGGCCAGAGGCTGAGGCTCACATCGAGCCGCTCGGTGGCGAGCGCCACGGCAGGCGCCACCAGCCACTGGCCGCGCGAGATCGCCTCCTTGGCGATGCCGGCCAGCGCCACGGCGCAGCGCTGGCCGGCGTGGGCCCCGGCCACCGGCTGGTTTTGCGCATGCAGGCTGCGCACGCGCAGCAGCGGCGTATTGGCCGGCGCGGGGGTGAGCGCCAGCTCGTCGCCCACCTGCACCTGGCCGGCGTGCACGGTGCCGGTCACCACCGTGCCGACGCCGGCGAGCGTGAAGGCGCGGTCGATCGCGAGGCGGAAGGCGTCTTGCTGCCGGGGGTGGGCCGGCGTGCCGCGGGCTTCGCCCTGCAGCAGCGTCTTCAGCTCGTCGACGCCGAGCTGCCGGTAGGCCGAGACGTCGAGCACGGGGGCGTCGGCGAGCGAGCTGGGGGCCAGCAGCTCGTGCACCTGCGCGTGCACGTCGGCGAGGCGGGCAGCATCGACGCGGTCGGTCTTGGTCACCACCACCGCGCCGCGCCGCAGGCCCAGCAGCGAGAGCACCGCGAGGTGCTCGCGCGTCTGCGGCATCACGCCGTCGTCGGCCGCCACCAGCAGCAGCGCGTAGTCGATGCCGCTGGCGCCCGCCAGCATGGTGTGCACGAAGCGCTCGTGGCCGGGCACGTCGATGAAGCCGATGCGCTCGGTCTGCGCGTCGCCCGCGTCGAGAAAGGCGTAGCCCAGCTCGATGGTGATGCCGCGCTGCTTCTCCTCCGGCAGGCGGTCGGTGTCGACACCCGTCAAGGCCCGCACCAGCGTGGTCTTGCCGTGGTCGATGTGGCCTGCGGTGCCGACGATCATCCTAGATCCGGCAGTTGGACGCGCCCGAGTGGGCTGCGATGCGGTGCGCTGGCAAGGTGCGACAACGCTGCGGGCTCCTGCCCGCGAGGCGGAGCAACGCGGCCAGCGTGCCGTAGCGCGGCCCAATCGGGCGTGTAGCGCTCTCACCCAGGCGGTGAGGGTCGTCGTGGGCAGAAAAACGAGCACTCATGCGGTGTGGCCAGCGGTGGGAAGCGGTCAACTGCCGGATCTAGGATCATGCCAGGGCCTCGCGGAGCTGCAGGAGTTGCGCGACGAAGAGCGCGGCGTCTTCCAGGCAGCGCAGGTCGAGCAGCAGGCGGTCTTCGGCGATGCGGCCTATCACCGGCAGCGGCAGCGAGCGCAGCGCGCTGGCCAGCTCGTCGAGCGCGCGGCCCTGGCCTCGCTTGTCCACCGGCGCCAGCGCGAGGCCGGCCGAGGGCGGGCGCTCGACCGGCAGCGAGCCGGAGCCTATCTGGCCCAGCAGCTCGACGACCGCGACGCTGAAGCGCGGCGCGACCGCGTCGGCCACGGGGGGCGCGAGCTGCTGGGCGAGCTCGCGTATCGCCGCCACCGGCCGCGTCAGCAGCCGCAGCGTCGGCAGGTCTTGCACCACGCGCTCGGGGCGCAGGTACAGCCGCAGCGTGGCCTCCAGCGCGGCGAGCGGCAGCTTGCTCATGCGCAGCGCGCGCTTCATCGGGAACTTGCGGATGCGGCCCACGGCCTCCTTGCTGCCGACGATCAGGCCGGCCTGCGGCCCGCCCAGCAGCTTGTCGCCGCTGAAGCTGACGACATCGCAGCCGGCGGCCAGCATCTCCTGCGGCAGCGGCTCGCGCGGCAGGCCGTAGGCGGCGAGGTCGACCAGCGAGCCGCTGCCCAGGTCGGTGGCCAGCGGCAGGCCGCGGGCGTGGGCGATGGGGGCCAGCGTGGCCTCGTCGACCGCTGCGGTGAAGCCCTGCACCGCGTAGTTGCTGGTGTGCACCTTCATCACCAGGCCGGTGCGCTCGCCGATCGCGCGCTCGTAGTCGGCCGCGTGGGTGCGGTTGGTGGTGCCCACCTCCACCAGCGTCGCGCCGGCGCTGGCCATCACGTCGGGCATGCGGAAGGCGCCGCCTATCTCCACCAGCTCGCCGCGCGAGACGATGACCTCGCGGCCCCGCGCCAGCGCGGCGACGGTGAGCAGCACCGCGGCAGCGTTGTTGTTGACGACCGTGGCGGCCTGCGCGCCGGTGAGGGTGCAGAGCAGCTCCTCGACGATCGTGTCGCGGTCGCCGCGGCCGCCGGTGGCGAGGTCGTACTCCAGGTTGTTGGGCCCGGCCATCATTGCGAGCAGGTGCTGCAGCGCGCCGTCGGCCAGCAGCGCGCGGCCGAGGTTGGTGTGGATGACGGTGCCGGTGAGGTTGAGCACCCGGCGCATGCGCGGGGCGAGGCGGGCGGCGACACGCTCGCGCAAGGCGGCGTCCAGGGCGTCGCCGGCGATGGCCGAGGCGGCCAGCGAGCCGGCCAGCGCCTGCGCGCGCAGCACGTCGAGCAGCTGGCGCGCTTCGCCGGCCACCAGCGTGTGGCCGTGCTCGGCCAGCAGCGCGGCCGCGGCGGGGCGGCGCAGCAATCTATCGGTCGAGGGCAGATCCTTGGGGGCCGCCTTCGAGCCGTGAACCACGGACTCCTCGGGCGCGGCCATCAGCCACCTCCAGGGTCGGGGTCGGGGTCGCCGAAGAGCAGCATCAGGTTGACGCCGTGACGGTCGAAGCCGGCTTCCGAGACCAGCAGGTCCAGCGTGACCGACGCGAGGTCGTCGGCCACCGGCTCCACATTGGCGTCTCGCTCCATGTGCACGAGCTTCAGGTAGTGGCCGCACTCGTCGCAGGTCTCGGCCTCGATGGGGCTCTTGCCGCTGCCGGCCTCGCCATCGAGCGCCTGCAGCGACTGGTAATGGATGCCCTTGGTGCTCTCGCAGTGGCTGCACTTGATGCGCACCATGTGCCACTGCGCGGAACACAGCGAGCAGTGCAGGTAGCGGTAGCCGCCGGCCTCGGCGCCTATGCGCGAGATGCTGGCGGTGGGGCGGCTGCCGCAGCAGGGGCACAGCGTGGCGGTGTCGGTGCGGCCGAAGGGGGCCAGGCGGTCGTTGCCGCGCGCGGCTTCGGTGGCGGTCACCAGGTGAGTCCAGTGCGTCTGCAGCGCGGCGGCCACCAGGGGCGCCGCGGCCATGTCCAGCCCGCGCATCACGCCGCCGAGCAGGCGCTCGGCCTGCTGCTCCAGCCAGTCGTCGTCGGCCTGGCGCAAGGCGCTCACCGCCGCCAGCGCGGGGCTGCTTGCGAGCCTGGGCACCAGCCGCTCCACCAGCCGGCCGAACTCGCCGCGCCAGGCGGGATCGCGCGGCCACAGCGCCGCGGGCAGCGGCGGCTTGCCGGCGCGCGAGGCCGCGTCGATCGCGGCGGCGTCCGGCAGCGCCACCACCGGGTAGGACTGCAGCAGCTCGTGCTGGCAATGGGCCACCTCGGCCATGAAGAGCAGGAAGTCGCGCATCGCGTGAGAGGCGGCCTTCTCGCGCAGCCGCATCTCACGTTCGGCAAAGAGCTGGCTGCGCTCCGGCAGCCGAAGGAACGGCACCTGCTGGCCCGCCTGCACGGCGATCTCTTCCGGCGACAGCAGCCGGGCGGCTTGGGTCAGGGTCATCGGCGGGAGATCACTTTCCTCGGGCTACCGGGACGGGACCGGGTTTCACGCTGCCCGCCACCTCGCCATGCCAGAGCGGATGGTGCTGGCGGGCCCAATTTTCGGTCACCGTGCCACGCATCATCGCCGCTATCGAGCCCTTGACCCAGATCGCGGCATAGACATGCACGATGACGCCGAGTATCAGCACCACCGCGGCCACCGCGTGCAGCAGCACCGCGAGCCGCACGGCCGTGATCGGGAAGCTGTCGGCGAACCAGGGCCGCCAGAAGAGAAAGCCGGTGACCAGCAGCACCAGCAGGCACAGCCCGAAGAGCCAGAACACCGCCTTCTGCCCGGCGTTGTACTTGCCCACCGGCGGCATGTGCTGCTCGTCGCCGCGCAGCAGCGTGCCGGCCTTTCTGGCCCACTCGGTGTCGGCCTTCTTCCAGGCGTTGTCGCGCCACATGCGCACGAAAAGGCCCACGAAGCCCAGCACCATCGCGAGGCCCAAGAAGGGGTGGAGGATGCGCGCCCACGGCCCGCCGCCGAACAGGTGGCTGAAGAAGAACAGGCTGGGGTGGAAGAAGGCCAAGCCGGACAGGCCGGCCAGCACGAAGAGCAGGGCCACGGCCCAGTGGTTGGCCCGGTCGCCCTTGCGGTAGCGCTGAATCAGACGAGTCATCTCTGTTCTCCTTCAGGCTTCCGTCTTGGCATCGTCGTCTTCCGGGGTCTCGATCGGCCCGACCGTGACGTAGTGGAAGAAGCCGGTCACCACCGCACCGATCATCGCCGCCACCGCGAGCGGCTTGGCGAGGCCCTTCCACAGGCCCACCAGCGGGCTGATCGTGGGGTTGGCCGGCAGGCCGTGGTAGAGCTCGGGCCGGTCGCCGTGCTGCAGCACATACATCACGTGCGTGCCCCCCACGCCTTGGGGGTCGTAGACGGCGGCCTTGGCGAAGCCGCGCTCGTTCAGGTCGGCGACACGCTCGGCGCCGTAGTCCAGCATGTCCTCCTTGCTGCCGAAGTGGATGGCACCGGTCGGGCAGGCCTTGACGCACGCCGGCTCCAGGCCCACGCCGACGCGGTCGGAGCACAGCGAGCACTTGTAGGCCTTGTTGTCCTTGGCGCTGATGCGCGGCACGTCGAAGGGGCAGCCGGTGATGCAGTTGCCGCAGCCCACGCAGTTTTCGCTGATGAAGTCGACGATGCCGTTGGTGTACTTGACGATGGCCCCGGGCGCCGGGCAGGCCTTGAGGCAGCCCGGGTCGTCGCAGTGCATGCAGCCGTCCTTGCGTATCAGCCACTCGAGCTTGTTCTCCTCGGGCTCCACCTCGGAGAAGCGCATCACCGTCCACGACTCGGCCGAGAGGTCGTTGGGGTTGTCGTAGCTGCCGGCGTTGGTACCTATCTCGTCGCGCAGGTCGTTCCACTGCATGCAGGCCACCTGGCAGGCCTTGCAGCCTATGCAGCTGGAGACGTCGATCAGCTTGGCGACCTCGGGCGTGCTGCGGGCGTGCGGGCTGGGGGTGGTGGTGGCCGAGCGCTTGGCGATATCGAGGGATTGCAGTGAAGACATGGTGCGACCTCAAGCCTTCTCGATGTTGACGGTGAAAGACTTGTACTCAGGCGTCTGGGTGTTGGCGTCGCCGACGAAGGGCGTCAGCGTGTTGACCAGATACCCGGGCTTTGCCACGCCCACGAAGCCCCAGTGGTTGGGCAGCCCCACCGTGTCCACCTTCTGCCCGTCGCAATCCAGCTGCGGGATGCGCTTGGTGACCAGCGCGACGCACTTGATGAAGCCGCGCTTGGACGAGACCTTGACCCAGTCGCCATTGGCGATGCCCTTGGCCTTGGCGAGCTGCTCGCCGATCTCGACGAACTGCTGCGGCTGGATGATGGCCGAGGTGCGGACGTTCTTGGTCCAGTAGTGGAAGTGCTCGGTCAGCCGGTAGCTGGTGGCCGTGTACGGGAACTCCTTGGGCGTGCCGAAGGCCGCCATGTCGCCCTTGTAGACCCGCGCCGCGGGGTTGGCCCGCGCCTTGGGATTGTTGGGGTGCATGGGGTTGTTGGCCAGCGGCGACTCGAAGGGCTCGTAGTGCTCGGGCAGCGGCCCCTCGGCCATGCCGGTCGGGGCGAACAGGCGGGCCACGCCCTCGGCCGTCATGATGAAGGGCTGCACGCGGTTTTCGTCGCCGGGGTTGGCGTCGGGTCGGATGTCGGGCACGTCGGCGCCGCTCCAGGCCGTGCCGCTCCACTGCACCAGCTTGCGCCTGGCGTCCCAGGGCTTGCCGTCGGGCGCGCTGGAGGCGGTGTTGTAGAGGATGCGGCGATTCGCCGGCCAGGCCCACGACCAGGCCAGCGTCTGGCCTATGCCCCAGGGATCGGCGTTGTCGCGCCGCGCCATCTGGTTGCCGGCCTGGGTCCACGAGCCGGTGTAGATCCAGCAGCCGGCCGAGGTCGAGCCGTCGTCGCGCAGCAGGCCGAAACCGGCCAGTTGCTCGCCCGCCTTGGCGAGCACCTTGGGCGGTGCGTTGGGGTCCTTGGGGTCGGGCGGCGCCAGCACGTCGGCCAGGGCCTTGCCGTTGTATTCCATCGCCAGCTCCTCGGCCGACGGGAAGGTGGGCTGCTTGTAGGGCCAGGTCAGGTTGACGATGGGGTCGGGGAAGGCGCCGCCGTCCTTCACGTAGGCCGCGCGCAGGCGGGTGAAGATCTCGGCGATGATTTCGGGGTCGCCCTTGGCCTCGCCGGGCGGCTCGGCGCCCTTCCAGTGCCACTGCAGCCAGCGGCCGGAGTTGGTCAGCGAGCCGTCCTCCTCGGCAAAGCAGGTGCTGGGGAAGCGGAAGACGGTGGTCTGTATCTCCTCGGGCTTGACGTCGTTGTGCTCGCCGAAGTTGCGCCAGAACTCGGAGGTCTCGGTCATCAGCGGATCGATGGTGACCAGGTACTTGAGCTTGCACAGGCCGTCGACGATCTTCTTCTTGTGGGGGAAGGAGCCCACCGGGTTGAAGCCCTGGCAGATGTAGCCGTTCATCTTGCCCTGGTTCATCAGCTCGAAGGCCGCGAGCACGTCGTAGAGCTTGTCCCACTTGGGCAGGTAGTGGTAGGCCCAGAGGTTGTCGGCGGTGGCCGCCTTGCCCCACCAGGCCTTCTGGAAGCTGACGAAGAACTTGGGGTAGTTCTGCCAGTAGCTCATCTGGTTGGGGCGCAGGGGCTTGAGCGCCCGGGTCTTGTAATACGTCTCCAGGTCTTGCTCGCTGTCGCGCGGCAGGCTCATGTAGCCCGGCAGCGAGTTGGAGAGCAGGCCCAGGTCGGTCAGGCCCTGGATGTTGCTGTGGCCGCGCAGCGCGTTCATGCCGCCGCCGGCGACGCCGATGTTGCCCAGCAGCAGCTGCACGATGGCGGCGGTGCGTATCATCTCGGAGCCCGAGCTGTGCTGCGTCCAGCCCAGCGCGTACATGATGGTCATGACCTTGTTCTGCGCGGCGGTGCCGGCGATGTACTCGCAGACCTTGAGGAACTTGTCCTGCGGCGTGCCGGTGATGCGGCTGACCATCTCCGGCGTGTAGCGCGCGTAGTGCTGCTTCATGATCTGCAGCACGCAGCGCGGGTGCTGCATCGTCTCGTCGACCTTGGCGAAGCCCTGCTCGTCGAGCTCGTAGGCCCAGCTCGCATTGCTGTAGCTGCGCTTGGCCTCGTCGTAGCCCGAGAAGATGCCGTCGGTGAAGCCGTAGGCCTCGCCGACGATGAACGAGGCGTTGGTGTAGGCCTTGACGTAGGCGTGCTGGATCTGGTCCTTACCGAGCAGGTAGTTGATGACACCGCCTAGGAAGGCGATGTCGGCGCCCGCGCGTATCGGCGCGTAGTAGTCGGCCATCGCCGCCGAGCGGGTGAAGCGCGGGTCCACCACGACCAGCTTGGCCTTGTTGTGGTGCTTGGCTTCTATCACCCACTTGAAGCCGCAGGGGTGGGCCTCGGCGGCATTGCCGCCCATGATCAGCACGAGGTCGGCGTTCTTGATGTCCACCCAGTGGTTGGTCATCGCACCGCGGCCAAACGTCGGAGCCAGACTGGCTACCGTCGGGCCGTGTCAAACGCGGGCCTGGTTGTCGAAGACCAGCATCCCCAACGAGCGCATCGCCTTGTGGGTGATGTAGCCGGATTCGTTGGAGGAGGCGGAGGCACACAGCATGCCGGTGGAGAGCCAGCGGTTCACGACCTTGCCGTCGGCGTTGGTCGGGATGAAGTTGGCGTCGCGGTCGGCCTTCATCAGCTTGGTCAGGCGGGTCAGCGCATCGTCCCAGCTGACGCGCTTCCATTCCTTCGCGCCGGGCTCGCGGATCTCGGGGTACTTGAGCCGGTTGGGGCTGTGCACGAAGTCGAGCAGGCCGGCGCCCTTGGGGCAGAGCGTGCCGCGGTTGACCGGGTGGTCGGAGTCGCCCTCGATGTGGACGATCTCGCTGGCCACGTTCTTCGCCCTGTCGCCCAGGCTGTACATGATGATCCCGCAGCCTACCGAGCAGTACGGGCAGGTGTTGCGGGTCTCGGTGGTGCGGGCCAGCTTGAAGTTGCGCGTTTCGGCGAGAGCCGCCGTGGGCGAGAAGCCCAGCGCGACGAGACTGGATCCCACCAGCCCCGCTCCACTGACCCGGAAGAACTGCCTCCGGTCCATGTCCATGACGTTCGTCCTTTGCCTGGGGAGCCGAGCGGACTCCTGGGTCACAACGGTAATACCTCACGCCCGAAGCATGATGTACGACGACAGGTCGGCTGGCAAGAGCCTGCACCCGAATCGACACAGATGAACCATCGAATTGCAACTATGAAATAAACTGCAAAAACGATGAGCGATCTTTCAGCCCTGCATGACATCGCGCTCTTCGTCGAGATCGCGCGCACCGGCAGCTTCCGCAAGGCCGGCCAGAGCCTGGGCGTCTCGACCGCCACGCTCTCGCGCCGGCTGGCCGCGATGGAGCTGCGCTTCGACACCCTGCTGTTCAACCGCACGACCCGCCGCGTCGATCTCACCGACGCCGGACGGCGCTACTTCGACCGCTGCGAGCACCTCGCCGACGAAGCGCGGCTGGCGCAGGAGGCGCTGCGCGAAGCCTCGCACCGGCCCAGCGGCCACCTGCGCGTCTCGATGCCGGCCGACCTGGGGCTGCACTACATCGGCCCGCTGCTGCCCGAGTTCGCCCGGCTCAACCCCGGCGTCAGCTTCGAGCTCGACCTCTCGCCGCAGGCGCGCGAGCTGGTGGCCGGGCGTTTCGACGTGGCGATACGCCTGGGCGCCGTGCGCGGCGAGGGCATCGCCAGCCGGCGCATCGGCTGGATAGAGCAAGGGCTGTTCGCCGCACCTGGCTACCTCGAGCTGCGCGGCCGGCCCGGCCAGCCCGGCGACCTGGCCGAGCACGACTGCATCGCCGCCGCCAGCGAGAGCGGCCCGGCGCGCTGGCGCCTGGTGTTCGAACAGAAGACCCACACCGTCACCGTGCGCGGGCGCTTCAGTGCCAACAACCAGGGCCTGATGCGCTCGCTGGCCGAGCGCGGCTTCGGCATCGCCGCCCTCGCCCCGGCGCTCTGGCGCGACGCCTTGGGCGCCGGCCTGCTGCTGCCGGTGCTGCCCGACTGGACCATGCGCCGGCTGCATGTCAACGCGGCCACCGCCGCACGCACGCCGCACGCCTGCGCAAGGGCCTTCATCGACTTCCTGGCGGACCGGTTCGCGGCGGCTTGAGCACGGCGCCCGCCGGCGCAGCGCCGGGCAGCGCCAGGCAGCGCCACTCAGGCCGGCAAACCGCTGCCGTCGCGCTCCAGCGTCAACCCCGCCGCCCGCCAGGCGTCGATGCCGCCCTTCAGCGGCCTCACCTTCTTGAAGCCGCGCTGCATCAGCTTCTTGGCGACCACCGCGGCCGAGGCCTCGTTGGGGCAGGCGCAGTACACCACCACCACGGCGTCGTCGCTGGGCGCGGCGAGCGCGGCTGGCCAGTCGTCGTTGTTGACCAGGATCGCGCCGGGGATGCGGCCCTCGCTGTGGCCGAAGGGGGAGCGCACGTCGACCACCACCGGCGTCTCGCCGCGCTCGAACATCTGCGCCAGCGACTCCACCGAGATGCGGTCCATGCGCAGCTGGGCGCGGAACTGGTAGCGCCGCCAGGCCTTGGTGGCGACGAAGGCGGCCAGCAGGACGGCCAGCAGCAGCAGGCCCCAGCGGCCCATCTGCTCGAGCACCGCGAGCACGTCTTCGACCGCGGCGGCGAAGATCCAGCCCAGCGCCAGGCCGACCCCGGCCCAGAGCGCCGCGCCCACCGCGTCGTAGGCCAGGAAGGGCAGCTTGCGGATGCCGGTGGCGCCGGCCATCGCGGTGGCCACCGACGCGAAGCCGGGCACGAACTTGGCCAGCAGCAGCGAGGGCGCGCCCCAGCGCTCGAAGATGCCCTCGGTCTGCCGCACGCAGCCATCGGCCGAGAGCGAGAGCCTGCACAGCACGCGCAGCACCCGGCTGCCGAAGCGCCGGCCCGCCAGGTACCACAGGCTGTCGGCCACCAGGCAGGCCAGCACCGCAGTGCCCAGCAGCGCCAGCACCGAGTGCTGGCCGGCCGCAGCCAGCGAGCCGCCCACCAGCAGCAGCGGATAGGCCGGCAGCGGCACGCCGGCCTGCTCGACCAGCACCCAGACGAACAGGAAAGCGACGCCGTAACGGGTGATCAGTTCAATCAGCAAAGCCACGTGGGCAGGCTCCAGGCGAGGGACGATGCCGTCGCGGCACCGACGGGTATCTTGACGTGAAAACCAAAGCCGCGCCGGCGCGCGGGCAAACGCTTCGCGGGGCGATCAGGCGAATCGGCGTGAGATCCGCTTGCGCAAACCACTGTACAAAACTACAGTCATCATTCGCTGCCAACGGCCACCGGGCTCGTGGGCGGCGCTCCCTTCGTCCCGTCTTGCTGACGATGCCGGTGGCCGACCAGTTCTACGGCGACCGCTGCGGCAACGTGACCGACCCCTTCGGCCACAAGTGGAGCGTGGCCACCCACGTCGAGGACGTCTCGCCGGAGGAAATCGCGGTGCGCGCCGCGAAGATGTTCCAGGAAGCCGGCTGAGTACCGTACGGCGCTGCGCCGCGAGGGCAGGCGCTCACTTCACCGGGATGGGCGTGCCGCGGTCCACGGCCACCGCGGTCACCGCGTTCTGCGGCGAGCCCTCGATCAGCCGGTCCGAGTAGGTCAGGTAGACCAGCGTGTTGCGCTTCTTGTCCACCATGCGCACGATGCGCAGCCGCTTGAAGACCAGGCTGATGCGCTCGTTGAAGACCTCCTCCTGCTC
>DATHWJ010000112.1:0-2650 GCA_035460745.1 Ideonella sp. | reverse complement strand
GAGCTGGATGTCCTGCCCCGCCACCACCGCCAGGCCCGCCCTGCCCACCAGCGTGACCAGCGGGTCGGTGCTGTGCGGCAGCTTGTCGTCCTGGACCTGCGTATTGCGGTCCGCCGCGTCCTGCAGCGCCTGGTTGAAGTCCACCGCGTCCACCATGCCGCTGGCCGCCGTCAGCAGCGCCTTCATCGGCGCTTCCCTGTCGCTCAGCACGCTCTGGTTCGGTTTGATGCTGCCCAGGCTGCCGGCCAGCTGCGTGGTCTCGTGCGTCCGGGCCGCCTGGCTGAAGCTGTCGGTGAGCTGCGCCGCCTGCTTGAGCAGCGCCGTGCCGGCCACGTTGTCGCCGGCCGGCTCGGCGGCCTTGGGCACATAGGTGGCGATCAGCACCCCACGGGCGCCGCGCAGTGCGCCGTAGGCGTCGCTGCGCAGCTCCAGCCCCTTGCCGCGGAAGCTGCCGCGGTGGTTGTCGGCCTGGTGCACCAGGTGGCCGAGGTTGAGTTGTGTCGCGTGCTGGGTGGTGGCGTACTGCACCCGGAGCTGGTTGGGCGTGTCGTCGTAGACGAGCTGGCTGAAGCCCACGCTGCCGAACTCCTTGCTCTTGAGCCCGCTGAGCGCGGCGGCGTTGTTCTGCGCGGGCGCGCCGGGGCGGGCTTCGCCGGGCGCTGCGCCGTGCCAGGCGGGCGAGTTGCCGCTGGCCAGGTTGGCCTGGCCGGCGGCCCGGTGGTCGCTGGAAAGCGCAAACACCGCGTTGTCCACCGCGGCGGGGCGGCCGCCCGGCGTGCGCGGCACGCCGCCTTCGCCGCGGCCGTTGTACAGGCTGTGGGTGACGATGGGCAGCGCCATGTCGTCGCCGATGAAGCTCACCAACACCTCCTGCCCGATGCGCGGCAGGAACTGGTGGCCGGTGCCCGGGCCGGCCCAGCCCTGCGCCACGCGCACCCAGCAGCTCGATGGGTTGTCGCCGCGCGGGTCGGCGCCGTCAGCGCTTTGCCAGTGGAAGCGGATCTTCACGCGGCCGCGGCCGTCGGTGTAGAGCTCGTCGGCCCCGTTGGCGCCACTGGGACGGAGGCTGCCGTCGGGCCCGACCACGCGGGCGGTCTGCAGACCCAGCGAGACGGCGGCGTTGAAGGGCGGCTCGCCGTGCTCCCAGCCGGGCGGCAGTGGGCGCCAGGGGATCTGGCGGCGTATCGCCTCGGCGCGGCAGGCGTAGCCCAGGGCTTGGGCTTGGCGGCGCAGCGCGGCGTCGGCGATCAAGGCACGGCGCTGGGCCAGCGGGGAGGCGGGGTCGGTGAAGCTGCCCGGAGAGGCGCTGTCGAGCCAGGCCAGCTCGCCGCGCTCGATGCAGTCCACGTCGTCCAGCGCCGCGCCTATGGTGCGGGCCAACGCCTCGCTGAGCTCGCGCGGCAGGTTGTTGATGCCCAGGCTGTTGACCCGCAGCACGCCGAACTGGCGCTCCTCGGGCCGGGGGTGGCGCCGGTCCAGCGTGGACTGGGTCAGCAAAAACCACTGGCCCGGGCGCAGGCTGCGCACGGTGCAGCGCAGCAGCCAGGTCTTGTTGGCGGCCGCCAAGCCCTCCTGCAGCAGCCGGGCGCGGTGCTGGGCCTGGTCCCAGGTGGTGGGCTCGCCGGTGACCTGCTCGGCGCTGCCGGCGGCGTAGAGCTCCAGCCAGCCCAGGCGATCAGAGAGCTCGGGGCCGGCGAAGCGCAAATGGGTGGGCACCGAGGCGGCCACGCCGCGCTTGGCGCGCGGGTCCCAGTGCAGCGTGGTGGTGGTGCCGGGCTGCAGCAGGCGCAGGCCGCCGAAGGCCTGCACGGCGTCCTGCTCCTCGGTGGCCGCGGAGCGCTGGAAGCGCAGGCCCGCGCCGCCCAGCGCGCTGGCCGAGCTGGGGTTTTGCGGCCAGCGGTAGCTGTCGGCGAAGAAGACGATGCGGTGGCCGCTGGGGCTGCCCTCGTCCTGCTGCACCCGCCAGCCCATGCCGGCGTAGACCAGCAGGCGCTGCACGAAGTCCAGGTCGGTCTCGCGGTACTGCACGCAAAAGGGGTAGACGCCGCCGTGCGGGCCGCGGGCCAGGAAGCCGGCCAGGTTCTCGGTGCTGCCGTGCTCGTCGACCTCGCCCCATTGCCAGGCGCCCACGCCGGCCAGCGGCTGCATCACGTCGTCGACGATCTGCGGCAGGGTCTTGCCCTGCCAGCTGCGCGAGTGGCTGCAGAAACCCAGCAGCGCGATGAAGGGCTGGACCACCAGCCGGTAGCCGGCGAAGCCGCCGTTGGCGTCGCGCGAGCTGGCCTCCATCACCAGCCCGGAGCGGGCGCTGCGGCTGCCGTCGGCCAGCACGGTGTGCAGCGTCACGGGGCGGCGCAGCAGCGCGGGCAGGTCGAGCCGGGCGTTCAGCGAGAGCACGTCGAGGTGCAGCACGAAGGGCTCGCTGACCGCCTCGGTGGCGGTGAAGCTCTCCACCAGCAGCTCAGGGATCGCGCCGTCGCCGGACAGCGTGTACAGGCGCTGGGCGGCCGGCCATGCAGCGACCAGCGCAGCGGCGCCGGGCAGCGGCAAAACGGTGGACATGGACAGGGGCTCCCTGCGACGCGTTGATCGAGGAGCGAGGCGCACGCCTCTGGGGGCTGCGGCGCTCGCGGCGCGTACTGCTTGATGC
>DATHWJ010000111.1:0-3780 GCA_035460745.1 Ideonella sp. | reverse complement strand
ATCCGCCGGACGCGACGCGCGGCAGGCCCCGTCTCGCGCGAGCGACTGGCATGGGCCCTGCATAGCGTTGAACACCTCCGCCACAATGGCAGCCCATGCCCCTGCCCCCCGCCTTGCACCGGCAAGTTTTTTTCCTCGGCGGTTTCGACCCCAAGAGCCCACGCTACTACCACCGGCTGTACCGCGGCGCGGTGGCCGGGCGGCCGGCGGCGCAGGGAGAGCGCGTCAGCCTGACGGCACGGCGCGATGCCGGCCCGCTGCTGGCCGAGTGGGACGTGCGTTGGGAAAGTGCCGGCGGCGAGACGCTGGCCACGCGCTACGCGGTGCTGCGCTGGGACGACATCGTGCTGCGCCACTGGGCCCGCACGGGCCTGCAGGTGCTGAAGGACTACTGGAACGTCTACGTGGACGGCACGCGCCAGCGGCTGTTCCAGCGCACCTGGCCCAGCGCCCGCGCGACCTGGGTGGTGGGCGTGTTCCCGCTGCTGGTGGGCAGCTCGCTGGCGCTGCTGTTCGGCCTGCTGGGGGCGGGCGGCTGGGCGCTGGCGGGCGGGCCGCTTTCGGCCTGGCCGCTGCTGGCCGGCGCCGGCGCGCTGGCGGCGCTGTGGCTGCTGACCTGGCGCGCGGTGGAACGGCGCATCGACACCGAGTGGCTGCTGCGCCTGCTGGGCTTCAGCCACGCGCAGGCCTGCGACCAACTGCCCGAGCTGGAAGAGCGGCTGGACGCGATGGCCGCCGAGCTGGTGAAGGCCGCCAGCGGCAGCACCGCGCAGGAGATCCTGGTCGTCGGCCACAGCACCGGCTCCATCCTGGCGGCCTCGGTGGTGGCGCGGGCCCTGCGGCAGGCGCCGTGGCTGGGCAGCCAGGGGCCGGGGCTGGCGATGCTGACGCTGGGCCACTGCACGCCGCTGCTGGCCTACTTCGAGCGGGCGCAGCGCTTTCGCGAGGAGCTGGCGCTGCTGGCGGACGCGCCGGCGCTGACCTGGTTCGACTACTCGGCGCCGGCCGACTGGGCGGCGTTCGCGCGCGTGCCGCCGTGGTTTCGCGCGGGCCGGGCGCGGCTGCACCAGGCTTCGCCACGCTTCCACAAGACCATGGCCGCGGCCGACTACCAGCGCCTGCTGAAGAACCGGCGCGCGCTGCACCTGCACTACCTGAACGCCCCGGCCATCGCCGGCGGCTACGATGTGGTGACGTTGACGGCCGGGCCGTTGACCCTGGCGCAGCGCCACGCCGCGCTGACCTCCGCCGCCACTGCCGCCGTCGAATGACCCCCCACTTCTGCCCGCATTACCCGCGCCCGCAGGCCAAGCGGCCTTCGCTCTGGCGCATGTTCTTCAGCAAGCGGCGCTCCTGGCTGGACGGCCTGTACGAGCGCAGCTACCACATGAAGATGGGCGAGGTGCACCTGCCCGGCGTGGACCTCTACATGGTCAACGAGCCGGCGCTGGTGCGGCGCGTGATGGTGGACGAATCGGCCGCCTTCCCCAAGCACGAGGTGCTGGGCGACGTGCTGCGGCCGCTGCTGGGCGACAGCATCTTCACCACCAACGGCGAGGTCTGGCAGCGCCAGCGCGAGCTGATGAACCCGTCGTTCGAAGCGGCGCGGCTGAAGCTGGTGTTCGGCCGCATGCGGGACGCGGCCGACGCGATGGTGCAGCGGCTGCGGCGGGTGCCCGAGGGCAGCGAGTACGACGTCGAGGTCGAGATGACCCACGTGGCGGCGGACATCATCCTGCGCACCATCTTGTCGGAGGCGATCGACGGTGACGCCGCGCAGCGCGTGTTCGCGGCCTTCGAGCGCTACCAGGCGCTGGCGCCGCAGTTGATGATGCCGGCCTTCTTCGGGCTGCGCTGGCTGCGGCCGTGGTGGCAGGTGGGGCGCAGCCGGCGCGCGGCCGACGAGATCCGGGCCCTGCTGGTGGACTTGATACGGCCACGCTACGACGCCTACCGGGGCAGCGTGGCGGCGGGTGGCGACGGTACAGCGGGTGGTACGGCTGGGGGCGACGACATCCTGGCGACACTGCTGCGGGTGCGCGACGAGCGCAGCGGCGAGGGCTTCAGCTTCGACGAGCTGGTGAACCAGGTGGCGATGCTGTTCCTGGCCGGCCACGAGACCTCGGCGAGCGCCTTGTCGTGGTCGCTGCACATGCTGGCGAATGCGCCCGAGGTGCAGCAGCGGCTGCACGACGAGGCGGCCGGCGGGCTGGCGGCGGCGCTGGCCGACCCGGGCGAGCTGAAGGGGCTGGTGCTGGCGCGCAACGTCTTTCGCGAAACCTTGCGGCTGTTTCCGCCGGTGGGATTTTTTGCGCGGCAAGCCAGCAGCGCCTGCACGATGCGGGACAAGACCGTGCCCGCCGGCGCCTCGGTGCTGATCTCGCCATGGCTGATCCAGCGCCACCGGGCGCTGTGGGCGGCGCCGGACGCGTTCGATCCCGACCGCTACGAGCGTGACGAGAGCTCGGCCGGGGCGGCAACGGGCGAGGCCGTGGACGGCGCGCTGCCGAGCACCCGCGAGTCGCTGCGCAAGGCCTACCTGCCCTTCGGCATGGGGCCACGCGTGTGCATAGGCGCGGCCTTTGCGCTGCAGGAGGCGACGCTGATCCTGGCCACGCTGGCGCGCCACTTCCGCTTCGAGCCGGTGCCGGGGCACGCGCCGGAGCCGGTCGGGCGGCTGACGATTCGTGCCGAAAATGGCATCCGGTTGAAGGTGTTTGCCCGGTGAGCCGCTGGCGGAGTGGGGTGCGATGAAGGAACGCTTGGCGGGTTTTCTGCTGATGACGGCCGTGGTGCCGCTGGCGCTTGCGGGCTACCTGCTGCTGATCTGGGTCGGCTTTTTTGGCAAGGCCGCGCGCGGGCGGGCGGGCGTGCGAGCGCTTGATCACTTCGTCAATGCGACGCTGCTGGACGGCTATGCGTGGGAGTCCGTGTCTTCGCACGCCTGGCGCGAGCGCGAGAAGCGCTGGGCACGCGCGGTGATCTGGCTGACCGACCACTTCCAGCAAGGCCATTGCCAGCGCGCCAACAAGCGCGAGCAGCCGATGGTGGACCTGATGCTGGCCAAGGGGCTGCACAAGCAGACCATCCTCTGATGGCGACGCACGACTTGCCGCCGGATGCGCCGTCCGGGTTGCCGCCCGATTCGCCCGCTGCGCCTGGGGCCGATGGCCCAGGGCGGGCGGGGACAGTGCGCCGGCGCCATGTGCTGTACCTCGCCGGCTTCGACCCGCAGGGACCCAGCCCTTACCACTCGCTGTACCGGCGTGAGGCTGCGTTGCAGGCGGCCGTCGGCGGCTACGACGTGGAGGTCGGGCCACGGCAACGCGCCGGGGCGCACGGGTCGGCCTGGGACGTGAGCTGGCGCGGCAGGCGCGCGGAGAGCGGCGCCAGCGAGGCGGGCGGGGAAGCGGCGGGCGCCGACGTGTACACCCGCTATGAAACGCTGCGCTGGGATGACCTGGTGCGGCAGCACTGGCCGCCAGGCCAATGGGCCGCCATCCGGCTGACGGCCTGGAACAGCTGGCAACTCACTCGCAACGGCAGCTTCTGGCGTTTTTTGCACATCAGCTGGCCGGCCGTGCTGGCGCTGGCGCTGCCGGGGATGCTGCTGCTCGGGGTCGGCACGGCCGTGCTGGCCTTGTTGTGGGGCATGGCCGCGCTGGTCGGCGCGGGCTACGGCATGTCGGCCGCCGTGCTGGGCACGGCAGTGGGTGCGGCCTTGTGGCGGGCGGCGCGGTGGGCCCAGGACAAGATGTACATGGGTTGGCTGATGCGCAG
>DATHWJ010000110.1:0-18785 GCA_035460745.1 Ideonella sp. | reverse complement strand
GGGTTGGCGTTGGGGTATTGAGGAGAAAGGCGGGGCGCGGAGGCTGTAGAGAGGAGAGCGCCGAGGCTGCCGGGTGGCCGACTCCGCTCGTGTCCCCCGACGCCGGGCCCTGGCGGGCCCGGCGTCTCCTCCTTGACCTCGCTTCGCCGGCCACCCGACACCCTCGGCAGTCACCGCTCTGGCTGTTCGACGAGGGCGTGGCGCGGTGGTGCCGATCAGGCCGGTGGGCGTGCTGCGCAGTGAGGTCAAGGAGGAGGGCCCGGCACGGCCGCGAATGAGCGCTCGGTTCCACGGCCCGGGGGAGAGAGCCCGGACACAAACAGTCCAGTGGACTGTTTGTGTCTGGCGAGCGCCCGAGGCTGTGCCTCGGGCACGAACGAAGCAGCACGCCCCACCGTCCTGATCCCGCTCCACCCGTCGAACGCCGTGCCCCGCTGATCAAGCTCCCGTTTTTCGCGGCTCCCCCGACGACAGAATCTCTATCGAGTCCTCGAGCAAGCGGTGCAGATCGATCACGCGCTGATGGCCCAGGGTGTCGTTCAAGGAGTCCTGCGCGGTGCGCCAGAGCGGGCGGGCCTGCTGCCACTGCTGGTGGCCGGCGTCGGTCAGGCTGAGGGTGGTGGCGCGGGCGTCGGTGCTGCTTTTTTGCTGTGCGATCCAGCCGGCTTCGACCAGCGGGCGCAGGTTGCGGGTGAGCGTGGTGCGGTCCATGCCGAGTGCGTGGGCCAGCGCGGTGTGGGCGATCTCGCCGCTGCTCTTGAGGTAGGAGAGCAGCGTGTACTGGGTCAGGCGCAGACCGGCGGCGGCCAGCGCGGCGTCGTAGTGGCGGGTGACCAGGCGGGTCAGGCTGCGCAGGCGCAGGCCGGTGCAGCCGCGGGCGCGGGGTGACGTCTCGGCCGGGACGGCGGCGGGGAGAACGGGGTCGAGCGTCACGGTGGAAGACATGGCCGGGTTGCGGGCGGGCGGGATCTTGAATATAGTGCATATACACAGGTGTATGTACACCTATCTTGATCTGTCAGGCTTTGAGCAAGCCGGAGAACTCCGATGACCCTTGAATCCTTGGTGCGCCGCCCGGCGGTGTGGCTGGTGTTGTTGGCCGCCGGCGGTGCGTTTGCGATGACGATGGGGGCGCGCCAGTCCATGGGCCTGTTCCTCAGCTCGCTCAATACCTCGACCGGCCTGGGCCTGGGCAGCATCAGCCTGGCCTTTGCGTTCGGCCAGCTCTGGTGGGGACTGACGCAGCCCTTTGCCGGCATGGCGGCCGAGCGCTTCGGCACCGGGCGGGTGTTGATCGCCGGCGTGCTGCTGGTGGCGCTGGGCACCGCGATCACGCCCTTCATGAGCAGCACGGCCGGGTTGATCTTCGCGATCGGTGTGCTGGCGGCCGGCGGCGCGGGCATGGCCGGGCCTTCGGTGCTGATGGGCGCCACCGCGCGGCTGACGCCGCCCGAGCGGCGCGGCATGGCGACCGGCATCGTCAATGCCGGCGGCTCGTTCGGCCAGTTTCTCTTCGCGCCTATCGCGCAGACGGTGAGCTCGGCCGCCGGCTGGGTGGCTTCAATGCAGACGCTGGGCTTGCTGACGCTGCTGGCGCTGCCGGCGGCCTGGGTGCTGAAGGGCCATGTGCCGCGCGCCGAGCCGGCGGCCTCCATAGCGGCGGCCCCGGCGGCGCCGCAGGAGAGCGTGCGGGCGCGGGTCGTGCGGGCGCTGCGCGACTCCAACTACCAGAAGCTGTGCATAGGCTTTTTCATCTGCGGCTTCCACATCGCCTTCATCGCGACCCACCTGCCGGGCGTGGTCGCGTCCTGCCAGCTGCCGGCCGAGGTGGGCGCCTGGTCGCTGGGCACGGTGGGGCTGTTCAACATCTTCGGCAGCCTGCTGGCGGGCTGGGGCATTGGCCGCTGGCGCATGAAGTCGCTGCTGTCGCTAATCTACGCGGCGCGCGGGCTGGCGGTGCTGATCTTTGTCTTCTCGCCCAAGACGGAAGCCGTGTTTCTGGTCTTCGCGGCCACCATGGGCCTGACCTACCTCTCGACGCTGCCGCCCACCGTCGGCCTGGTCGCCAAGTTCTTCGGCCCGGCCAACGTGGCCAGCCTGTTCGGCGTGTTGATGCTGGTGCACCAGCTCGGCGGTTTCCTCGGCGCCTGGCTGGGCGGCAAGGCCTTCGAGCTGACGGCCAACTACAACTGGATGTGGTACGCCGACATCCTGCTGGCGGTGATCGCCTCGCTGGCGCACCTGCCGATCCGGGAAGCGCCGCTGAAGCGCCCGGCCCTGGCGGCGGCCTGAGCCAGCGTCCTGGGGTCTGGTGGCCTAGTCCTGCTTCGCGCCCAGCTTCTCCAGCAGGCCGTTGAGCTCCTCCAGCGAGCCGAAGCGGATTGCGATCTCGCCCTGCTCGCCGCGCTGGGTCTTGCGCTGCACGCGGATCTCGACGTCCGCGGTCAGCGCGTCGGCCAGTTGCTCCTCCAGCCGCACGATGTCGCGCGACTTGTCGTGCTTGACGCGCAGCAGCGGCGTCTGCCGGCCCGGGCTCAGCGCGTGCTGCACCAGCTTCTCGGCCTGGCGCACCGAGAGCTTCTTGGCGACGACTTCGTTGGCGGCCAGGATCTGCTGGGCCGCCGGCAATGACAGCAGCGCCCGGGCGTGGCCCATGTCGACGTCGCCGGCCATCAGCATCTGCTGCACCGGCGCGGCCAGGTTGAGCAGGCGCAGCAGGTTGGAGGCGGCGCTGCGCGAGCGGCCGACGCTCTGCGCGGCCTGCTCGTGCGTCAGCCCGAACTCGTCGACCAGGCGCTTCAGGCCCTGCGCTTCTTCGAGCGGGTTGAGGTCTTCGCGCTGGATGTTCTCGATCAGCGCCATCACCGCGGCGGACTCGTCCGGCACCGCCTTGACCAGCACCGGCACCTCGTCCAACCCGGCCAGCTGCGCGGCGCGGAAGCGCCGTTCGCCGGCGATGATCTCGTAGCGGCCGGCCGCGGGCTCGCCCACCGGGCGCACCAGGATGGGCTGCATGATGCCCTGGCTCTTGATGCTCTCGGCCAGCTCGTAGAGCGAGCCTTCGTCCATGCGCGTGCGCGGCTGGTATTTGCCGGCCTGCAGGCGGTGGAGCTTCAGGACGGTGGGCGCACCCTCGCGGCCCTCGCCGGCCGGGGTGTCGGAGACGGTGGGCCCGAGCAGGGCTTCTAGCCCCATGCCGAGGCCTTTGGGTTTTTTGGTCGCCATGGCGCGTGATTGTCGTGCACCCGTGTGCCCGTGCGGGGCCGGCGCTCTCAGGTGCCGTAAGCGCCAGGCCGCAGACGCTCCAGCCACTGCCGGCCTTGCGGCCAGTCGCCCAGGCCGGACTCGCCGTTGATGTGGCCGCGCGCGCCGATGGCGTGCACCTCGGCGCCCCAGCCGGCACCCATGGCGGCGGCGCGCTGCGGTGCGCAGTAGGGGTCGTCGTCGCTCAGCAGCAGCACCGAGCGGAACGGCAGCCGGGCGCGCTGGATGGGGCGCCAGGTCTGGAGCTGCGGCGGCATGTCGCTGCGCTCGATGTCGGGCGGCGCCACCAGCAGCGCGCCGCAGACGCGGGCGGCGTGGCGCGAGTGCGCGGCCCAGTTGGCGACGAGCTGGCAGCCCAGGCTGTGGGCCGCCAGCAGCGCGGGGCGCTCGTCGGCCAGCAGCACCTCCTCCAGCCGCGCCATCCAGTCGCCGCGTTTGGGCCACTGCCAGTCGTCCTGCTCGACGCGGGTGTCGTGGTACAGCGCCTCCCAGCGGCTTTGCCAATGGGGTGGGTCGGAATTGAGCCAGCCGGGCAGCAGCAGCACACGGGGCGCGGGCGGCGGGCTGGAGGAGATGTCGAGGTTCATGCAGCGGTCTTGGGCAGGGCTAAGGGCTCGTTCGTCAACAACTTGAACATTTGGCTCGCTGGTCTTGGGCGCGCTGCGTCGTTGCGAATCGCTTGTGTGGCTCGCCACACGGCGCGCTCCGCGCCTCGCATCGCATCCCAATCCAGCGGCCAAATGTTCAACTTGTTTCCTCACGAGCCCTTATGCTTGGCGGTTTTCGGGATTCTGGGGCGAACGAGATGAGCTACACCGTTTTTGTGGATGGGCAGGAGGGCACGACCGGGCTGCGCATCCACGAGTACCTGGCCCAGCGCCCCGACATCGAGGTGCTGCGCATCGACGCCGACAAGCGCAAGGACAGCGCCGAGCGCGCCCGGCTGCTGAACGCGGCCGACGTGGCCTTCCTGTGCCTGCCCGATGCCGCGTCGAAGGAAGCGGCGGCGATGATAGACAACCCCCGCACCTGCCTGATCGACGCCAGCACCGCCCACCGCACCGCGCCCGGCTGGGCCTTCGGCCTGCCCGAGCTCTGCGCCGGCCAGCGCGACGCGATCCGCGCCAGCAAGCGCATCGCCAACCCCGGCTGCCATGCCAGCGCCTTCATCCTGCTGCTGCGTCCGCTGGTGGATGCCGGCGTGCTGCCGGCCGAGGCCGTGATCTCGGCCACCTCGATCACCGGCTACTCGGGCGGCGGCAAGAAGATGATCGAGCAGTACGAAGCGGCCGCTGCGGCTGGCGACCTCTCCGTGCAGGCGCCCCGCCCTTACGCGCTGGGCCTGGCCCACAAGCACCTGCCGGAGATGAAGACCCACACCGGGCTGGCCCAGCCGCCGGTGTTCATGCCCATCGTCTCCAGCTTTTACAAGGGTTTGGCGGTGAGTGTGCCCTTGCATCTCTCGCAGCTGAAGGGCAGCGGCGCGACGCTGCAGCGCGTCTTCGAGGACCGCTACCAGGGCGAGGCCTTCATCCGCGTCTTGCCGCTCGCCGACCCGGCGACGCTGGAGCAGGGCTACTTCGACGTGCAGGCCTGCAACGACACGAACCGGGTCGACATCGCCGTCTTCGCGAACGAGCACCAGGCGGTGCTGATCGCGCGGCTGGACAACCTGGGCAAGGGCGCCAGCGGCGCGGCGGTGCAGTCGATGAATGTGCACCTGGGGCTGGACGAAGGCCTGGGGCTGTAAAAAGAACGGCCGCCCGAAGCGGCGGCCGTGAGGTCTCGCGAGCGCGTGCCCCGCGCTTGCGGGGCACGTCAGCTCAGCGTTTGGGCGCCAGCACGATGCGGTTCTCGCGCTCGGGGCCGCGCAGCAGCCCGCTCACCATCCCGCCGCGCGACGCGCCCAGCGTGTGCTTCCTGGCGCTGAAGCTGGCCGGGTTGCAGGTGTTGTTGCTCAGGTTGTAGAGCGCGCCGGCGAGCTGGTTTTCGCTGGGGTCGCCCAGGGGGGTGTCGAGGTCGTCCGAGGCGGCGCAGGTGGCGCCGAAGCCGTCGGCGTAGTCGCCATAGCCCTGTGCATTGACGCCCTTGAACTCGATGGGGAAGTACGAGATGCCGCAGTTGTCCTTGGCGGTGAAGCCATAGGGCTTGCCGCAGGTGGTCTCGCCGATCAGCCGCACGTCGATGCCGACGCCGCGCAGGCCGTTGATGATGGCCTCGCTGGCGGAGCAGGTGCCGCCGGTGGTCAGGATGGAGACGCGGCTCAGGCCCAGCGTGGGCAGCGGGTTGACGGCAGAGCAGTTGAAGTTGCTGTCGAGGATGCAGGAGCTGTCGTAGAAGGGTGTGCGGGCGTCGGCGCTGTTGGTGTCGGCCGTGCGCTTGCTGTTGTACTGCAGCTGCTCGAAGACCTGGCCCGAGGTGGCACTGGGGCCGGCGATCATGTACGCGAGCTCGCTGGCGATGTAGAGGTAGCCGCCGCCGTTGTAGCGCAGGTCCAGCACCAGGTCGGTCACGTTGCCGGCCTTCAGCGTGTTGATCGCGTCGATCAGCGGCTGCTCGGCGCTGGCCAGGTGGTCGGTGAAGACCATGTAGCCGACCTTGCTGCCGCCGTTGTTCAGCACCTGGACCTTGGGCACCGTCTGCTTGATGACGGTGGCGCTGGTGAGCGTGCGGGTCAGTGGGCTGCCGTTGCGGGTGAAGCTGAAGCTGTGGGCTTGGCCGTTGGCGCTGGGGAACAGCGCGGCATTGAGCGTATTGACGCCGTCGGTGGTGGCGACGTCTGCGGAGACGCCGTCGGCTGTCACCAGGGTGTCGCCGCGCTGCAGGCCGGCGGCTGCGGCTGGCGAGCCGGCTTCGACGTAGACGATGCGCAGGCCGCGTGGTGGCGTCGATGAACCAAAGTACCACTCGATGCCGTAGCCAGAGACGGCGCCGGACTGGGCCAGGTCATTCCACTGCTTGGTGGGGTAGATGAAGCTGAAGGCGTCGCGGCGCTTGCCGCTGGCGGTGAGCGCGGGCGTGAGCTGGGCGTTGAAGTAGTTGTCGAGCGAGGTGTAGACGTCGGCCGTGTTGCTGTAGGTGGCCAGGCCGGCATCGACCGTGGGCATCTCGCTGTACCAGAGGTAGGCGCCGGTCAGGTAGGTGTTGAGCCAGGCCTTTTCGTTGTCCAGCGAGCCCAGCGTGGTGGTGACGTCGGCGTCGGCGCGGTAGGGGTTGGTGGGGGCGCAGAGCTGGGCGGTGGCGGCTGCAGGAGAGGGTGTGGGTGCGGGTGCGGGCGCGGGTGGTGTCGGGCCGCCTGACGTTGACGGTGGGAAGGGCGAGCTGCCGCCGCCACCGCCTCCGCCGCCGCAGCCGGCGACCAGTACGGTGGCTGCGAACAGCGCCGAGAGAGTCAAAACGCGGCGCTTGTCGAACGGTATATGCGGTGTTTTCGGTGCACCCCACGCGGCGGCGTGATCGGGGGCCGGGCAGCGGCTGGCGGCCGGCGAGGTGCTGGAGGCGGGTGACATGGGCATTCCCTGGAGCTTGTTGTGAGGCCGGAATTTTCGCCTCACGCCCAGGGCTGCGGGCAGGATCTTGTGTGAGCGATGCCCCGTGTTTGCCCGGGGCCGCGAGGCTTTCAGGCCGCGGTAGCGAGGCCGGTGGTGCCTGCGGACGGGCCTGCCTGCCCTACCCGCTCGACCATCTCGCGGGCGAACTCGATGAAGGCGAGCGCGCCCTTGGAAGCCGGGTCGAAGACGACGCCCGGCAGCCCGTAGCTGGGCGCCTCGGCCAGGCGCACGTTGCGCGGGATCACGGTGTTGAAGACCTTGTCGCCGAAGTGCGCTTTGAGCTGATCGCTGACCTGGGTCTGCAGCGTGATGCGCGGGTCGAACATCACGCGCAGCAGGCCGATCAGCTCCAGGTCGCGGTTCAGGTTGGCGTGCACCTGCTTGATGGTGTTGACCAAGTCGGTCAGGCCCTCGAGCGCGAAGTACTCGCACTGCATAGGCACGATCACGCCATGGGCGCTGCACAGGCCGTTCAGCGTCAGCAGGCTGAGCGAGGGCGGGCAGTCGATCAGCACGAAGTCGTACTCGGCCTCTGCCGTCTTGAGGGCGCGGCGCAGACGCTCGTGGCGGTGCTCCAGCGCGACCAGCTCGACCTCGGCGCCGGCCAGCTCGCGGTTGGCGCCCAGTACGTCGTAGCCGCCCTTCTCCGAGCGCACCCTGGCCTCGGCGACGCTGGACGACTCCAACAGCACGTCGTAGACGTTGGTTTCCAGCTTGCGCTTGTCGACGCCCGAGCCCATGGTGGCGTTGCCCTGCGGGTCCAGATCGACCAGCAGCACCCGCTGGCCGACACGGGCCAGGCCGGCGGAGAGGTTGACGCAGGTGGTCGTTTTGCCGACGCCGCCCTTTTGGTTGGCGATGCAGAAGATGCGGGACATGAGCGGGCGGTGGGTGATGGGCTTGGGCGGGCGGTGGCGAGGGTCAGGCGACAGAGCCGCGATTGTCGCTTGCGCTGCCCGGCTTTCAGTCGCGCAGCAGCCGCCAGCCGAAGCCGATCAGGAAGATGCCGGCCAGGCGCTCCAGACCGCGGGCCAGGCGCTGGTGCGCCCTCACCTTGGCGGCGACCGCCTGGGCGAAAAGGCACAGCGTGAGGCAGTACAGCGCGGTGAGGGCGGCGATGGTGAGCGCCATCACGCCGAAGGTGGCCAGGCCCTGGTGGTGGGCGGGGTCTATGAAGAGCGGGAAGAAGGCCATGTAGAAGACGATGGCCTTGGGGTTCAGCAGCGTGATCAGCAGCGCCTGGCGGGTGTAGTGGTGCGGCTGGATGTTGACCGGGCTGGCAGAGGCGCCGCCGCGGGAGAAGAGCAGCCTGAGGCCTATCCAGGCCAGGTAGGCGGCGCCGGCGTAGCGCACGCCGTTGAAGACCGTGGGGTGGGCAGCCAGCAGTGCGGCGACCCCGGCCACGGCCAGCCAGAGCAGGATCTGGTCGCCGACGATCAGCCCCAGCGTCGCCGCGGCGCCAGCGCGCACGCCGCCCTTGGCGGTCGAGGTCAGCAGCGCAAAGGTGCCGGGTCCGGGCAACGCGAGGAAGAGCAGGATGGCCGCGCAGTAGGCACCGTAGTCGGCAATGCCCATGAAAGGGCCGAAGAAGGAGCTGAAGAGGTCGGGCATGGCGGGCTGGGCGGTGTGGACAAGAGTCTGTGGATGGTGGGGGGAACAAGCGGTGGGCAGCCGGGGGACAGAGGGTGGACAGGCGGTGGACAGGCGGTGAGGGAATCCTGCCGTCGTGGCCGCTGGCGGGCTGCGCGCCTAGGCGGCTGCCGGGCGCGGTCGCATCCAGACCAGGCAGCGCTCGGCGTTCAGGCCGGGTACGGTGATCGGTTCCACGTGAAACACATCGACGTCCGCAGGCACGGCTTCGCGCTCCTCGGCCGTGAGCCTCGCTTTCATCGCGACCCACCTGCCCTGCGGCGCGAGGCGCTCGTGCGAGAGGGTGATGAAGTCGGCCAGCGACGCGAAGGCGCGGCAGGTGATCAGGTCGTGGGGCTGCCCGTCCATGGTCTCGACCCGCTGGTGGGTGGCAGTGAGATTGGGCAGCGCGAGCTCGGCGGCGACCTGTCGGATGAAGCTGGCCTTCTTGGCGACGGTGTCGACGCAGGTGATGGACCAGCCGGGTTGGGTGATGGCCAGCACCACGCCCGGCAGCCCTGCCCCGCTGCCGACGTCGAGCACGCGGGTCGGCGTGCCGGGTGGGATCACCCGGCGCAGCGGCGGGACGATGGCCAGGCAGTCGAGCAGGTGCTGGGTCAGCATGTCCTGCGGGTCGCGCACGGCGGTCAGGTTGTAGACGCGGTTCCAGCGAGCGATCAGGTCGAGGTAGCGGAGCAACTGGGCTATGGCCGTGGCGGGCAGGTCCAGCGACAGGTGGGCCAGGCCGTGCGCCAGCGCCGAAGACAGCGCCGGATTCGTCGTGGCGGCGTTGTTGGTGGTGGTGACGGATTCAGGCAGCATCGGAGTCTGGTGTTTGAGCCGATGTGAACGGACCACTGCCGGCGGAGGCATCGTCGTTGGCGGCGGCTGCGGCAATCTGCGCTCCGGTGAAGCCTTTGAAACGCTTCTTCTTCAGGTGCACCAGCAGCAGCGAGATGGCAGCGGGGGTGACACCGGACAGGCGCGCGGCCAGGCCCAGGGTCTCCGGCCGCAGGCGGTTCAGGGTCTGCCGCACTTCGTAGCTGAGGGCCGGCACCTGGTTGTAGTCCAGCTCGTCGGGCAGGCGCAGGTGCTCGTAGGCCAGGGCGCGGCCGACCTCCTCCACCTGCTTGTCGATGTAGCCGGCGTACTTGGTGGCGATCTCGATCTGCTCGATCACGGAGTCGGCCAAGTTGGCACCGAGCTCGGCAGTGAGTGTTTCACGTGAAACAGCGGCCTCTGGTCGGGCCAGCACCACGATCTCGGAGAGCTTGTCGAAGTCGATGCCGGGCCGCCGCAGCAGATCAGTCAGGCTGTACTCGCGCTCGATGGCCTTGCCCAGCAGCCGCTCCGCGTCGGCGGCCGGAAGATTCTGCGGGTGCACCCAGGTCGATTGCAGCCGCGCTGTTTCACGTGAAACAGCGTCGCGCTTGCGGTTGAAAGCATCCCAGCGCATGTCGTCGATCAGGCCCAGCGTGCGGCCCAGTTCGGTCAGCCGGGCGTCGGCGTTGTCCTCCCGCAGCTGAAGCCGAAACTCGGCGCGGCTGGTGAACATGCGGTAGGGCTCGGTGACGCCCTTGGTGATCAGGTCGTCCACCAGCACGCCGAGGTAGGCCTGGTCGCGCCGCAGCGACAGCGCCTCGCGGCCCCGCACCTGCAGCGCGGCGTTGACGCCGGCATACAGCCCCTGCGCCGCCGCCTCTTCGTAGCCAGTGGTGCCGTTGATCTGGCCGGCAAAAAACAGCCCGGCGATGGCACGCGTCTCGAAGCTGCCCTTCAGCTCGCGCGGGTCGAAGTAGTCGTACTCGATGGCATAGCCCGGCCGCAGGATGTGGGCGTTCTCCAGGCCGGCCATGGTGTGCAGCGCGGCCAGCTGGATGTCGAAGGGCAGCGAGGTCGAGATCCCGTTGGGGTAGTACTCGTGGGTCGTCAGCCCTTCCGGCTCCAGGAAGATCTGGTGCGCATCCTTGTCGGCGAAGCGGTTGATCTTGTCCTCGATGCTGGGGCAATAGCGCGGCCCCACGCCTTCGATCACGCCGGTGAACATGGGGCTGCGGTCGAAGCCCGAGCGGATGACGTCGTGCGTGCGGGTATTGGTGTGCGTCACCCAGCACGGCACCTGCCGCGGGTGCATGCCGGCGTCGCCGATGAAGCTGAAGACGGGCACCGGGTCGAGGTCGCCGGGCTGCTCGGCGAGGCGGCTGAAGTTGATGCTGCGGCCGTCGATGCGGGGTGGCGTGCCGGTCTTCAAGCGCCCTTGCGGCAGCTTCAGCTCCTTCAGCCGGGCCGAGAGGCCGACCGCGGGCGGGTCGCCGGCGCGCCCGCCGGCGTGGTTCTGCAGGCCGACGTGGATGCGGCCGTCGAGGAAGGTGCCGGCCGTCAGCACCACCGCGCGCGCGCGAAAGCGGATGCCAACCTGCGTCACCGCGCCCACCACCCGGTCGCCCTCGACCATCAGGTCGTCCACCGCCTGCTGGAACAGCGACAGGTGGGGCTGGTTCTCCAGCCGCCGGCGGATCGCGGCCTTGTAGAGGATGCGGTCGGCCTGCGCGCGGGTGGCGCGCACGGCCGGGCCCTTGCTCGAATTGAGGATGCGAAACTGGATGCCGGCCTCGTCGGTCGCCAGCGCCATCGCGCCGCCCAGCGCATCGACCTCCTTCACCAGGTGGCCCTTGCCGATGCCGCCTATCGAGGGGTTGCAGCTCATCTGGCCCAAGGTCTCGATGTTGTGGCTGAGCAGCAGCGTCTCGCAGCCCATGCGGGCAGCGGCCAGCGCGGCCTCGGTGCCGGCATGGCCGCCACCGACGACGATGACGTCAAATTCCTTGGGGTACAGCACCGGTCTTTTCCTGGTGGGTGGGCGCCGGCTGCGGGCTCAGCGGGGCGCGGGGTCGTGGGCCGGGGTCAGCGCGCGCCGCAGCCAGCCTGGGCGCGGTCGTGTGGGAGGCTCGGGGCAACGACGCAAACCCTTGATTTTAAAGCGCGGCGGCTGCCCCGTCACGCGCAGGGTGGGCTGCCCGGCGCCGGCGGGCCTCGGGATAATCCGCCCATGTCCCGCGCCGCGCTCCCGCCCTTGCCGCCCGCACTCGCCTGCCGCCCCCGCTGCGCCGCCTGCTGCATCGCGCCCTCCATCTCCAGCGCCATCCCCGGCATGCCGTTGGGCAAGCCGGCGGGCGTGCGCTGCGTGCAGCTCGATGAAGACGACGCCTGCCGACTCTTCGGCGACCCGCGCCGGCCCGCCGTCTGCGGCTCGCTGCAACCCTCGGCCGAGATGTGCGGCCAGGATAGGACCGCGGCGCTGCGGTGGTTGACCCGGTTGGAGGCGGCTACGCGGACCGGTTGATGCGCGGTGTGACGTGCGGGGGGCGATATCGGGAGCGAGAGTGAGCGCGCCGAGGCTGCCGGGTGGCCGACTCCTCTCTCCCCCCGACGCCGCCCACCCGACACCCTCGGCAGTCACCGCTCTGGCTGTTCGACGAGGGCGTGCCGCAGCGGTGCCGATCAGGACGGTGGGGCGTGCTGCGCAGTGAGGTCAAGGAGGAGGGCCCGGCACGGCCGCGAATGCGCGCTCAGTTTCACGGCCCGGGGGACACGAACGAAGCAGCACGCCCCACCGTCCTGATCCCCCCACACACAAAAAAAGTGAGCACACGCTCACAAAAACAACACCATCAACCCACCCCCGCCCCCACCGTGCGCAAGTCCTGCGTCACCCGCCCATCGCCCAGCACGATCACGCGCTGGGTGCTGTTGATGGTCTCGGGCCGGTGCGCGACGATGATGCGCGTCAGCGCCAGCTTGCGCACCGCCTGGTTGACGAGGCGTTCGCGGTCCACGTCCAGCGCGCTGGTCGCTTCGTCCAGCAGCAGGAAGCGCGGCCGTTTGTACAGCGCACGCGCCAGCAGCACGCGCTGCTTCTGGCCGCCGGACAGCACGGTGCCCATGTCGCCGACCAGCGTGTAGTAGCCCATGGGCATGGCCTCGATCTCGTCGTGCACCGAGGCCAGCCGGGCGCATTCCTCGACCCAGGCCGCGTCCGGCTCGGCGTCGAAGAAGGCGATGTTGTCGGCGATCGAGCCGGCGAACAGCGGCTCCTCCTGCAGCACCGTGCCCACCATCGCGCGCCAGCGCCGCCGCCCGAGCTGCGCCAGCGGCTGGCCGTCGATCAGCACCTCGCCGGCGGTCGGCGTGTGCACGCCCAGCATCAGCTTCAGCAGCGTGGTCTTGCCGCAGCCCGAGGGCCCGACGATGGCCACCGACTCGCCCGGCTCGACGCTGAAGCTGACGCCCTGCAGCACCTCGGGCTCCAGGTCGGAGTAGCGGAAGTGCAGCCCGCGCAGCTCGATGCGGCCGGCGGCCTCCGGCGCCGTCGATGGCGGGCGCGTCAGCCGGCCCGCTGCGGTGTCGCTCTCCGGCGCCGTCAGCACGATGTCCGCCAGCCGCTCGCCCTGCAGCTTCAGCAGCTTGAGCTCGGCCACCTTGTCGATCAGCGCGCTGGTGCGGGTCGCGAAGAGCTCCTGGTAGGCCAGGAAGGCGAACAGCATGCCGGTGCTGAGCTCGCGGTTCATCACCGCCAGCGCGCCTATCCAGACCACCGCCACCCGCTCCAGCCCGAACAGCAGCCGGTGCGCCACCGCCAGCGCCAGCTCCAGCTTGCGCACCGAGAGGCTGGCGTTCATCGCGTCGACCACCAGGTTCATGAAGCGCGACTGGCGCTGGGCCTCGGCGTTGAAGAGCTTGATCGCACCGACGCCGCGCAGCGACTCGAGAAAGTGGCTGGACTTCTTGGCCTCGTGCACCAGCGCCTCCTCCGAGGCCTCGCGCATCGGCCGGAACAGCGCCAGCCGCAGCAGCGCGTAGAGCGCCACCACGCCGGCCACCACGGCCGCCAGCTGCGGGCTGTAGAGCCACATCATCACCAGCGTCAGCAGCACCAGCGCGCCGTCGATCAGCGCCTCGGCGAAGCTGGTGGTGAGCTTCTCCTGGATCTCGTGCACGGCCGCGAAACGCGACCAGATGTCGCCCGTGTGGCGGCGCTCGAACCAGGCCATCGGCAGCCGCAGCAGGTGGGCGAAGACGTTGCCCAGCCACTGCAGCTTCAGCGTCGACGACAAGTGCAGCACGGCCCAGGAGCGCGCCGCCGCGGTCGCCGCCTGTATCGCCACCAGCAGCCCGAAGCCCAGGCCCAGCGTCACCAGCAACTCGCGCTCGCCCGTCACCAGCACGCCGTCGACCACCCATTGCAGGAAGAAGGGCGACAGCAGCACGAAGGCCTCGAGCGCCAGCGCCAGCGCCAGCACCTGGCCCAGCGCGCGCTTGAAGCCGCTGACGCGGCCCAGTAGCTGCGTCAGCGTGATGCGCTGGCGCTCGCGCCTGGGCACGAAGCTGGAGGTCGGCGTCATCTCCAGCACCACGCCGGTGAAGTGCGGCGAGAGCTCGGCCAGGCTCATGCGGCGCAGCCCGCGCGCGGGGTCGTGCAGCGTCGCCACGCCGCGCTTGACGCCGACCAGCACGACGAAGTGGTTCAGGTCCCAGTGCAGCACGCAGGGCAGCGCGAGCTGGGCCAGGTCAACGGGCTCGCAGCGCAGCGCGCGCGGCGCCAGGCCGAGCAGGGTCGCCATGTCGCTGACGTCGGCCAGCGTCGCGCCCTTCAGCGAGATCTCGAAACGCTCGCGCAGGCTGGGCAGGTCGGTGTCCAGCCCATGGGCGCCGGCCACCATCGCCAGGCAGGCCAGGCCGCACTCGGCGGCCTCGGTCTGCAGCACCAGCGGCAGCCTGGCGCGCCGCCAGCCGAGGTTCAACGCCGAGGACAGGTCGGGTCCGGTCATGGGCTCAGATCCGCTTGGCCAGGCCGAGCAGCGGCTCGAACAGCCACTCGATCAAGCGCCGCTTCTCGAGCAGCACGTCGCCCTCCAGCTGCATGCCGGGCAGCAGCGCGCGCGCCTGTCCGGCCGCGACCACGGTCTGGCGATCCAGCACCACCGTGATGCGGTAGAGCGGCTCGCCGCCCGCCGGCTGCCGCGCCATCGGCAAATCCGCCAGCTCGCTGCTCTGCAGCGGCGCGTGGCCCACCTGCAGCACGCGGCCGGGCTGCAAGCCGAACTTCTGGTAGGGGAAAGCGGCCAGGCGCAGCTGCACCGCCTGGGAGGGCTGCACGAAGCCGAGCGCGCTGGACGGCGCGTAGAGGTGGGCCTGCAGCTGTGCGCCGGCGGGTGTCAGCGTGACCAGCGCGGCCAATGCGTCGGCCTTGACGGTCTGGCCGACCGTCGCGGTAAGTGCGCTGACGACGCCGTCGGCCGGCGCGCGCAAGTCCAGCCGGCGTTCGGCCGCCTGCACGCCGGCGCGCTCGGCGGTCTCGTTGATCTCGGCCCGCTCGCGCTCCAGCGTGCCGCGGCGCTGCGCGGTCTCCAGCGGCAGCTGCCGCGCCTCGGCCTCCAGCGCGGCGATCTCGCGCGACATCGCCTGCCGCTGCCGCTCGATCGCCGCGCCGTCCGCGCGCAACCCCAACACGTCCTCTTTTTTTGCCTGCACCTGGGCGGTCGACACAAAATTGTCGCCACTCAGCGATTCCAACCGTGACAGCGCCTGTTCCGCCAGCGCCAGGCGCTGCTGCTGCAGCTGCGCCTGCGCTTCGAGCTGTGCGCGTTCGGCGCGCAGCCCTTCTATTCGTTCACCCAGCGAGCGTTGCCGCTCGGCGGCCAGCGCGGTGTTCTGCCGCGCTGCTTCGTCCAGACTGCGCGTGCGCGCATCGAAAGTCTGCTGCAGTCCGGCTTGCGCCGGGCCGGTCAGGCTGGGCGCCTCGACCTGCAGCGTCAACAACACCTCACCGGCCCGCACCGCCTGGCCGTCGTGCACCGCCAGCGTCAGCACCGTGCCGTCCACCGGTGGCAGCACGCGGATCAGGCCGCGGTCCGGCACCAGCACACCTTCCAGCCGTGCCTTGCGGGTGTACTCGCCCAAAAAAAGAAAGGTGCTGACAGCGACAAGCGCCGCCAGCACCCCGAAGGTCAACCAGACCAGGCCTAACGGCTGCATCAGTTGGATGCTGCCCAGCCAGGCCTGACGCTGGCTGTGGAGGGATTCAGGTCTGAACAGCGTCACCTTGCACATCCCCCGCGGTGGGACGGCTCAGCACTCGCTGAACGTGGCACGGTGCAGTGGGCTGCCCTCGCGCCGGGCGGCTGGTGGACCAGCCGCCGGAAAAACGGGTTTCGAGTTACCAGCCGCGCTTGGGCGACTCGGTCGTGGTGCCGCCGGAAACCTGGCGCAGCTCGGACAGGTCCAGCGTGCGGATGCTGCTGTGTTGTTCTTCTTGGCGCTCGCTCCGCTGGGCATCGGCAGCCTTGCCGGTGAAGGTGTCGCGGATGAGGGCGATGAGGGCTTGCTTCATGGAGACTCCAGGGCTTTGAAGGACATTCGTTTCGAATGGCCTCATTGAAACAAGCCGAGAAGAATCCGGACACTGTCAACTCTTACAGGGTGGTGCGCCTAGCCGAGGGCAGGACAACGCACGTTTTTAGTGAATCAAGCCGAGCCGCAGGGCCTTCAGCACCGCCTGGTGCTTGTTGACCGAGCCCAGCTTGTGCATCGCATTTTGCAGGTGCAGCACCGCGGTGCGCTCGCTGATGCCCAGGATGGCGCCGACCTCCCAGGCGGTCTTGCCCTCCATGGTCCAGCGCAGCGATTCGAGCTCGCGCGGGGTCAGCGCCGGCCGTTCGGCCTGCAATTCGGTGGGCAGGAACAGCCGCATCGCGGCGTCCTGCGCATGCACCGCGAAGAGCTGCAGGTCGGCGACGATGCGGCTCAGGTTGGTCGGCTTGCGCGGCAGCGAGCGGTCGCGGTCGACGCCCATCATGAAGTGCCGGCCCTCGGGGAAATGCAGCGCCAGCGCGATGCCAGTGTGGTAGCCGAAGCCGGCCTGCTCCTCCCACAGGTCGCTGGCGCCCTGCGTCACGTAGGTGGCCTGGTCCCAGATGATGGGCACGCTGCCGCGCTTGCAGTGCTGCATCACCGGGTCGCGGCGGTAGACGGCGGCGTGTTCGGCGGAGGCATCCACCAGGCCCTGTGGCATGTTGTCCACATTGATGAACTCGGACTGCGTCAGCGAGTGGTCGACCACCGTCATCGCCGAGACGTATTTGAACCCCAGTTCATTGGCGAACCGGATGATGCCGTTGCGGAAGTCGTCGTGGGTCTTGGCTTCCATGATGGACAGGAAGTTGCCCCCGAGCATCTCGCTGCTCACGGGAGGCCTCCACTCGCCGGGGACGCCGAGAGCGCCCCATCGCCGCAGACGGAAGACGGAAATTCCCGGAGCCCTGGCGGCAGGCAGCCCCAGGCGTGATCCTTTTTTACCCGCCCCGTGCCAGGGTGGACCCTGACAGGATTTACAGCTAGCAGGTGCAAGACGTCCTCTCCAGACTTCGGGTCATGCTGACGAAAAACAACTCCATCATGCAACACATACCCGCAATGACTTCACCACCACCCTGGGCTTTGTATTCTTGGCCGGCCGTATTTTGTCAGGCAAACGCGAAACGACGGCGCCGATTCGTGCATCTCGGCACGCGCATCACGACCATTGGTGAATTTGGTCAACCGCCGTCGGGCCAAACGCTGTGGGGCGACTGTTCCAAGCAGGGCGAGGCCGGCCTGGCCTGGGACTGGGTGCAGATCGCCCAGGGCGTGGTCGCGATGGCCGACCCGATGAGCGTGGTGACCAATCTGCGCCTGGTCGGCAGCCATGGCGAGGTGCTGACGGCGCAGGAGTCCGCGCTCTACATCAGCCGCCTGGTGCGCCAGCTGCCCTGGCAGGACGAAGTCTGGCGCGTGCTGCAGACCGCCTGAGCCCCCGCGGCGCCTGACGGCGTCGTCCCCCTGCGGCGGCTGGCTCAGCTCTCGTCCGGCGGCGCCGCCGTCGAGGCCCGCACGATCAGCTCCGGTCGCAGCACCACCGTCGAGGCGGTGCCCGGTACGCCGCGCAGCGCCTCCAGCAGCAGCCGCGCCGCCCGGTAGCCCATCTCGTAGTGCTGGATGCGCACGGTGGTGAGCGGCGGCGAGACCATGTCGACCAGCGGCATGTCGTTGTGGCCCACCACCGAGACCTGCTGCGGCACACCGATGCCGCGCCGCTGCAGCTCGCCGATGGCCCCCAGGCCGATCAGGTCGTTGGCCGCCACCAGGGCCGTGAAACGCAGCCCGCGCGCGATCAGCCGCGTCACGCTCTGTGCCCCGCCCTCGCGGCTGTAGGCGCTGCATTCATCGATCGCCACCGGCGCGAGGGCATGCAGCGCCATCGCCTGCTCGAAGCCGCTGCGCCGCAGCGCGCCGGTCGAGAGCCCGGCCGGGCCGGCCAGGTGGGCGATCCGGCGGTGGCCCAGCGCCACCAGGTGGTCGACCGCCAGCTTCATGCCCAGCGCGTCGTCGCTGACCACCGCCGGCATCACGCCGGAGTCGTCGCGCCGGTTCACCAGCACCACCTTGGCCTGGGCCTTCTGCAGGTGGGCCACCAGCGGGTCGTGCAGCAGCGAGGTCGCGACGATCAGGCCGTCGACCCGCTGCGCCAGCAGGCGGTCGGCCACCGAGCTGGGGGTCTGGCCGTCGCCCACGTTGGCCACCATCGCGAAGAAGCCCTCGGCTGCCAGCGCCTGCTCGATGCCGCGCAGGATGGGCGGGAACACCGGGTTGGTGATGTCCGGCAGCAACACGCCCACGGTGGCGGTGCGGCCGGTGCGCAGCGCCGAGGCGGCGCGGTTCATCCGGTAGTTCAGCGCCCGTGCGGCCGCATCGACGCGCTTGGCCACCTCGGGGCTGACCATGTGGCGGCGCGCCGGATCCAGCGCCCGCGACGCGGTGGTCTCGTGCACTTCGGCCTGGCGCGCGATGTCGCGCAGCGTCGTCTCCCCGGTCGGTTTCTGGCTCATGCGCTCGATGATAGCCGCGCGCGTCCCTGCCAGCGTTAGCAGCTGAACTGTCACCAACCCTGCCTATGGCAGGGGCTTGACAGTCTCGGCGATCCTGCTAAATTGAATGCTAACGCTAGCAGACAAGACGCCCCAATCCATGAGCAGGAGACCAGAAATGCTGCCGACCACCCCTCAGAGCCTGTTGCCGCTGGTGCTGCAATCGATGGCAGGCACCACCGATCCGCGCCTGGCCGAACTGCTCGCGGCGCTGGTCCGCCACCTGCACGCCTTCGCGCTCGAAACCCGGCTCAGCGAAGAGGAGTTCGAGCAGGCGCTGGCCTTCGTCGTCGCGATCGGCCAGGCCACCGGCGAGAAGAAGAACGAGGTCGTGCTGCTGGCCGACCTGCTGGGCGTGTCGTCGCTGGTCGCGCTGGCC